>CAZGUW010000132.1:0-12697 GCA_964528705.1 uncultured Geminicoccaceae bacterium
GGCGCCGCCGGCGGAAGCGAAGAAGCCGCGGCGACGGCGGCGCGCGCGGCGCCCCGCCGAGGAGACGGCCGCCGCGGAGTCCCCTGCGGGCGATGACACGCCGGACGTTGCAGCGGCGCCGGAAGAAGCCGCAGCCGAAGCGCCGGTTGCCGAGGCGCCGGTGGCCGGGGAGGCGGCCGCCGAGCCGGCGGCGGACGAACCGGTGGCGGCCGAGCCGACCAGCGCCGAGCCCGAGCCGCAGCCGGAAGCGACCGCCGAACAGGCGGATGAGTCGCCCGAACATCCGGCGGAAGAGCCGGCTGCAGCGCCTGCTTTCGAGCCGGTGCCCGAGCCGGTCGCAGCCGAGACGGAGGAACCGGCCCGCGAGGAGCGTGAGATGGCCCTGGCGGAGGAGGCGGCCGAGCCGCAGCCGGCGCGGCAGGGCTGGTGGAGCCGCTGGGTTCGCTGAGGCGCCGCCCCGGCGCCGGTGGCACCACGGTTTTTCACCAAGCCTTCATGGCGGGTCTGCTAGGCTCGCGAAGGTGAGGGGTGCCCCGGCCGCCGGCCCCGGCGAGCGTTGGAGAATTCGGGTGAGAGCTTGGCGCGCGATCGTCGTTCTGGTGCTGGCGCTGCTCGGCGGCACGGCGCAGCCGCTGCTGGCCCAGAACCTGATCCGCGACGCCGAGGTCGAGGCGGAGCTCAAGCGCATCGCCGAGCCCCTCTTCGTCAGCGCCGGGCTCGATCCGGAGAGCGTGCGGATCTATCTGATCAACGATCCGACGCTCAATGCCTTCGTCGCCGGCGGGCAGAACCTCTTCGTCCATACCGGGCTCATCCTGCGCACCGAGTCGCCCGACCAGCTCGCCGGGGTGATCGCCCACGAGACCGGGCACATCGCCGGCGGGCATCTGGCGCGCTCCCGCGACGCCGTGGGCCAGGCCCAGACCGAGGCGATCATCGGGGCCCTGCTCGGTGCCGCGGCCATCGTCGCCGGGGCGCCGCAGGTCGGCACGGCGATCATCGCCGGCGGTGCGACGGTGGCCGAGCGCAACCTCCTCAAGTTCAGCCGCGGCCAGGAGCAGGCCGCCGATCAGGCCGCGATCAGGTATCTCGCGGCGGAGCAGCTGCCGCCGACCGGTCTGGCGGAGTTCTTCGAGATCCTCGAGACGCAGAACCTGCGGATCAACGACGAAGGTCCGTCCTACCTGCGTACCCATCCGCTCACCCGCGATCGTATCACCTTCGTCGAGGGCGAGGTCGCGAGGTCGCCCTATGCCGGCCGGACCTATCCGCCGGAGGTCGAGGAGGCGCACGGCCGGGTGCTCGCCAAGCTCGAGGGCTTCCTGCTCGACCCGATGGAGGTCATCCAGCGCAATGGCGGCGACAGCTACAACGAGCGCTACGCCCGCGCGGTGGCACTCTTTCGCCGCGGCGAGACCGACCGGGCGCTGGAGCTGGTCGACGGGCTGATCCTGGACCGCCCCGAGGATCCCTACATCCACGAGCTGCGCGGCCAGATCCTGTTCGAGAGCGGCCGGGTGGTGGAGGCGGTCGAGCCGTACCGCGTGGCCCTGGCCGGACGGCCGGATTCGGCGCTCATCCGCTTCGGGCTCGGCCGGGCGCTGCTCGAGTCCCCGGACCCCGAAGCGGTGAATGAGGCGGCCAGCCATCTGCGCGAGGTGGTGCGGCTCGAGCCGGAGAACGCCTACGCCTGGCGGTTCCTCGGGGTCGCCGAGGGACGGCTCGGCAATCAGGGGCGCGCCTCCCTGGCCCTCGCCGAGAACGCCGTGCTGCTGCGCAAGCCCGAGGACGTCGAGCTCTATCTGCGCCGCGCCCGCCAGCATGTGCAGCCGAACGACCCCGAATGGGTGCATCTCCAGGACCTCGAGCTCGCCGCCGGGCGGCTGGGCGAAGCCGGCTGACCTTCGCCCGTCGCTTGCCATGCACGCGAAATAGGCACTTCTCTGGAAAACTTAAGGTTGTATCCGTTCGCCTATTGACCGCACCCCGGCGAGCCCTAAACTTCGGCTAGGCGGCGCTTTGGCGTCTGCGCCCTGACGCCTCCGGCCCGGATGTGACGTTCGTGCCGACGAGCATCGCGCTGCCTCGTGTATAATATTCGGTTTGGCGATTTCCTTCGGGTATTTCGATTCCGCGAATACGTTCTGCTTTTCGACAGATGATGCGGAAGTTTAATGTTCTTTCTCGGCTGGCTGTGTTACGTTGCCGATAGTCGAAGCTCGCGGAATTGGGGGGGAGGGCGCGAGAGCACGTGCAACCGGCAAGGGGTGTTGTGGATGCAGGCTGATAAGATCGATTTTGCCGCTCTGATCGAGAACGACCGGATCGAACGTCAGCGCCAGGAATGGCAAGGCACTTTTCTCGAATACCTCGAGCTGGTGAAGGCGCAACCCGACCTCGCCGACCTCGCGCATCGCCGCGTCTACAACATGATCGCCGGCAAGGGGGCCACCGATCTCGACGTCGAGGCGGACCCCCGTGCGAAGCGCGTTTTCGGCGACGACCCGGTCAAGATCTACGACTTCTTCAAGGACGAGTTCTTCGGCATGGAGCGGACGCTCGAGAAGATCGTTCGCTATTTCCATGCCGCGGCCATGGGCGGCGAGGAAGCCCGCCAGGTGCTGTACTTCATGGGACCCGTCGGGTCCGGCAAGAGCAGCCTGATGGAGCGCCTGAAGCGCGGGCTCGAGGAGCTCGACCCGATCTTCGTCATCGACGGCTCGCCCAACTACTGCAACCCGCTCTGCCTGATCCCGCGCCACCTGCGCCCTGCCTTCGAGGAGATGCTCGGCGTCAAGATCGAGGGCGACATCGACCCGATCACCCGCCATCGCCTGATGACCGAGTTCAAGGGCGAGTACGAGAAGATGCCCGTCCGCACCATGAGCTTCTCGATCCGCGGCCGCCGCGGCGTCGGCGTGGTGCCGCCGGTCGACCCCAACAACCAGGACACCTCCGTGCTCATCGGCTCGGAGGACATCTCCAAGCTCGACCGCTACTCGGAAGGCGACCCGCGCGTGCTGGAGCTTTCCGGCGCCTTCAATGTCGGCAATCGCGGGCTCGTCGAGTTCATCGAGGTCTTCAAGAACGAGACCGAGTACCTGCACACGATGATCACCGCGACGCAGGAGAAGATGGTCCCGGCCCCGGGCCGGCACGGCACGGTCTATGTCGACACCTGCATCGTCGCCCACTCGAACGAGGCCGAGTGGCAGAAGTTCAAGGCCGACCACACCAACGAAGCGATCCTCGACCGCATCGTCGTGGTCAAGGTGCCCTACAACCTCCGGCTCAGCGAGGAGGTGAAGATCTACCGGAAGTTCCTCGGGCGCTCGAAGTTCAAGGCGGTGATCGCCCCGCACACGCTGGAGATCGCGTCGATGTTCGCGATCCTGTCGCGGCTCGAGCCGTCGGCGAAATGCGACCTCATGACCAAGCTGAAGATCTACAACGGCGAGGAGGTCCTGGAGAAGGGCCGGCCGAAGAAGCTGACGGTGCGTGAGCTGCGCGATGACACGCGGCGCGAGGGCCTCTTCGGCGTGTCGACCCGGTTCATCATGAAGGCCCTGGATTCGGCGCTGGCGCAGAACGAGGATTCGATCCACCCCATCAACGTGCGCGAAGCGCTGATCGGCATGGTCAAGGAAGCCGACATCGCCGACGACACGCGCAAACACTATCTCGAGTTCCTGCAGGACACGCTGCACAAGGCCTATCTGGAGCTGCTCGAGAAGGACATCACCAAGGCGTTCGTCTTCTCCTTCAAGGGCCAGGCCGAGACCCTCTTCCAGAACTACCTCGATCACGCCGAGGCCTACGTCACCAAGACCAAGGTCAAGGACCCGCAGACCCGCGACGAGATGCAGCCGGACGAGGGCTTCCTCAAGTCGATCGAGGAGCAGATCGCCATCATCGGCCCGGCCGCCGACGGCTTCCGCCAGGAGGTCATCGCCTATCTCTGGGCCGCCACGCGGCGCGGCGAGAAGATCGACTACGAATCCTACGAGCCGCTGAAGGAGGCGATCGAGAAGAAGCTGATGAACTCCGTCCGCGACATCAGCCGGATCATCACCAAGGCGCGCACCCGCGACGAGGAGCAGCGGCAGAAATACGATGCCATGGTGGAGAACCTGATCGGGCAGGGCTACAGCGAGGCCAGCATCGACACGATCCTCAAATACGCTGCCAACCACCTCTGGAAGGATTGAGAAGGGGCAGGGCAGGGGCTATTCTCTTATAGATGACCGTATTCCGCCCTTACGCCGAAGGTGACGCGCTCCGCTCGGATCGCAGCGCCGGTGATCGCAAGCGGCACCGCGACAAGCTGCGCCGCTCCATCCGCGACAATATCGCCGACATCATCGCCGAGGAGAGCATCATCGGTCGCGACCGCGACCGGGTGGTCAAGGTGCCGATCCGCGGCATCAAGGAGTACCGCTTCGTCTTCGGCGACAACGAGGGCGGGGTCGGCGCCGGCGACGGCGGCACCGAGCCCGGCCAGGTCGTCGGCAAGGCCGGGCAGAAGCCGGGTCAGGGCCAGGGTCAGGGTCCCGGCGGCAACGAGCCGGGCACCGACATCTACGAGACCGAGATCACGCTCGACGAGCTGGTCGACATCATGTTCGAGGACCTGGAGCTGCCGGACCTCGAGCGCAAGATCATGAAGGAGGCGCTCTCCGAGCGGGTCGCCAAGCGGCTCGGCTACCGCAAGCAGGGGGTGCGCGCCCATCTCGACCGCAAGCGCACGGTCAAGCAGCGCCTCAAGCGGCAGATCGCGACGGGCAATGTCGAGACCCTGCGGGCCGAGGCCGGCAGCGAGGCGCCGGCCGAGCGCTTCCCCTTCCGCCGCGGCGACCTGACCTACCGCCGGCTGCGGGTCGACACGCGCGAGGAATCCAACGCCGTGGTCATCTGCATCATGGACACCTCCGGCTCCATGGACCGGCTGAAGAAGTATCTTGCGCGCAGCTTCTTCTTCCTCCTCTACCAGTTCGTCTGCACCAGGTACCAGAACACCGAGCTGGTCTTCATCGGCCACCACACCAAGGCCAAGGAGGTCGACGAGGACGAGTTCTTCCACAAGGGCGAGAGCGGCGGCACGCTGATTTCCTCGGGCTACCAGAAGGCGCTGGAGATCGTCCGCGACCGTTTCCACCCGGCCCACTGGAACATCTACGCCTTCCACTGCTCCGACGGCGACAACTTCGACTCCGACAACACCCTCGCCCTCGAATCGGCGCGCGAGCTCTGCGAGACCTGCAACCTCTTCGGCTACGGCGAGATCAAGCCGATGGGGTCGCACTACTACGAGAGCTCGATGATCGAGCGCTTCAAGAAGCTCGACGCAGAGAACTTCCAGTCCGTGCTGATCGAGCGCCGGGAGGACATCTGGCCGGCCTTCAAGGCGTTCATGTCGAAGGACCGCGTGGCGGACGAGGGCTGACGGCGATGAGCGAATGGAGCCTTTCCGAGCTCGAGGCCTGGGACGAGCGCATCCGCGAGAAGGTCGAGGCGTTCGGCCTCGACGTGTACGAGCAGGAGTTCGAGGTCTGCGACCAGGACGCCATGCTCGGCTACATGGCCTATCACGGCATGCCGTCGCACTACCCGCACTGGAGCTACGGCAAGAGCTTCGAGCAGCTCCGCACCATGTACTCCTACGGCGTGCAGGGCCTGCCCTACGAGATGGTGATCAACTCCGATCCCTGCCTCGCCTACCTGATGCGTGACAACTCGCTCTGCCTGCAGGTCCTGACAATCGCCCACGTCTACGGCCACAACGACTTCTTCAAGAACAACTTCACCTTCACCAGCGCCACCCGGGCCGGCGAGACCATCAGCTCGTTCAAGACGCGGGCCGACCGGGTGCGGGCCTATCTCGAGGACCCGTCCATCGGCCCGGACGCGGTCGAGCGCCTGCTCGATGCGGCGCACGCCCTCTCGATGAACCGGTCGCGCAACCAGGCGATCCGCCAGCTCAGCCGCAAGGAGCAGACCGACCGGCTGCACGAGGCCGCGGCGGGGCCACCCGACCCGTTCGCCCATCTGGTCCGGCAGGCCGAGCGGCCGGCCCCCGATCTCGACCGGGTGCCGCTCGAGCCCGACCAGAACCTCCTGCTCTTCATCCGCGACCACAGCCCCGAGATCGCCGGCTGGGAGGCGGACCTGCTCACCATCGTCGACGAGGAGGCGCGCTACTTCATCCCGCAGATCGAGACCAAGATCATGAACGAGGGGTGGGCCAGCTACTGGCACCACAAGATCATGCTCTCCCTCGACCTGCCCCAGGCGATCCGGCTCGAGTTCATGGTCCGCCACAACCAGGTCATCTGCCCCCACCCGGGCAGCCTCAACCCATATCACCTGGGCTTCGTCGTCTGGCACGACATCGAGCGGCGCTTCGGCGGTGCCGACACGGAGGAGGGCCGCGCCAAGCTCTTCGAGGTGCGCGAGAGCGACCGCGACACGGCCTTCCTCCGCCGCTTCCTGACACCCGAGCTGATGCGTGAGCTCGACCTCTTTTCCTACAAGCCCCGGGGCGAGCACCTCGTGGTCGACCGCGTCGCCGACGAGGCGCACTGGGAGGAGGTCAAGGCGAAGCTCCTGGCCCAGATCGGCACCGGCAGCCTGCCGGTGATCAGCGTCATCGACGCCGACCATTCGGGCCGGCGGGCGCTGATGCTGCGCCACGAGCACGACGGCCGCGACCTCGACATGACGAGTGCCGAGAAGACCCTGCAGCATGTGCGCACGCTCTGGCGCCACGACGTCTATCTGCAGACCCGGCTGCGCGGCAAGAAGGCGCTCATGAGCTCGACCGAGGCCGGTTTCGACGCACGCCTGGTCGCCTGATCAAGGCGCAGCGCCTGATCGAGGCACCGGGGAGGCCGTACTTCGCGTTGGACAAGCCGGGGTGCGGCTGGCACTCCTCGAGGTCTGGGAAGGTAGCGGTCCTGGGGGGAGATGGTCGGAATCATGGCGCGCTCACTCTATGTCGAATTCACCGAAGCCCGCGTTCGCTCGATCATCACGCTGAACGAGGAGAACGCACCCGTCACCTGCAGCACGATGTGGGAGGCGCTGGTCCAGCCGATCCGGATCCAGGGGCTGCACGCGATATTCGCCGGGCCCCAGCTCGTGCTCGGCCTGCCGCCCGAGGCGCAGACCTTCGATGCCGCCGCCATGCCGGCCGAGAATCAGGACTGCTTCCCGAAGGCCGGCGAGTGCATCTGGTTCTACCAGCGCAAGCACCTGATGAAGGGGCTCGCCGACGAGCTCTGGGAGATCGGCATCTTCTACGGCGACGGCGGCCGCGTCTTCGGGCCCTTGGGCTGGACGCCGGTCAACATCTTCGGCTGCATCACCGAGAACCTCGAGGGCTTCCAGACCGAATGCGCGAAGATCCGCTGGGAAGGCGCCAAGACGGTCGAGCTCGGCCGCAACGCCTGACCGGCACACGCCGACAAGGCGACCGAGCGACCGGCACGCGCGCGCCACCCTCGTGGTCCTGCCGGCCCTGGCCCAGGAGCACTTCTTCATCGGCCCCGCCGCCACCGTCGAGGCCCGCATCTCTCTCGGCACCCGTGTCCGCTATCTCGCCCGCCTCGGTGACCTGCGGCGGCGCATCCTGGCCCCGCGCCACCTGCAATACCCGCCGGGCACGGAGTGCGCCTCCGGATCGACCCGGCGACGTGCTGGCGGAGCAGGGACGGCCGGATGTCCTAGGCCGCCGGTTCGGGAATCTTCGCCACGATGTCGAGCATGGATGTCCAGTCCTCGGCACCATGACCTGTCTCGACCGCGAAGTCGTACGCCTCCAGTGCGGCGGCACCTGTCGTGAGCCGGAGACCGAGCGTGCCGCCCGTTGCGAGGCCGAGCCGCAGGTCCTTGCGTGCCAGGGCGATCATGAAGCCGGGTGTCAGGTCGCCGCGCAGGACCTTGTCGGGATATGTCGTGTTCATGTGGCCGCGACCGGCGGCGGTGCCGCGCATGACCTCGAGCGCGACCCCGGTGTCGACACCGCTTCTGCGTGCCAGGGTCAGCGTTTCCGCCGTCACCAGGTTGGAGACCACGGTCATGTAATTGTTGACCAGCTTCATGCGGATGCCGCTCCCGGCTGGCCCGCAATGGACGACGGTATCGCCCAGGCAGTCGAAGAGCGGGCGGGCCCGCTCGACCTGCTCGCCGGTTCCCCCCGCCATGATAAGCAGCTTGCCCGTCTCAGCCTCGGTCGCCGTCCGACCGACTGGCGCGTCGACCATCTCCAGCCCGGCTTCGGCCATGTCTGCCCGGATGGCATCCGATTGCTCGGGCAGTATCGTGCTCATGTCGATATAGAGGGCACCCGGCTCCATCGCGGCGGCGACCGCGCCGTTGCCGAGCATCACGGCATCGACGATGACCCCGTCGGGCAGCATCGTGACCACGAATTCCGCACCCCTGGCCGCTTCCGCGGCCGTGGTGCAGCCACGACCACCCTTGCTCGAGAATGCGGCGATCCGGCCGGCGTCGACATCGAAGCCGGCGACCTCGTAGCCGCCGGCAACGAGGTTGGCGGCCATGGGCAGGCCCATGGCGCCGAGACCGATGAAGGCGATCCTGGTCATCTTCGTGCCTGCTCCGTGCCTAGTGGGTGGCCATGTAGTGGTATCCCCAGGTGCTGATCGCGGGGAACAGGATGATGATGAGGGCAAAGAGGAGGAGCACGCCCAGGACCGGGATCAGCTCCTTCGTGATGTCCTCGATCGATACCCGGGCGATCGCCGAGGCGACGAAGACGTTGACCCCGAGCGGCGGCGTGAGGAAGCCGATCTCCATCATCACCACGAGCAGGATGCCGAAATGCGGCGGGTCGACGCCGGCGCTCTTGAGCACCGGCAGCAGCACCGGCGTGAGCAGGATGATGGTGCTCAGCCCCTCCATGAAGGTGCCGGCAACGATCAGCATGCCGCCGACCATGAGGAGCAGCAGCATCGGGTTGCTCGTCAGCTCGGCAATGCCGTCCCCCAGCATGACGGGCACCTGGTACATCGTCAGCAGGCGGCCGAACGCCATGGCCGGGCCCATGATGACCAGGATGGCGCCGGTCAGCTTGCCGGTCTGCACCATGGAATCGACGAGGTCCCTGAAGCTCAGCGTGCGCCCGGCGAAACCCAGGATGAGCGTGTAGACCACCGCGATCATCGAGGATTCGGTGGGTGTCGCCATGCCGGTATAGATGACGCCGAGCACGATGACCGGCATCAAGAGCGCCCAGATCGCGTCCTTCAGGGCGAGGGCGAGCTTGGGAAACGTGACATCCTCGCCGGTGCCGCGCAGCCCGCGCAGACGGCCGGAGACGTGGCAGTAGGCCGACAGCATCGCCACCAGGAGGATGCCGGGTATGGCACCCGAGACGAAGAGGTAGGGGATCGAGAGATCGGCGACCACGCCATAGATGATCATCGGGTTGGAGGGCGGGATCAGCACGCCGAGCGTGCCGCCGGCTGCCGTGATGGCCGCGGCGTAGGCAGCGGGGTAGCCGGCCTTGACCATGGCCGAGATCATGATCCCGCCGATCGCCGCGGTCGTTGCGGGGCCCGAGCCGGAGATGGAGGCGAAAAGGCCGCAGGCGATGATGGTCACCACGCCGAGGCCGCCCGCGATGTTGCCGACCATGAGGAAGACGAGCCGGATCAGCTTGTCCGTCACCCTGGCACGGATCATGAGGTCGCCGGCCAGGATGAAGCCCGGAATGGCGATCAGCGGGAAAAGCTCGGTGCCGGTGTAGAGCGTCTGCGCGATGTAGATGAGCGGGATCGGGCTGAACGAGAGCCCGATCACCGTCGCCACGCCGAGCGAGAAGCCGATCGGCACGCCGATCAGCAGGCAGAGGACCAGGACCGAGAAGATGATGGTCGAGAGGGTCGCGGCGTCGATGTCCATGCCTTCAGCCCCTCTCAGCCGAGGATCTGATCGGCACTTTGGCGGTGTGCGCCGCGGAGGTAGCGCTGGACGACTCGCCAGCTCATCAGGAGGAACGAGACCGGGATGATCAGGTAGACGATCCACATCGGAATGCCGAGCGCCAGGCTGTTCTCGGTTCGCGTCGTCGTGATCCGCACGAGCTCGATGCCCTGGTAAACGACGAAGAGGTTGAACAGCACCCAGACGATATCGGCGAGCAGGAAGCGCCACGGCTTGAGCCGCTCCGGCAGGCGCGTGAACTGCGCCGAGACACGGAAATGCGCCCCCTCGCGGGCGGCCAGCACGGCGCCGAAATAGATCAGCCAGATGAAGGCGAAGATGGACGCTTCTTCCGCGATATAGGTGAAGCGCGTGAGCGCCGGCACGGTGATGAAGTAGCGGACGATCGCCGAGTAGGTGAGGCCGCAGATCAGAATGGACATCAGCAGGACGATCACCCCTTCCTCGCACCTGCGATCGATCAGTCCGATGACCTTCTTCATCGTGCCCTGCCCAGAAGCTCCGGATACCGGGACCGCGGCGGCTTCCGCGGTCCCGCCATCATTGACTATTTGCCGGCCGCCAGGACCTGGTCGACCAGCTCCGCGCCGATCTCGGGCTTGTACTTCTCCATCACCGGGGCGACCGCATCGACGAACGGCTGGCGATCGGCGACGACGTTCACCTCGACGCCACGCTCCGCCAGCCGCGCCATGCCGTCGACATGCGACTTGGCCGAGACCCAGCGCTGGTAGCGGCCGGCTTCCTCGCCCGCCTGCAGGATGACGGCCTGCTCTTCGTCGCTCAGCGACTCGAAGATGCCGTCGTTCATGATCATGATGACCACGCCGAAGAACGGATCGACATAGGAGTAGTAGTTCAGGAACTCGTAGAACTTCGCGTCGATCATGTTCTGCGGCGGGCCTTCGAGCCCGTCGGCCACGCCCTGCTGCAGGGCACCGTACAGATCACCCCAGTCGATGGCCGTCGGGTTCGCGCCGAGCGCCTGGTAGGTGTCGATCATCAGGTCGCTCTTCGGCACGCGGAACTTGATGCCGGCGAAGTCGGCCGGCGTCTCGATCGGCCGGACCGAGTTCATCGGCGCACGGTTGCCGTATTCGAAGACGGAGATGATGCGCAGGCCCGAGGCCTCGCGATACTCCTCGAACAGTTCCTGGCCGACCGGGCCGTTGATCACCGCCTCGACGTGGAAGCGGTCGCGGAAGAGGAACGGCAGGACGAAGACGTCCATCGGCTTGTACCACATCGAGGCGTTCTGCGTGGGCACCGCCGTCATGTCGATGACGCCGAGCTGCACGTCCTTGGCCACCGCCTGTTCGCCACCGAGCTGTGCCGCCGGGTAGACGTCGACCTTCATGGCGCCGCGCGAATAGACCTCGACCAGCTCCGCGAAACGGTTGGCACCCAGATCATAGGGCGAGCCGGGCGCGTTGCCGTGGGCCAGTCTGAACGTCCTTGTTGGCTCGAGCACATAGTCCTCGGCCTGCGCCGCCTGGATGCCGCTGAACGCGACGATCATCGCGGTGGCCAGTGCTGCAATCCGACCTGTCATGCTGTTTCTCCGGGCCGTTACCCTCTGCCCCACGCAGAAAGTCGAGCGAGCTAAGGGCCGTTGCCCAGGATAGGTCAATAGCTATATAGTTTTGGTGGTTAAAAATGCATCCATGATGAAAATCTGTGCAAAGCGGTCGATATCCTCGGTATCGCAGGAGAAAGAATGAGCTGGCCGAAAGCAGGCAATGGGGACCCGGCATTGCCGGATCGCAGGTGGAGGCATGCCGCGGACGCCATCGTCGGCGCCTTTGGCGTCGCCGAGCGCGCCGGTATGCCCGTCTATCTGCGGCTGCGGAAATGCATTGCGGATCTCATTGCGACCAACACCCTGCGCAGCGATGAGCAGCTGCCACCCGAGCTATGGCTGGCCCGTGCGCTCGGCATCAGCCTCGGCACCGTGCAGAAGGCCCTGCACATGCTGAACGCGGAACGCTACATCCAGCGGCGACAGGGGCACGGCACCTACGTGTCGGCGCCGCCCCGGCCGATGACGGAGCTGTGGCACTATCGCTTCGTCGACCCGGCGACGCAGCAGTTCGTCCCGGTCTATTCCCGCCTGATCAGCCGAAAGCTGGTCGAGAGCGCTACCGCCGCCCGGATCCTTGGCGACGACCCCGCAGGCTTCGTCGAGATCAGACGATACATCAGTGTCGCGGGCGAACTCGACTGCCACAGCCGGATCTATCTGGGTGCCTCGGAGTTCGCGCCTTTGATGGAGATCGATGCCGCGGTCTTCGACAACGTCAATCTCAAGACGATCTTCGCCGCACAGTTCGGGCGACCGACCCTCGACGTCATCCAGCGCCTGAGGCTCGGCACGCCGGACGTGGAGGCCAACCAGGCGCTGGGGCTCGCACGGGACGCGCTCACCATGATTCTGACCGTGACCGCGTTCTCGCATCACGGGCCCTATTCCTACCAGGAAGCCAGCATCCCGCGGTCGCGCTTCCTGCTCGACATGTCGGCCCTCACCGATGCCCGGCCCGGACCGAAATCACGCTGAGCGCGCACGGACAGGCGCTTGGCCCCGCATCCGAAGGCCGGCGACAACGCCTGATATCATGGGAAGGTTCCTGGTGCCGCAGGAGGGACTCGAACCCCCGACCCCATCATTACGAATGTTAATATCTGACGTTACCGGGGATTTCCCGTTCTAACCGGATGCGAATTATCGCTT
>CAZGUW010000133.1:0-7445 GCA_964528705.1 uncultured Geminicoccaceae bacterium
GCGGCACCGACGCCCTGGGCCGCGACGAGCCAGAGGGAGGAGAGGCCGAGGGCGCCGGCCGTCGCCGTCTGGAAGTCGGTGAGCAGGATGTTCGACGCCGTGGCCGAGCCGGTGACGAAGGTGCCGAGCGCGCCCGTCGCCGGGGCGAGGAGCGGCCAGGCCTGGCCGGTGAGGGCGGCCGCCGCCTCGGCCAGCCGCTCGATCATGCCGGAATGGACCATCAGCCGGGCAAGCGTCAGCATGGCGAGAAGCGCGAGCGCCACCTGCGGCAGGCGGGCGGCGGCCCGGCCGGCCGTGGCGGCGAGGTCGGCGAGGCTGCTCCGGCGGACGATGGCGGCGGCGAAGAGGCCGAAGAGGAGCATCGTGCCCGGGTGGTAGAGCGGGGCGAACTGGCCGCCATAGCCGCCGTCGTAAAGCGTCCAGTGGATCTCGATGCCGGAGAGGGCGGTCTTCAGCGGCCCGATCAGGCGCGTCGCCAGGATGAACACCAGCAGCACGAGATAGGGGAGGCCCGCCAGGACCAGCGCGCGGGCGGGCAGGGGCGGCTCGTCCGGCGCTGCGCGCGCTTCGCGCCGCCGCACCTGCCAGGCGAAGAAGGCCCCGCCGAGGAGGGCGGCACCCAGCGTCGGCAGCTCGGGGCCGACGAGCCAGGCGATGGCGACATAGGGGAGCAGGAAGGAGAAGGCGGCGAGGAGCGGCCAGGACCAGCCGGCGCCGTCCTCGGTCTCCGCCACCTGCAGGCGGTAGAGGGCCAGAGCCATCGCCCAGCCGAGGATGGCATGCAGGAGGGCGGTGGCGCCGGCGAGCGCCTGCGGCGCCAGCCCGGTCAGGGCGAGCTGGGCCATGACCGGCGTGCCGACCGCGCCGAACGAGACGCCCACGGCATGGCCCACAAGCGCCAGCGACACGGCCTGGATGGGCGCCATGCCGAGGCCGACGAGGATCGGTGCGGCGAGGGCGACCGGCGTGCCGAAACCTGCGGCACCCTCGGCGAAGAGGGCGAAGAACCAGCCGACCAGCAGTGCCACGAGGCGCGGGTCCGAGGTGGCCCGGCCGAGCGCCTCGCGGATCGTTTCCGTCGCACCATTGGCGAGCTGGAACTCGTGGATCCAGAGGGCGGGGAAGACGATCCAGAGGATGGTGAGCGCCGTGAACCCCGCCTCGCCGCCGAGCCCGGCGAGGGCGGCGGCGAGCCCGGGTGCCGCCGCCGGGCCCTGCCAGCCGAAGACGAGAAGCGCCACCGGCAGCGCCACCACGAGCCCCACTAGGCCGGCCTTTGCGGCAGGCCAGTGCAGGGCGACCATGAGGACGACGATGGCGAGGATCGGCAGGAGGGCGAGGAAAGCCGTCATGCCGGGGCTCAGCGGCGGCGGCGGCCGCCACGGCGCGGCGCGGGCAGGCGGCGGCCCTTGCGCATCGGCCCGGCCTTGGCCCAGGCGGCGCGGGCGAGCTCGGCGGCATGGGCGCGCTCGTGGGCTTCGATGCGGAAGGCGAGCTGGCCGATGACGGTATCGACATCGGTGAGCGTCACCGTGACGCTGTCGCCGAGGCCGAAGGTGTCGCCGTAGCGGATGCCGACAAGTGCCTGGTGGTGCTCGTCGAAATGGAAGGCGTCCTCGCCCAGCGTGCTGACCGGGACGAGGCCCTCGGCACCGGTACCGTCGAGCACGACGAAGAGGCCGAAGCGCTGCACGCCGATCACCCGCCCGGTGAACTGCGCCCCCTCCTTGTCGGCCATGTAGAGGGCGGTGTAGCGGGCGAGCGCCTGACGCTCCGCCTGGACCGCCTTGCGCTCGGTGGCCGAGACCAGCCGGCCGAAGCGGTCGAGCTGCTCTAGGTCGTAGGCGCGGCCGTCCTCGGTGCCGGCGAGCTTCTCGTGGTGGATCAGGAGGCGATGCACGACGAGGTCGCTGTAGCGGCGGATCGGCGAGGTGAAATGCGCGTAGTGGCGCAGGTTCAGGCCGAAGTGACCCAGGTTGTCCGGCTGGTAGAGGGCCTGGGCCTGGGCGCGCAGCACGAAGCCCGAGACCTGCTCGCGGAGCGAGGGGTCGGTGATCCGCTCGAGCATGCGGGTGAAGTCGCCGGGCTTCTTCGCGGTCCGGCTCCAGCCGATCGAGAGACGCTCCAGGTACTGCGCCAGGGCCTCGAGGCGGACGGGGTCGGGCTTGTCGTGAACGCGGAAGAGGCAGGGCAGCTTCTTGTCGGCGAGGGCGCGGGCGGCGGCGACATTGGCCGCGATCATCAGCTCCTCGACGAGCATGTGGCTGGCGAGGCGCTGGCGCTGGACGATGTCGGTGACCTTGCCCTCGCCGTCGAGGAGGACGCGCCGTTCGGGCAGCTCGAGCTCGATCGTGCCGCGTCGGCGGCGGGCGGCCGCGAGCTTCTCGTAAACCGAGTAGAGAGGCCGGATGACGGAGTCGAGGAGGGGGGCCGTCAGGGCGTCGGGTCGGCCGTCGGCGGCGTCCTGGACCTGCTCGTAGGTGAGCCTCGCCCGGCTCCTGATGAGCGCACGGGAAAAGCGCCAGCGCTTGAGGACGGCGTTGGCGTCGAAGAAGAGCTCGACGGCGATGCTGGCGCGGTCCTCGTCGGGCCGGAGCGAGCAGAGGCCGTTGGAGAGCGCCTCCGGCAGCATGGGGATTACGCGGTCGGGGAAGTAGACCGAGTTGCCGCGCTCCAGTGCCTCGCGGTCGAGCGGATCGCCTGGCTGGACGTAATGGGCGACGTCGGCGATGGCGACCACGGCGCGGAACCCGCCATCGGCCCCTCCTTCACCGGCGAGGGGCTCAGGATCGGCCCAGACCGCGTCGTCGAAGTCGCGCGCGTCGGCGCCGTCGATGGTGACGAGCGAGAGATCGCGCAGATCCGTGCGCTTGCCGAGGGCCGGCTGGGTGGCGCGCTCGGCGACGGCCAGCGCCTCGGGGCCGAAGACGGTCGGCAGCTCGAGCTCGGCGGCGATCGAGAGGGCGATGGCAGCGGGGTCGGTGCTGCTGCCGAGCCGCTCGACGGCGCGGGCGCGCGGCTGGGCCAGCGGCCGGCCGCGGTCGAGCGTGGCGCGCACCATGTCGCCATCGGCGAGTGCGAGGTCGCCCGCGTCGAGCTTCAGGCGGGTCGGCTGGTCGCGGTCGGCGGAGCGGCGGCTCGGGCGGAGGAAGAACGTGTCGCCGGTCGCCTCGACGATGCCGACGATCTCGCGGGCGATCCGGCCGAGCTTGCGGAAGAGGCGGCCCTCGATGGCACCCTCGGCGTCGGTCGAGAGGCGCAGGAGGGCACGGTCGCCGATCTCGAGCGGGGCCTCGTTGCCGTCCGCGTCGAGCACCCGGATGGCGGCACCGGGCACGGCCGGGCTTTCGCCGACCAGCTCGCCCGCATCGTCGATGGCGGTCACCTCGACGGCGGCCATGCCGGGCGGCTTGCCGGTGCGCTCGAAGCGGTTGCGACGGCCGGTGCTGCGATCGCGGGAACCCCGGTCGCTACGGCCGCGGCGCATGGCTCAGGAGCCGCCGCCGGCGGCTGTCTTCTTCTTCGCGGCGGGCTTCGCCTTGGCCGCGGGCTTCTTCCTGGCAGCCGTCGCCTTGGCCGGCTTCGCTTTCGCAGGCGCTTTCCGTGCCCGGCCCTTGCCGCCGCCCTTGGCCTCGCGGGCGGCGAGGAGCGCCACCGCCTCGTCCATGGTGAGCTCTTCGACCGGCCGGCCCCGGGGCAGGCTGGCATTGGTCTTGGCGTGCTTGACGTAAGGGCCGAAGCGGCCGTCCAGGATCACCACCTTCTCGCCCGTGTCGGGATGCGCGCCGAGCTCGCGCAGCGGGGCGGCGGGGGTGCGCTGCCGGCCGCGCGAGCCGCCCTCGGCGATCAGGGTCAGCGCCCGGTTCATGCCGAGGCTCAGCACGTCGTCATCGGCCTCGAGACGGACGAACTTCTTCTCGTGCTGGACGAAGGGGCCGTAGCGGTTGATCCCGGCGGTGATCTCCGCACCGGTCTCGGGATGGGTGCCGATCACCCGGGGCAGGGCCAGGAGGGCGATGGCGGTCTGAAGGTCGATCTCGGTCGGCGTCAGATTGGGCGGCAGCGAGCTGCGGCGCAGCGTGTCGCCGCTGCCCGACTGGAGGTAGAAGCCGAAGCGGCCGTTCTTCAGCCAGACCTCTTCCTCGGTCTCGGGATCGACGCCCAGCATCTTCTCGTCGTTGCGCGCCGCCGGGTCGCCATTGGCGTCGTCGTCGAGCTGGCGGGTGTAGCGGCACTCCGGGTGGTTGGAGCAGCCGATGAAGGCGCCGTACTTGCCGAGCTTCAGGCTCAGCTGGCCGTTGCCGCAGAGCGGGCAGACGCGGGGATCGCCGCCATCGGGGCGCGGCGGGAAGAGCTTGGCGCTGAGCGCGTCGTTGAGCGCGTCGATCACCTGGGCGACGCGCAGCTCGCTGACCTCGCCGATGCTGCCGACGAAGGGCTCCCAGAAATCGCGCAGCACGTCCTTCCAGCCGAGCTCGCCGGCGGCGACGCGGTCGAGCTGGTCCTCCAGTGCCGCGGTGAAGGTCGGCTGGACGTAGCGGTCGAAGAAGCTGGTGAGGAAGGCGGTGACCAGCCGGCCGCGGTCCTCGGGCACGAAGCGCTTCTGCTCGAGGCGGACATAGTCACGGTCCTGCAGCACCGAGATGATGCTGGCATAGGTCGAGGGGCGGCCGACGCCGAGCTCCTCGAGGCGCTTGACGAGGCTCGCCTCGCTGAAGCGCGGCGGCGGCTCGGTGAAGTGCTGCTCCGGGGTGACGCCGCGCTCCGCGACCTGCGTGCCGGTGACGAGCGCCGGCAGGAGCACGCCCTCGCCGTCCTCGTCGTCGCTCGAGGGGTCGTCCCGGCCTTCCTGGTAGAGCTTGAGGAAGCCGTCGAAGGCGATGGTCTGGCCGGTGGCGCGAAGCTGCACCGTGCCCGCCTCGTCGAGCACGTCGACGGTCACGCGGTCGAGCTTCGCCGCCGCCATCTGGCTCGCCATGGTGCGCTTCCAGATGAGCTCGTAGAGCCGGGTCTGGTCGTTATCGAGGTAGCGGGCGACCATCTTCGGCTCGCGGCCGACATCGGTCGGGCGGATCGCCTCGTGCGCCTCCTGGGCGTTCTTCGTCTTCGTCTTGAAGATGCGCAGCTGCTCGGGGAGGTAGGCGTCGCCGAAGGACTGGGCGATGCGCCGGCGGGCGGCGCTGATGGCGTCCCTGGAGAGCTGCACCGAGTCGGTTCGCATGTAGGTGATGAGGCCGACCGTCTCGCCGCCGATCTCCGTACCCTCGAACAGGCGCTGGGCGGTCTTCATCGTGCGGTCGGCGGAGAAGCCGAGCTTCCTCGCCGCTTCCTGCTGCAGGGTCGAGGTGGAGAAGGGCGGTGACGGGTTGCGGCTCACCTGCTTCTTCTCGATCGGGCCGATGGCGAGCGCCGCCTCCTTGACCCTGGCGAGCGCCGCCTCGGCGGCGGCGGCGTCCGGCAGGGCGAACTTGTCGAGCTTCTTGCCGGCCAGGTGCGTGAGCCGCGCCTTGAAGCGGGTCTGGTCCGGCGTCTCGAGCAGCGCCTCGATGGTCCAGTACTCGCGGGCGACGAAGGCCTCGATCTCGGCCTCGCGCTCGCAGATGAGGCGGAGGGCCACCGACTGCACGCGGCCGGCGGACCTGGAGCCGCGGAGCTTGCGCCAGAGCACCGGCGAGAGGGTGAAGCCGACGAGGTAGTCGAGGGCGCGGCGTGCCAGGTAGGCGTCGATCAGGCTCTGGTCGAGGTCGCGCGGGTGCGCCATGGCCTCGGTGACGGCACGCTTCGTGATCTCGTGGAAGACGACGCGCTTGACCTCGATGTCCTTGAGCGCCTTGCGTTCCTTGAGCACCTCGAGGAGGTGCCAGGAGATCGCTTCGCCCTCGCGGTCGGGGTCGGTGGCGAGGAAGAGCCGGCGGGCCTTCTTCACCGCCCGCACGATCTCGTCCACGTTCTTCTTCTTGCCGGGCAGCACCTCCCAGACCATGCGGAAGTCGTCGTCGGGCAGGACGGCGCCATCCTGGCTCGGCAGGTCGCGGACATGGCCGTAGCTGGCCTCGACATCGGGCGCATCCGCCAGGTACTTGCGGATGGTCTTGGCCTTGGTCGGTGATTCGACGACGACGACATCCATGCGGAAGTTCAATCCATCCTCGGCCACGCAATCGGGGCCTGGTTCGTCCGTGGACCGCTTTGGCGATCGAGGCCAGAGGTCGGTCGATATTCCTGACCTTTCAAGCCCGACCGGCAGCTTCCCTGTCCGATGAGGTCAGGCCAGTGCCCTGGAAATCCGGTTGCCGGGATGGCGCCGCACGCGGCCGTCGAGCTCCAGGTCGAGCAGCGCCTGCTGCACCTCTGCCGGCGTTGCATGGCATTGGCGAATCACTTCGTCAACCGGCATCGGCTCGACCCCGACCAGCATCGCGATCCGGTCCGGCAGGGCCGGCGCCGAAGGCGCCGGGCGTTCCGGCGGCGGCGAAGACGGCGGTTTGGCTGCCCGGCGCGGTGCCTTGCGCGCCACACTGGGATACGGCTCGGCCGGTGTCTCGGGCCGGCTCCAGGCCGGCAGCGCCTCCAGCACGTCGTCGATCGAGGTGACGAGTGCTGCACCATCGCGCAGGAGCTGGTTGGTGCCGGCATGGCGCGGGTCGAGTGGCGAGCCCGGCACGGCCATGACCTCCTGGCCCTCGGCCGCCGCCAGGCGGGCGGTCATCAGCGAGCCCGAGCGGGCGGCGGCCTCGACCACGAGGACGGCCGAGGCGAGGCCGGCGATGATCCGGTTGCGGCGCGGGAAATGCCGGGCGAGGGGCGGCGTGCCGAGCGGCCGCTCGCTCATGACGAGGCCTTCGGCCGCGATCCGGGCCAAAAGCTCGGCGTTCTCCGGCGGATAGGCGATGTCGATGCCGCTGCCGAGCACCGCGATGGTCGAGCCTGTGCCTTCGAGCCCGCCCTCGTGGGCCGCGGTGTCGATGCCGCGGGCGAGGCCGGAGACGATCACGAGATCCCGCTGGCTGGCCTCTCGGGCGAGGGCGCGGGCGAGGAAGCGGCCGTTGCCGCTGGCATTGCGCGCACCGACGATGGCGAGCGGGCGCCGCGCCAGGAGCTCGACCCGGCCCAGCACGGCCAGCACCGGCGGCGGGTCGGCGATGGCCGCCAGCGCCCTGGGGTAGGCGGGGTCGCAGCTGAGCAGCAGGGCGCCGCCCAGGCCCTCGAGCGCCTCGATCTCGTCCTCGACCGCCGCCTCGGCCAGGAGCTCGACGCCGGCGAGCTCGCCCTTCGCCTTGAGGCGCGGCAGGGCGGCCAGCGCCGCTTCCGCCTTGCCGAAGCGCTCGATCAGCCGGCAGAAGAGGGTGGCGCCGATGCCGCGCGATCGCGCCAGCCTGAGCCAGGCGCGGCGCTCACCGCTCCAGGTGCTGGGCGGCTCTTCGACGGGTTCGGCGATGCTCGGG
>CAZGUW010000133.1:7455-12655 GCA_964528705.1 uncultured Geminicoccaceae bacterium
ACGGCGGCCATGGGCTCCGGCACTTCGATGTTCGCGGATTGAGGCAGGAGATGGTAGAAAAATCAATCCATGATAGAAATTGGCTGCAATTCTATCAGGTCACTGCCGGCCGGCCGCCACGGCCGACCCTGCTGCGCGCCCTGGCCGCCCGAGGGGCGAGCGGGCGGCCGGCGGGACGTCGCGCCATCGATCTCGGCTGCGGCACGGGGCGGGACACGCTGCCGCTGCTGGCCGCCGGCTGGCACGTCCTGGCGATCGATTTCGAGCCCCAAGCACTGCGCACCCTCGAGGAACGCACGCCCCTGGCCTGGCGCCCGCGCCTGACGACGCGGCTGGCGCGGCTCGAGGCCACGACCCTGCCGGCGGCGGAGCTGGTCAATGCCAGCTTCAGCCTGATCTTCGCCGCCCGGCCGCCGCTCCTTGCCGATCATCTCCGCTGCATCCACGCTGCCCTGGTGCCGGGCGGGCGCTTCGCGGGCCAGCTCCTCGGCCCGCGCGACAGCTGGGTTCTGGCGGGTCAGGCGGTCGGCTCGGACAGGTGCCGGCTTCGCCGACTCCTCGCCGGTTTCGAGCTGGAGAGCCTCGTCATGGAGGAGACGGACGCGGTGACGCCGAAGGGCGAGGCCAAGCACTGGCACATCTGGCACGTCAACGCCCGCAAGCCTTCGCTCAGGAGCCCTTCGCGGCGAAGCTGAGCTTGCTCTCCTCGCCCTTCAGCAGGCGGGCGATGTTGGCGCGGTGCAGGACGACGATGATGAGCGCCAGCAGCACGTAGAGCTCGGCCGCCTGGACGTGGCCGATCAGCCAGGCGGCGGCCGGGGCGGCGATCGCCGCGATGCAGGAGCCGAGCGAGACGTAGCGGGTGGCCCAGACGATGACGACGAAGACGGCGAGGATGACCGGCAGGACCACCGGGGTCAGGGCCAGGATGACGCCCGCCGCGGTGGCGACACCCTTGCCGCCGCGAAAGCGGAGCCAGATGGGAAAGCAGTGGCCGAGCACGGTGCCGAGCCCGGTCGCCACCGCGACATCGGGGCCGAGCCAGTGCCAGGCCACGAAGGTCGGCAGCCAGCCCTTGGCGATGTCGGCAATGAGCGTCGCCGCCGCGAGGCCCTTGCGGCCGGTCCGAAGCACGTTGGTGGCGCCGATATTGCCGGAGCCGATCTTGCGGATGTCGCCCGCGCCGCTGGCGCGCGCGAAAAGCAGACCGAACGGAATGGAGCCGGCGAGATAGCCGACGAAGAGTGCCACGATGAATGGCAGCCAATAGGCCGGGCCGCCGAGCGGATCGATCATGGTGCCCCCGCAATCAGGCGCCAGCCCCCGGGACCATCGTCCGCGTGCTTGCGCCCTCTGCAGCAAAGTCTATCTTGATTGCGCGTGCGTGGGAAACCGTCTGGCTGATGCTGACCCGAGAAAACCTGCAGAACGGCTGGCTCGACCGAATCGCCCAGAATGCCAGGGCGGCCGGTGACACGACGCAGATCCGCACCGAGGCCGAGCTCGCCGCCTGCCGGGAAGTAGCCCTGGCCGATCACGAGCCGGGGCAGGATCTCTGGCTCTTCGCCTATGGTTCGCTGATCTGGAACCCGGCGTTCCACTTCGCCGAACAGCGGCAGGGCGGGATCTGGGGTTATCACCGGCGCTTCTGTCTCTGGACCAATCTCGGTCGCGGCACCGTGCAGCGGCCGGGCCTGATGCTCGGGCTCGACCGTGGCGGCAGCTGCCGGGGCGTGCTCTACCGGATCGCCGCCGACATGGTCGAGGAGGAGCTGACGCTGGTCTGGCGGCGCGAAATGATCACCGCCGCCTACCGGCCGACCTGGGTGCAGGGCCGGACCGCGGCCGGGCCGGTCAGGGCGCTCACCTTCACCATCAACCGCGCGCATCCGCGCTACGCCGGCAAGCTCGGCGAGGATCGCGTGGTCGAGGCGCTGGCGACCGCCGCCGGGCCGCTCGGCCCGTGCTGCGACTATCTCTTCAACACGCATCGGCATCTGGCCGAACTCGCCATCCACGACCCGCAGCTCGGCCGGCTGTGCGCCGCGGTGCGCGACCGGCAGGCCGCGGCCCCGCCGGAACCCGCCGAGACCGCGATGGCAGCCGGGGTGCCTGCTACGAGCGGTCCTTGAGGGCGCGGAGCCGGCCGAACTCGGCGGCGTTGCCGGCCCGGACGAAGGGGTTAGTGGCGCGCTCCAGGCCGATCGTGCTCGGGATCGTCGGCTCGCCCGCCTGACGCAGGGTGTTGATCTCGGCCGCACGGGCGACGAGGGCGGCATTGTCCTTGTCGACGCCGAGGGCGAAGCGGGCATTGTTTTCGGTGTACTCGTGGCCGCAATAGACCCGGGTCCGGTCGGGCAGCGCCATCAGCCGGCCGAGCGATTCCCACATGGTCTCGGCCGAGCCCTCGAAGAGGCGGCCGCAGCCGAGGGCGAAGAGCGTGTCGCCGCAGAAGAGCGCGTCGCTGGCCGCGAAGTAGTAGCTGATGTGGCCGGCGGTGTGGCCGGGCGTGGCGATGATCGTCGCGGTCTCCTCGCCGAAGGCGAAGCAGTCGCCATGGGCCAGCTGGAGATCGATGCCCGGGACCTTGGCCGCTTCGGCGGCCGGCCCGGCGATCCGGCAGCCGTAGCGCTCCTTGAGCGCCAGGTTGCCGCCGGTGTGGTCGGCGTGGTGATGGGTCGTGAGAATCCAGTCGAGACCGCGATCCAGCTCCGCCAGCCGTGCAGCGACAGGCTCCTCGACCGCCGGGTCCACGACGCCGGAAAGGCCGCTCGCCGGCTCGTGCAGCAGGTAGCAGTAATTGTCGCTGAGGATCGGCAGGAGCTCGATCTCGAGGGGCATGGCGGTTTCCTCTGATTTCCCTGCGTTGTGCTTCAATTACGGGGCGGACCGCCTATAGTGCAAGTCATGACAAGGGAGCAGGGCAGGCGATGCGGCCCGATATTGTCGAGCTGACGGAGTTCTATGCGAGCCGGGATGGCGAATATGCGCGCCGTCTCATCAATCACCAGCTGCGCCGGATCTGGCCGGATCTCGGCGGCATGGAGCTTTTGGGCATCGGCTTCGCCACGCCGTTCCTCGCCACCTTCGACGAAGCCGCAAGCCGGGCGGCGCTGATGCCGGCGACCCAGGGCGTCGCCGCCTGGCCGAGCGCTGACCGCAACCTCGCCGTGCTCGGGCGCGAGGACGAGCTGCCCTTCGACGACCGCACCTTCGACCGGGTGATCCTGGCGCACGCGCTCGAGTGCAGCCCGCATGGCAACCGGCTGATGCGCGAGGCCTGGCGGGTGCTGCGCGACGGTGGCCGGATGGTGCTGATCGTGCCGAATCGCCGCGGCCTCTGGTGCTGGAGCGAGCGGACGCCGTTCGGCTTCGGCCAGCCCTTCTCGCGCGGCCAGCTCGAGCGCAACCTGAGGAACCACCTCTTCGCCACGGGCGAGCTGAGGGGCGCCCTCTTCATGCCGCCTCTGGCGCGGGTCCTGCCGAAGGGGCGCCGCGCAGTGCGGCGGCTGAGCGTTTCGGTCGAGCGGCTCGGGCTCAGGCTTCTGCCGCATTTCGCCGGTGTGCTGATCGGCGAGGCGATCAAGGACGTCTATGCGCCGACGCCCGAATTCGCCGCCATCCGGCCGAGCAGCCGGCGCTACGTGCCGGTGCCGGAGGCGGTGACCGCCCGGGAGCAGCCCTGCCAGCGCTCCACCGCCGGCCGGCCGCGGGCGCACGTCATCGCCCCCGGCCTCACGCTGCCTGCACGGCCGCTTCGCTGACGCCGATCAGCGAGCTGTCGAACGGCGTGGTCTGGTAGATCTCGTTGATCCAGTTGCCGAACAGGAGATGGGCGTAGGCGCGCCAGCAATTGCGCGGCGCCTTGGTCGGGTCGTCGTCCGGGTAGTAGTTGAGCGGCAGCGAGACATCACCACGGCTGGCGCAGTCGCGCCGGTACTCGTCGGCGAGGGTGAAGGTGTCGTATTCGAGGTGGTTGAACATGAAGACCTCGCGGTGTCGCGGGTCGTGGACGAGGCAGGCGCCGGCGGCGTTGGAGACGGCCAGGAGCTCGAGGCCAGGCACCGCTTCGAGGTCGGCGCGGCGCACCTCGGTATGGCGTGAGACCGGCACCAGGAAATAGTCGTCGAAGCCGCGCAGCAGCCCAGGGCGAGCCGCATCGCGCCGCTCGATGACGTAGTGCGTGTAGATACCGAAGCGCTTCACCGGCAGGGTGTACTTGGGCACGCCATGGAAGTGGAACAGCGCCGCCTGCGCCCCCCAGCAGATGTGGAAGCAGGAATGGACGTTGGTCCTGGACCAGTCGAAGATGGCGGCGAGCTCGGGCCAGTACTTCACCTCCTCGAACGGCAGGAGCTCGACCGGGGCGCCGGTGACGATCAGCCCGTCGAACTTCCGGTCCTGCACCTCGTCCCACTGGCGATAGAAGCTCTGCAGGTGCGAGAGGGGGACGTTCTGCGGCCGGTAGGTGGAGGTGGTGAGCAGGGTCAGCTCGACCTGGAGCGCGGTGGCGCCGAGCAGCCGGGCGAGCTGCGTCTCGGTCTTGGGCTTCTCCGGCATGAGGTTGAGCAGGGCGATCTGCAGCGGCCGCACGTCCTGGCGCAGGGCCTCGTTCTCGCCAATCAGGCGCACCCCTTCGGTCGCCAGCATTGCCGCGGCGGGCAGATCATTGGGAATCTTGATCGGCACGAGACGTCTCCAGAACACCGCCGGAACGCCACGTCAACGGCGGCTAACGGGACCGCGCGGCCAGGAGACCTGCCAAGCACGACCTTTTAGCTGCTTGTTTAACGTGGCCGCAAGCCGGTCAGCTCAAATCACCACGGCCGCCATCTTGGCCGGCACGGACCGACTGTCAAGGGTATCGGCTTCGGCTGTGGCTTTACGCGCTGCACGCCGCGGCGTAAGTGAGCGCCTCCATATCCAGCGCGAGCCTGCGAGAAACGACCCTTGGGCGAACCTGCACCAGACGAACTGAGCCGGCTTCGGGCCGAGATCGACCGTCTCGACGACGCCGTGGTCGACCTCCTCCTGGAGCGCATCGCCGTCGTGCGGCGCATCGCCGAGGTCAAGACCAATGCCACGGGCCTGGCGCTGCGCCCCGCGCGCGAGGCCGATCTCATCCGCCGGCTGACGGCGCGCGCCGCCCCGGCCCTGCCGCCGGCCGCGCTCACCCGGATGTGGCGCGAGCTGCTCGCCA
>CAZGUW010000134.1:0-12646 GCA_964528705.1 uncultured Geminicoccaceae bacterium
TGCCGCTCGACGACGGGCCGGCGACCGCGCGCGGCGACTGGGCCTCGGCCTTCCGCGCCGAGACCGGCAAGACGCCCGACGCCCTCGCCTGGACCACGCCCGAGGAGATCGACCTCCGCCCGCTCTACGGCCCGGCGGACACGGCACCGCTCGACTTCGTGGAGGGCCTGCCCGGCCTGCCGCCCTATTTGCGCGGCCCCTACCCCACCATGTATGTCGGCCAGCCCTGGACCATCCGCCAATATGCCGGGTTCTCGACGGCCGAGGAATCGAACGCCTTCTACCGGCGCAATCTCGCCGCCGGCCAGAAGGGCCTCTCCATCGCCTTCGACCTCGCCACGCATCGCGGCTACGACAGCGACCACCCGAGGGTCGCGGGCGATGTCGGCATGGCCGGCGTGGCGATCGATTCGATCCTCGACATGCGCCAGCTCTTCCACGGCATCCCGCTCGACCGGATGAGCGTGTCGATGACCATGAACGGCGCCGTCCTGCCCGTCCTCGCCCTCTACATCCTCGCCGGCGAGGAGCAGGGCGTGCCGCCGGAGCAGCTCGCCGGGACCATCCAGAACGACATCCTCAAGGAGTTCATGGTCCGCAACACCTACATCTTCCCGCCCGCACCCTCGATGCGGATCATCTCCGACATCTTCCGCTTCACCGCGGAACGCATGCCGAAGTTCAACTCGATCAGCATCTCCGGCTACCACATGCAGGAGGCAGGCGCGACGGCCGACCTCGAGCTCGCCTACACCCTGGCGGACGGCGTCGAGTACCTGCGCACCGGCAAGGCCGCCGGCCTCGACATCGACCGCTTCGCACCGCGGCTCAGCTTCTTCTGGGCCATCGGCATGAGCTACTTCATGGAGGTGGCGAAGCTCCGGGCGGCCCGCCTCCTCTGGGCGAAGCTGGTCCGCCCCTTCGCGCCGAAGGATCCGCGCTCGCTCTCGCTCCGCACCCACTGCCAGACCTCGGGCTGGTCGCTGACCGCGCAGGACGTCATGAACAACGTGGTGCGCACCTGCGTCGAGGCGCTCGCCGCCACCCATGGCGGCACCCAGTCGCTGCACACCAACGCCTTCGACGAGGCGCTGGCGCTGCCGTCCGAGTTCTCGGCCCGCATCGCCCGCAACACCCAGCTCTTCATCCAGGACGAGACGGGCATCCGCCGCACGGTCGATCCTTGGGGCGGCAGCTACTTCGTCGAGCGCCTCACCCACGACCTCGCCGCCCGCGCCTGGGGCCATATCCAGGAGGTCGAGCAGGCCGGCGGCATGGCGAAGGCCATCGAGCAGGGCATCCCGAAGCTCAGGATCGAGGAGGCGGCGGCCCGCACCCAGGCCCGGATCGACAGCGGCCGGCAGACCGTGGTCGGCGTCAACAAGTACCGCCTGGACGAGCCCGAGCATGTCGACGTGCTCAAGGTCGACAACCGCGCCGTCCGCGCCCGGCAGATCGAGAAGCTGGAGCAGCTTCGATCCGGCCGCGACGAGCTGGCGCTGCGCCGCGCCCTCGACGCGCTCACCCGCTCCGCCGAGACGGGCGAGGGCAATCTCCTGGCCCTCGCCGTCGACGCCGCCCGGGCCAGCGCCACGGTCGGCGAGATCACGGGCGCTCTGGAAACGGTCTGGGGCCGCCACGTCGCGGAGATCCGCTCGATCAGAGGCGTCTACGGCAAGGAGGTCGGGGCGATGGACAGTGTCAGGACATGTCGCGAGCGGGTCAGGGCCTTCGCCGAGGCCGAGGGCCGAAGGCCCCGCATCCTGATCGCCAAGATGGGCCAGGACGGCCACGATCGGGGCCAGAAGGTAATCGCCTCCGCCTTCGCCGATCTCGGCTTCGACGTCGATATCGGCCCGCTCTTCCAGACCCCGGCCGAGGCGGCCCGCCAGGCGGTCGAGAACGACGTCCACATCGTCGGCGCCAGCTCGCTCGCCGCCGGCCACCTGACCCTGGTGCCGGAGCTCAAGGCCGAGCTCGAGAAAGAGGGCCGGGGCGACATCATGATCGTCGTCGGCGGGGTCGTCCCGCCCCAGGACCACGCCGCCCTGAAGGAGGCCGGGGCAGCGGCCATCTTCCCGCCCGGCACGGTGATCGCCGACGCCGCCATCGACCTCCTCGACCGGCTCGCCGCAGCTCTCGGCCACGCCTCGGCCGCCGAGTAGCCGCCTCCTTTGGCTGTGGCACCAGCGCTCGAGGACTATGTCGCCGGCATCCGGGCCGGCGACCGGGCCATGCTGGCGCGCGCCATCACCCTGGTCGAGAGCCGCAAGCCGGCGCACCGGGCAATGGCAAAGGAGCTCCTCGCCGCCATCCTCCCCGCCGCCGACCCGGTCCACTCGAAGGCGAGGCGGATCGGCATCACCGGCGTGCCGGGCGTCGGCAAGAGCACCTTCATCGACGCCTTCGGCACCATGCTCACCCGCCAGGGCCACCGGGTCGCCGTGCTCGCCGTCGACCCCTCCTCGTCACGCAGCGGTGGCTCGATCCTCGGCGACAAGACGCGCATGGCACGGCTCGCCGTCGATCCCTCGAGCTTCATCCGCCCCTCACCCTCCTCCGGGGCCATGGGCGGCGTCGCGCGGATGACCCGCGAGACCATGCTGCTCTGCGAGGCGGCCGGCTTCGACGTGGTGCTGGTCGAGACCGTCGGGGTCGGCCAGTCCGAGATCGTCGTCGCCGGGATGGTCGATCTCTTCCTCGTGCTGATGCTGCCCGGCGCCGGCGACGAGCTGCAGGGCATCAAGAAGGGCGTGCTCGAGCTCGCCGACCTCATCGCCGTCAACAAGGCCGACGGCGACAACCGCCTGCGCGCCGAGCAGGCGGCCGCCCACTACCGCCGTGCCCTCTCGATCCTGGAGCCCCAGAACCCCGCCTGGCGACCGCCGGTGCAGCTCGTGAGCGCCCTCGAGGAGACCGGGCTCGACGACCTCTGGCGCACGATCGAGCAGCACCGGGCCATCCTCGAATCCGAGGGCGGCCTCGCGAGGAGGCGCGGCGAGCAACAGGTCCGCTGGCTCTGGTCCCTGCTCGAGGCACGCATCGAGGACCGCCTGCGCCAGGCGCTGGGTGACGACCTGCCGACGCTCGAAGCCGCCGTCGGCAAGGGCGAGATGACGCCCGGCGACGCGGTCGACAGGCTGGTCGCCCGACTGTTCTCCGAGCGGCACCTGCCGTAGACTGGCAGGTCTAGACCGCTTCGAGGGACTATGGGAAACTCGGCGTCGCGGGCGGAACGGCGGTTGGCGGCGATCCTCGCTGCCGACGTGGCAGGCTATTCACGCCTCGTCGAGCGTGACGAGCCCGGCACGCTGAAGCGCCTGCAGCAGTGTCACGAGGAGCTGCTCGGACCGCTCGTCGCCGATCATCGCGGCCGCATCGTCAAGCTGATGGGCGACGGCCTGCTCGGCGAGTTCGCGAGCGTAGTCGATGCCGTCGCCTGCGCCGTCGCCATCCAGCGCGGCATCGCCGGACGCGAGGCGGACCGGGCCGACGACGCGCGCATCCGCTTTCGGATCGGCGTCAATCTCGGCGACGTCGTCTGTGGTGTGGACGGCGATCTCTTCGGCGAGGGCGTCATCATCGCCACCCGGCTGGAAGGCATGAGCGAACCGGGCGGTGTGACGGTATCGGGCACCGCCTTCGACCATCTGCAGGGCAAGCTCGATTGCGTGCTGACGTCGCTCGGCGAGCAGCGATTGAAGAACATCGACCGACCGGTCCGGGCCTATCGCGTCGAGCTGGACGGCGTGGCGCCACCGCCACCGCCTGATGCCGCGCCCGACCGGCCGGTGGTCGCCGTGCTGCCGTTCGACAACCTGAGCGGCGATCCCGAGCAAGCCTACTTCAGCGATGGCATCAGCGAGGACATCATCACCGAGCTGTCGCGCTTTCGCGAGCTTCTGGTCATTGCCCGCAACTCCTCGTTCGCCCTTCGCGGTCGGGCCGTCGACGTCCGCGAGGTCGGCCGGGTGCTGGGTGCCGGCCACATTCTCGAGGGCAGCGTGCGGCGCGCCGGCGAACGGCTGCGGATCAGCGCCCAACTGGTCGATGCAAGGTCCGGCGTGCACAGCTGGGCCGAACGCTATGACCGGCCGATCGGCGATCTCTTCTCGGTCCAGGACGAGATCGCGCGGGCCATCGTGGCAGCGGTGGCCGACCGGGTGCGGGACGTCACCGAGGCCGAGGCCCGGCGCCGCGAGCCGCGCGACATCCGGGCCTACGATCTCTTCCTGCAGGGTCTGCGGCTGTCCGACTGCTTCAACGCTGACGCGCAGGCCGAAGCCCGGGATCTCTTCCGCAAGGCGATCGGGATCGATCCGGGCTTCGCCCGCGCCTATGGCGGCCTCGCCTTCAACCACCTCAACCATGCGAATCAGAAGCTGCTCGGCCTGCCACGCGACAAAGACCCGGACTGGTGCGAGGCGCAGCGTCTGGCCGAGCAGGCCCTCGCCCTCGATCCCAACGACCCGCGTGTCCACATGACCGTCGGCTATGTCGCCCTGGCCCGGCACGATTTCGATCGCGCAACACAGCATCTCGATCGGGCCCGGGCGATGAACCCCAACGACGCCAACATCCTGATCATGTGGGCCCTCGGCCAGGCTTGCCACGGGGCCGCCGAGCGCGGGCTTCCGGCGGCCGATCTGGCGCTGCAGCTCAACCCGCAGCCGCCCCGCTGGTACGGGCAATTCCATTCGCGGGTGCTCTTCCTAGCCGGGCGCCACGAGGCGGCTCGGGCCGTGCTCGAGCGGATCACGGCGACCATGCCGCTCGACTATCCGCGCGAGCTCGGCTGGTGGGCCGCCGCCTGCGCCCATCTCGGCCGCCACGACGAGGCGCGGCGGCTCGCCGGGCTCTTCCCGAAGGCGATGCGCCGGGTCTGGCGTGGCGATCCCGCTGCCGGCCCGGCCCCGTTTGTCGATTGGTTGGTTGAAACCTCAAGCCTGCGACGGTCGGAGGATCGGGCGCATCTCCGAGAGGGGCTGCGCCGCGCCGGGCTGCCGGCCTAGAACCCCACCCCGATGCCGCCGCCTACACCGCTGCTGCTGCCGCCGCCGACACCTATGCTGAACGTGTTGCCGAGCCAGCCGAAGCCGTAGCTCTCCTCGTAGTCGTCGGGCACGACCCGCCCGACGAGCTGCCAGATCGCCCGCTCGGGATCGGAATCGCCGGTCATCTCGACGCTGGCGACCGAGACCGCTCGGTCACCGTCGCAGAAGGCAGCCTGGATCTCGCCGGGCGTGGTCGAGGCGAAGGCGGCATCGCCGCAGATGGCAGGGCCCGTCGGGTCGAAGCGGAAGTCGAAGCGCCGCTCGGCCGTGCCGTTGGTCGTGGTCTCGACCCGGAGCCCGGTGACGCCGCGCTCGATCGCGGCGAGCAGCGACGGCTCGCTCAAGGGCGGGTTGCCCGTCCATGTGACCAGCACCGGCCCCTCGGCCGCGGTGTCGACGAGGAGCTGGCGCGCCTCGAGCACGCTGGAGCCCGGCTCGAGCGAGGGTCGCGGCCCGGCGGCGCAGCCGGCGACCAGGGCCAGCATGGCGGCGAGAGCGCCCATGGCCCGGGGCGAAGCGGACAGGCGCGGCCTTCGGTACATCGGGGATTCACCTTTGACGTTGGAACGGCGGGGCACGTTAACTCCTCGCTAGGCGGTTCCGGGTATCCTGATCCTTGGAAGTGGCGTCGGCAATGGTGCGCGCACAGGGTGCGGCGCCAGCCGCCGGCGTTTTCCCATTGGTCCACGACAAGAAGGTCCGCCCGCATGTTCGACACTCCCGCCGTGCGCATCGGCGTCGTCGGCACTGGCTTCGTCGCCCGCCATTTCTGCCTCGAGCTGCAGCACAGGAAGCCTTACCGGCTCGCCCGCGTGCTGACCCGCCGGCCGCTCGCCAGCACGACCGAGTTCCCCTTCCAGGATGCGCTGACCAACTCGCTCGTGGAGCTGATCGACCATTCGGACATCATCTTCGAGTGCACCGGCGACGTGCTGCACGCGACACTGACGATCGAGGCGGCACTCGCCGCCGGCAAGCCGGTCCTCACCCTGAACCCGGAGTTCCACGTCACCACCGGCTCCTGGTTCGCCGACCAGGGCTATCTGACCGAGGCCGAGGGCGACCAGCCGGGCTGCCAGGCCTCGCTCTGGGAGGAGGCGGTCGCCATGGGCTTCGAGCCGCTTGTGCTCGGCAACATGAAGGGCTTCCTCAACCGCTTCCCGGTGCCCGAGGAGATGGCCTTCTGGGCCGAAAAGCAGGGCATCAGCACGACCATGGTGACCTCCTTCACCGACGGCACCAAGCTGCAGGTCGAGCAGGCGCTGGTCGGCAATTTCTTCGGCGCCGGGATCGCCAAGGACGAGCTGATCGGCCCCGAGACCGACGACCTGAAAGAAGCCTCGACGATCCTCGGCGACGCCGCCCGCAAGCTCGGCCGGCCGATCGCCGACTACGTCTTGAGCCGCAAGCTGCCGCACGGCGTCTTCATCGTCGCGGCGCACGAGGCCGAGCAGCAGGACGCCCTGCGCTATCTGAAGATGGGCGAGGGCCCCTACTACACGATCATCCGCAACAACATCTTCGTCCATCTCGAGGTGTTCCGCACGCTCGACCGGATGGTGCGCCGGCGCGAGCCCTTGCTGCACAACACGACCCACCCGACGATCGGCGTCGCCGCCGTCGCCAAGCGCGACCTCGCCCCGGGCGAGGCGATCGAGCGCGGCTGCGGCAGCTTCGACATGCGCGGCATCTGCGTGCGCCTCGCCGAGCACAAGCGGCATCTGCCGATCGGCCTCGCCGAGGGGGTCCGGGTCGTCCGCCCCATCCAGAAGGACCAGGTGATCAGCCTCGACGACATCGAGCTGCCGGCCTCGCGCGCCCTCGATGTCTGGCAGAAGATCGAGGAGCGCGTGCTCACCATGCCGCCGGGCCAGAAGGGCGCGCAGGCCGCCTGAGCCCGTCACCCGGACAGGCCGGGCGCACAGGGTTGACGCCCGGTCGTTCCCGGGTGCGTCATCGCTAACGAACGTTAACCGCCGCCGTCGCGCATCCTCTACCCTTCCAGGGTCACGAGCGATGCGGGACGGCAATGCGGATCTTCTGGACGATGGCGCTGACGCTCGGGGCTCTCGCCGCCTGCAGCAGCGAGCCCGACACCATCACCGTCTACTGCTACGAGACGCTCGCCGATTCGGCCTGCTACTTCGAGCCCGACCCGGGCCACGCCAACCGCCTGCTCGCCGTCATGGAGGTGAAGCTGACGCCGGAGGTCAGGCTCCGCGCCGGGCTCTGACGCGGCACCTGGAAACACCGCATCTCGGGAGTTGCGCCGGCCTGCGGGATCGGCGAAGGAACGCGCCCATGCGCGACCGCCACGCAACCTCCTTCGACCGCCGGTTCTTCCTCGCCGGCGCCGCCGCTCTGGCGGCTGCCCCGCGTGCCAGCGCGGCCGCGGCGGAGATCGAGCCCCGGGCCTACGCCGGCGGCGGGCTCGGCCGGCCGCTGCCCTATATCCACCATGCCGCCGGGGGCGCCGGGCCCGGCAGCCCGATCGTCTACCTGCTGCACGGCCATGGCGGCAACGAGTGGTCCTGGGTGCGGGCCGGGGCCGCCCTGGAGACGGCGGCAGCACTCGTCGCCCAGGGCGAGCTGCCGCCTCTGCACCTCGTCCTGCCCGGAGTCGGCAACAGCTGGTATGTCGACAGCGAGCGCCACGGGCCCGTCGCCACGACCCTGCTCGACGGGCTGATGCCGGCGCTCGAAGCCGGATTCGCCGTCGATCCCGACCGGCGCGGCCTGATCGGCCTCTCGATGGGCGGCTTCGGCACACTGCACCTGGGCCTGCGCGAGCCCGAGCGCTTCCGCTATCTCGGTGCCCTGAGCCCCGCCGTCTTCGAGCCCGACGCCACCTTTCCCGACATCCAGCTCGGCCTCTTCGCCGGCGCCTTCGGCGAGCCCTTCGACCCCTCGCTCTTCGCCGCCGCCGATCCCTTCAACCGCATCCCGCTGGCCGCTGCCGCCTCGCGCCCGCCCGAATTCTACCTTGCCACCGGCGCCGACGACTATTTCGGCCTCGAGATCGGCACCTTCGCCTTCTATCGCGCCCTCGCGGAGGCCGGCGTCCCGGCCCAGGTGCGCATCCTCGACGGCCGGCACGACTGGGCCTTCTGGCGCGCCCAGCTGCCCGCGGCCCTCCGTCGCTTCGCCGCCGCGATCGCCGCCTGAGCCGGGCCGCTCACCGCCCGGGCCCGTCGTCGATGCAGAGCAGCAGGCGATGCCCACCGGTGCCGGCGATCGGCGGCGAACGATGGGCGCAGCCCCGTCCCCCGGGCCAGAGCGATCCCTTCAGCAGGGCGACGGCGAAGCGGTCGAGGCGACGGATGCCGCCCCGTTCATCCGCCGCCAGCCATTCGGTGCCCGGGCCGACATAGGTGGTGAGCAACCGCGCGCGGACCCGGTCGGTGTGGAAGCGCGAGCAGGCATCGGAGGTGATGGTCTCGAGCCTGACGCGGATGCGCTCGCGACCGAGGAGGCGGCCATAGAGCCGTGCCAGTCCGGCGACATCCTCGACCAGGGGCGCCAGGGGTCCGACCCCATCCGCCAGGGCAGCCGCGAGGCCGGTGGCGACCTCGCCCACCTTCACCACCTCGAGACGCACATGCGGCAGCGCCGCCGGACCCCGCGCATCGAGCAGGGCGGCCAGGCCGGGTGGCGTTGGGCGCTGCCAGACGGCGAGATCGACCGGCGGCTCGAGGATGGCCGAGAGCCCGGCAGCCGTCGCGACGGCCCGCATGGCAGCACCCGGCTGGCTGCCAACGGCGTCCAGAGCCGTCGCCATCAGGCGACCTCACGGGCCGCGGGCGCACGCTCGCGCCAGAGCGGGAAGGGATCGGCAAGACGACGCCACGCCTTTGGACCCATCGCGATCTCGTCCGGCGTCAGAAGGCAGGCCTCGAGCCGGGCCCGGAGCCCGGCAGGATCGATGCCGCGGCCGATGAAGACGAGCTCCTGGCGGCGATCCGCCCATTCGGGATCCCACTTCGCGGCAATCTCATGGCGGCTCTCGCGATCGCGCGGCCACTGGTCCTTCGGCACGGCGGCGTACCAGTAGCCGAGGTGCCGGTTTCTCATGATGGCACCCGCCATCGAGAGCTCGCCCACGTGATCCGGCCTGGAAGCCAGCCAGAAGAACCCCTTGGCCCGGATCACGCCCGGCCAGTCGCTGTTCAGGAACCGGTGCAACCGATCGGGATGGAACGGCCGGCGCTCGCGAAAGGCGAGGTTCTGGATGCCGTACTCCTCGGTCTCCGGCACATGGTCGGCGAACCCGTAGAGCTCCTGGACCCAGCCCGGCGAGCGCTGCGCCCGCTCGAGGTCGAAGCGGCCGGTGCCCAGGATCTCCGCCGGGGGCACCTTCGCGTGGTCGGCCTCGATCAGGCGGGCGACGGGGTTGAGGCTGGCGATGATGGCCCGCGCCGCAGCGAGCTGCGCCGCCGTCGCGTCGGCAACCTTGTTGAGCACGATCGTGTCCGCGAACTCGATCTGCTCGACGAGCAGGTCGACCACGGTCCGCTCGTCGTCCTCGCCCAGGCTCTCGCCTCGCATGGCGAGAAAGTCGTGGCTGGCGTAGTCGCGGGTCAGGTTCACGGCATCGACCACCGTGACCATGCTGTCGATGCGCGCCACGTCGGCGAGGGAGAAGCCGTCGGCATCGCGAAAGTCGAACGTGGTGGCGACGGGCAGGGGCTCGCTGATGCCGGTGGACTCGATCAGCAGGTGATCGAAGCGCCCGTCCTTCGCCAGCGCCGTCACTTCCGCGAGGAGGTCGTCGCGCAGCGTGCAGCAGATGCAGCCATTGGTCATCTCGACCAGCCGCTCCTCGGTCCGCGACAGGTTGGCGCCGCCGCGCTCGAGCAGCGCGGCATCGATGTTCACCTCGCTCATGTCGTTGACGATGACCGCGACCCGCAGGTGATCGCGATTGTTGAGCACGTGGTTCAGCAGCGTCGTCTTGCCGGCGCCGAGAAAGCCGGAGAGGACCGTGACCGGCAGCTTCGCGGCAGCAGGGGCGGCTCGGTCCGGCATCGACAGCTCCACTGAGAGTTTGTGACGCCGCTCTGTTATGTTATAACATCGTTCGCCGTCAAGTAACGCCGTGCACGGGTGAGGCCAGCGCATGGGTGAAGGGCGCCCGCCAACCGCCTTGCCGCCCGAAACGTTATACTATATCGATCCGCTTTCGACCGCCGTGCCGGCCCGCCTCGCTGGAGTGATGATGCCCGTCGATCCCGATCCCGCGCACCAGCTGCCGATCACCGTCGTCACCGGCTTTCTCGGCGCCGGCAAGACGACGCTGCTGCAGCATGTCCTGGGGAACCCGGCCTTCGCGCTGACGGCCGTGATCATCAACGAGTTCGGCGAGGTGCCGCTCGATCACGAGCTGATCGAGACCTGTGACGACGACATCATCGAGGTCGCCGGCGGCTGTCTCTGCTGCACCGTCCGGGGCGATCTCTCCCGCGCCATCCGCCAGCTCGACATTCGCCGCCGGCGCGGCAAGGTCATGGACTACGAGCGCGTGATCCTCGAGACCACCGGCCTCGCCGACCCGGCGCCCATTCTGCAGACCCTGATGACCGACCCGATGATCGCGCACGGCTACCGCCTCGACGGGGTCGTCACCCTGGTCGACGGCGTCAGCGGCCTGGACACGCTGAACCGGCGCATCGAAGCCAGGAAGCAGGTGGCGGTGGCGGACCTGGTGCTGGTCAGCAAGACCGACCTCGTGGGCGGCGCCGTCCCGGCAGCACTCGAGCGCCGCCTGGCGGCGCTCAATCCGGTGGCCCGCCGCGTCGCCTGCGACCACGGTACGGTCGCACCGGAAACGCTCTTCGATCTCGGACCCTGGCGGCAGCGGCACGGCTCGGCCGAGATCGACGACTGGCTGGGCAGCGCCGCCCTCGAGGCCGCTCATCATCACGATCACGGGCACCACCACGATCACGGCCATCACCACCACGACGTCAATCGCCACGGCGACGACATCCAGGCCTTCGCCCTCTGCCGCGAGGAGCCCGTCGCGGCCGACGCCTTCGCCACCTTCCTCGAGCTCCTGACGGCCAGCGCCGGGCCGGATCTCCTGCGGGTCAAGGGCATCGTCAAGCTCAGGGAAACGCCGGACAAGCCACTGGTCCTGCATGCCGTGCAGCACATCGTCCACGAGCCCGTGCTGCTGGACGCCTGGCCCTCGGCCGACGAGCGCACCCGCCTCGTCTTCATCGTGCGCGGCATCAAGGAAGCCTCGATCACCACCCTCTTCGATGCGCTGGCGACGCCCGTCGCAGCCTGAGTGAGGCGGGGGCTCAGTCGCCGGGGCCGCGGGCCTCGCCGAGCAGGAGGTCCTTCGCCCGGTTGATCTGGGCGGCGAGGAAATTGCTGCCGCCGCTGTCGGGATGGACCTTGGTCATCAGGCGCCGATGCGCCTCCTTGATCTCGTCCGGCCCCGCACCCTTCTCGAGGCCGAGGATCTCGAGCGCCTGCTGCTCGTCCATGCCGCCCCCCCCGGCCGCGGCCGGTCCCTCGCGCTCGGCCTCGCGCCAGTCGGGGAAGCGACGATCGAGATAGGCCTCGAGCAGGCTGGTGCTCTGCGGGTCGCTGCGGCCCGCCTCGGCGAGCAGGTCGATCAGCTCCGCGAGGCTCAGCTCGGCAAGGTCCCTGCCCGCGAAACGCCCCTGGCGCACGGCCCCCTCGACCTCGCCGGTCGCCCGGTCGAGCCGCATCTCCAGCAGCTCCGTCCGGATCTCCACGGGATCGCGGGCCGGCCCGCCCTGCAGCGGGTCGGCGCCGCCCCGATGGCGGCGGATCGCCCGGAGCACGGTCCAGAGGCCGGCGAGCACCAGGAAGGCAAGGCCGACGCGGCCGGCCAGCAGCAGGCCGAGGCCGATGAGCCCGGCAACCACGGCCGCCGCGATCCGCGCCACCTGCGCCACATCTTTGGGGTTGGCACGGGCGAACCACTGGCTGCCCAAAAGGAGCAGGCCCAGAACCAGCAGCCCGGCGAGGAAATAGGGCATTGAACCTAGGAGCCTGTCCGGGGAATGGTCACGACCTGCATCGCCTCAGGACAAGCGAGGGGTAGGAGCGTCGGCGAAGGCGATGCTGGAACATCGGCGAGCCGGCGGGACGCCGCCCTCGCTTGTCCTGAGGCGACCCGAAGGGCGCGCCGGCCCTGGCTCTGGGCCACGTCGACCGGCCCTGACGATGGCCCCGCATCGCGGCGGGCCAGTCTCCTCGCCCAGAGCCAGGGCCGGCGCGTGCAGGTCGTGACCATTCCCCGGACAGGCTCCTAACGAATCTGGCGCTCGAGCAGGGCGACCGGGCCGCCTTCCCGCTTCGAGAGATCGCCGAGCGCCTTCCGCCCGCCCGACGCATAGGCCGCAACCGCGCGGAGCAAAGCGCGCAGCTCGGCCGGGGCCGAGGCATCGAAGCGGCAGGCGGCACCGCCGGTCAGCCGCGCGATCTCCTGGAACGCATAGGCCGCGTCACGGTCGTTGCCCTCGTGGAAGACGAAGGCCTTCACGCCCAGGAGCCCGAGCCGCCCGGCGAGATCGCCGAGCGTGTCGACCGATTCCTCGCAGGCGTCACCGATGAAG
>CAZGUW010000135.1:0-12628 GCA_964528705.1 uncultured Geminicoccaceae bacterium
CACAAGCGGCAGGTCCGGTGCCAGCACGAGGGGCAGCCAGAGCAGACAATTGGCGGTGGCGATGGCGAGGATGAGCGACGACCGGCGACCCAGCCGGTCGGCCAAGGCCCCGAGCGCCGGGCCGCCGATCGCCCAGGCGACCAGCATGACCGAGGTGACGCTCGCCGCCGTGGTGCGGTCGAGCCCCTGCACATGGACGAGATAGGGCACGCCCCAGAGCCCGGCAAAGGCGAGGATGGGAGCCCCTGTGAACCCCGTGACGAGGACAAGCAGCCAGGTCTCGCGCCGCGCCAGTATGCCGGCGAGGCCCAGAGCGTGGGTCGCCGGTGCGGCAGCACCGCCCTGCGGCTCGGCACCCACCGGTCGATCGCGGACGATGGCGAGGACGAGCCCGGCGAGCGCCAGGGCGGCGATGCCGGCGACCAGCAGCACCGGCCGCCAGCCGAAGCTGCCGACGGCGAGGGCCAGCGGCAGCTGCGCGCCGATCGCCCCGGCCGTGCCGGCGGCCAGTGTCAGCCCGGCAAGGAGGCCGAAGCGGTGCAGCGGGAACCAGGCGCCGACCAACTTTAGCGTGGCGATGTAGGCGACACCGACCCCGGCACCGATCAGGCCGCGGGCGACGAGGGCGACCGCCAGGCCGCCGGCGAACGCGAAGAGTGTGCCACCCGCTGCCGCGAGGACGGCGCCGGCGAGCAACAGCCGGCGCGGCCCGAACCGGTCGATGAGGACGCCGACCGGGATCTGCAGGGCGGCGTAGGTGTAGAAATAGGCGGCCGAGAGCGTGCCGAGCAGGGTCGCGTCGAGGGCGAAGGCGACCATCAGGTCGTCGACGATGACCGAGGGGGCGACCCGCTGGAAGAAGCCGTAGGCGTAGAAGGCGGCGGCGATCGACCAGACCAGCCACGCCCGTCCGGGGCGGGCGCTCACCGGCCCTGCCCTGCCGGTACCGCGCCCTGCGTCCCCGCTGCGCCTTGGCGACCCGGCCGCGGGCAGGCTACAGCAGGGCCATGAACGAAGCTGCAATGCCCTGCCAGGACGCATCCGTCGAGATTATCAAAGGCGGCGATCGTCCCGTCCTCCTGCTTTGCGACCATGCGGGTCACGAGGTGCCCGAGGCGGTCGGCGGCCTCGGCATCAGCCATGACAACCTCACCCGACATATCGGCTGGGACATCGGTGCCGCTGCCGTGACCAGGCGGCTCGCCAGCCGGCTCGGTGCCACGGCCCTGCTCAACCACGTCTCGCGCCTGGTGATCGACGTCAATCGCCGGCCACGCACGCCCACCTCGATCCCGGCGGTGAGCGACGGTTGCGTCGTGCCCGGCAACGAGGGGCTCGACGACGCCGAGGTCGGCCGGCGGATCCGCGCCTACTTCCTTCCCTATCACCGCGCCGTCGCCCACGGCATCGCGCGTTTTCGCCGCGGCGGGCGGATTCCGGTGGTGATCGCGGTGCACAGCTTCACGCCGCGCATGAACGGCGAGGACCGGCCCTGGCCGATCGGCGTGCTCTGGCGCGGCGACCAGCGCCTCGCCGGCCCTGTGCTGGCTGCCCTGCGCAGCCGGCCGGGACTGCTCGTGGGCAACAACCAGCCATACTCGGGCCAGCGCGAGTTCGGCTTCACGATCACTTTCCACGCCCAGCGCACCCGCCTGCCGCACACCATGTTCGAGATCCGCCAGGACGAGATCGCCGACGCCCGTGGTGCCGCCGCCTACGCCACGCTGATTGGCGATTGCCTCGAGCCGGCACTGGCCGATCCCGCCCTCTATGCCATCTTCGACGGCGACAACCTGCCAGAATCCGGAGGGATCCGCGCATGGCGCCACGCCGGCCACATCTCACCCTTGGGGTAGAGGAGGAGTACCTGCTGGTCGAGCGGGCGACCGGGGCGCTCGCGATCAGCCCGCCCGACGGCTTCATGGCCGCCTGCCGGGAGGCGCTCGGGCCGCAGGTGACGCACGAACTGCTGCAGGCGCAGGTGGAGATCGGCACCTCGGTCTGCCCGGACGTGGCGAGCGTCAGGCGCGAGCTCGCCGGGCTCAGGCGGACCATCGCCGACTGTGCCGCCGAATTCGACCTCGCACTGCTCGCGGTCTCCACCCACCCCTCCGCGAGCTGGCGCGAGCAGCGCAGCGTCGATCTCGACCGCTACCGCCTGCTGACCGAGGACTTCCAGGCGCTGGCCCGCCGGCTGGTGGTCTGCGGCATGCACATCCATGCCGGGGTCGACGATGACGAGCTGCGCATCGACCTGATGAACCAGACGGCCTACTTCCTGCCGCACCTCCTGGCGCTCAGCACCTCCTCGCCCTTCTGGGAGGGCCAGGACACCGGGCTCAAGGCGTTCCGCCCGACGATCTTCGGCGACCTGCCACGCTCCGGCATCCCCGAGCCCTTCGAGAGCTTCGCCGACTACCAGCGGCTGCTCGGCGTGATGGAAGAGACCGGGATCTGCGACGACCCGACCAAGATCTGGTGGGACATCCGCCCGAGTGCGAAGCACCCGACGCTCGAGATGCGGGTCTGCGACGTCTGCACGCGCCTCGAGGATGCGATCACCATCGCCGCCATTTACCAGTCGCTGCTCGCCCTGCTCTTCCGGCTGCGCTCGCAGAACCAGACCTGGCGGCGCTATCCCCTGGTGCTGCTGCAGGAGAACAAGTGGCGCGCCCAGCGCTACGGCACGAGCGGCACGCTCGCCGATCTCGGCCGCCGGGCGCTGGTGCCATTCGGCGACCTTATGGCCGAGCTGGTCGGCCTGCTGCGCGACGAGGCGAAGGAGCTCGGCTGCCTCGCCGAGCTCGAGCGGGTGCCGGAGATCGTCGCCACGGGCACCAGCGCCGACCACCAGCTCCGCGTCCATCAGGCGGCGATCGCCGCCGGTGCCGACGCCGCGGAAGCGCGCCGGGCGGTGATCGACTGGCTGATCGATGCCTCGCTCGAGGACGTTCCCGCTTGAGCCCGGCGCCGAGGGACGCCATCTCTGGGCGAGACCGATGCGGCAGAGCAAGGGGAACGCCATGGACGAGATCGACGCCACGACGAGGACGGAGCTCGAGGCCGCGGCCTTTCGCCGGCTCGTCCAGCACTTCCGTGACCGGCCGGACGTGCAGAACATCGACGTCATGAACCTCGCCGGCTTCTGCCGGAACTGCCTCTCCAAGTGGTACGCGGCGGCCGCCGCCGAGCGCGGGCTGGAGATCGGCTACGAGGAGGCGCGCGAGATCGTTTACGGCATGCCTTACGAGGAATGGAAGGCAAAGCACCAGACGGCGGCGACGCCGGAGCAGAAGGCCGCTTTCGCCAGGTCGAACGCCGGCCACTGAGGCTCAGCCGGGCGGTGTGAACCCGCGCATCAGCTCGAGATAGATGGCGGCCGCCTCCTCGATCCGCGCCACCTCGCACCACTCGTCGGTCTGGTGGGCCTGCTCGGGCTCGCCGGGCCCCAGGATCAGGGACGGGATGCCGCCATAGGCCGGGGCGAGGAGCGAGCCGTCGGTGTTGAAGGGCACCGCCCCCATGACGTCGTTGGCGCCGGTGATCCGGGCGGCGATGCCGATCGCCGATGTCATCCATGGGTTGGTGGGCTCGGTCCAGGAGCCGGGCAGGCGGATGATCTCCTCGAGGCTCGCATCCGGACCGGCGAGGCCCGCCAGATCCTCGAGCAGGGCGTCCATGTCGGTGTCGGGCAGCAGGCGCATGTCGAGACCCAGTCGGGCCCGGTCCGGCACGGAGTTGTAGTTCGCGCCGGCGCGCATGATGGCGACGTTGCAGGTCGAGCGGCCGAGCAGCGGATGGCGCATTCCGCCGAAATCGTGGGCGGCGAAGCGCTCGGCCGCGAGGCAGGCGGCGAGGAGCGCGTTCCGGCCCTTCTCGGGCTCGCTGGCGTGGGCGGTCTTGCCCTTGAAGTGCACGTCCAGCCAGAGATTGCCGCGATTGCCGAAGGCTGGGCGGTTGGCGGTGGGCTCCGCCACAACGAGCGCCGCGGCGCGGCCGAGGGCGTCCGGATGGTCGGCCAGCACCTTCGCCCCCTCGAGCCCGACTTCCTCGGCCGAGGTCAGGACGATCTCGACCGGCGCCTCGCCGCCCTCCCCGGCGTAGCGCAGCGCTGCCGCGACGATGGCGGCGACGCCGCTCTTCATGTCGCTCGAGCCGCGGCCGTAGAGCCGACCTGCCGCGATCTCGCCGGCGAAGGGCTCGTGCGTCCAGGGCGCCTCGCCGAGCGGCACGACGTCGAGATGGCCGGTGAAGGCGATGGCAGGGCCGCCATTGCCCGAGGGGTCCAGCCGGGCGACGAGGTTCGGCCGGCCCGGCGCCAGATCGACGCTTCTGCAGGCGAAGCCGGCGTTCTCGAGCAGCATCTGCAGGGCCTGAATGCACGGCCCCTCGTTGCCCTCCGGCACGCGGGTGTCCTGCGCGATCAGCTCGATGGTCAGCTTCAAGGGATCAACCATGGGATTCCCAACATCAAAGGGCCAGAAGCTCCTCGACGAGCGCCGGCACGGTGGTGCCGGCCGGGCCCGGGCGTGCCTCGGCGAAGTCCGAACGCACCGCCGAGTCCTCGAGGTTGAGCTCGATCGTGTGCGCCCGGCCGTGGTCCCGCACCAGAGCGACGAAGCCGGCGGCCGGATAGACGAGGCCCGAGGTGCCGATGGCGAGGAAGAGCGCGCATGACCGCAGAGCGTCATCAATCCGCTCCATGTGCAGCGGCATCTCGCCGAACCAGACGATCGCCGGCCTGAGGCCGCCGGGTGTGTTGCAGGCCGGACAGGGTGTCGTGGTCTCGAGGTCGCGCAGCCAGAGGCGCTCCTCGCCGCAGGCCGTGCAGCGGACCCGCCGGAGCTGCCCGTGCAGGTGCACGACGTCCTGGCTGCCCGCCCGTTCGTGCAGGTCGTCGACGTTCTGCGTCACGAGCAGGCAGCCGCCCCGCCAGGACCGCGCCAGCCGCACGAGGGCACGGTGCGCCGCATTGGGCTGGATGGCGGGATCGGCGAGCTGGCGGCGGCGCATGTTGTAAAAACGATGCACCAGCGCCGGATCGCGGGCGAAGGCCTCGGGTGTGGCGACCTCCTCGGCCCGATGCCCCTCCCAGAGGCCACCGGCGCCGCGGAACGTCGCAAGGCCGGATTCGGCCGAAATGCCGGCCCCGGTCAGGACGACGATGGAGCCGGTGCGCGGCAGCGGCAAGGCTATTCTCCGTTGCGCTTCGAGAAGCCATTCAGCATGGCGCCGGGGTCGGCGGCAAGCCTTGCAATCAGCGCACTTGTCAGACCGCGGGTGCTGCGATACCGGCGCGTCCGCTGCCCGTATTGTGCGGTGCGCGCTGGAGTCTCGCTTCGATGGCGGTCCGTCAACCGATCTGGATCCGGCGCGTCGCCGCCCCCGGGGCCGAAGCGTTCGCCGTTCTCTACGCGCTCGAATCCTTCTCCCGCGCCATCCTGACAAGCATCCTGCCGCTGCAGGCGCTGGCGCTTTTCGGCGAGCAGCAGAGCGTCAGCCTCGTCTTCTTCCTCGGCAGCCTCGCCGGGCTGATCGGCAGCCTGTTGATCCCCTGGCTCGTGCGCCGCACCGCGAGGCGCTACGTCTACTCGGGCGGCGCCCTGCTGCTGGCCCTCGCCGCCCTCTGCTTCGCCTTCGACGGGATCCTCGCTCTGACGTTCGGGCTGGCGCTCAGGGTGCTGGGCGTGGTGGCGCTGACCATCGGCCTCAACCTCTACATCATGGATGTCATCGCCAAGCACGACCTCGCCCATTCCGAGCCCTTGCGAATGCTCTACTCGGCCGCCGCCTGGACCATCGGCCCGGCGCTCGGCGTATGGCTGCAGATCCATATCGGCGCCTGGCTGCCGCTCCTGCTCAGCGCCGGTACGGCCCTCGCCCTCTTTGCATATTTCTGGTTCCTCAGGCTCACCGAAGTACCGGTGCTCACCACCGGCCAAGCCAACGCGGCGCCGGGCGCCGTGCAGAACATCCGCCGCTTCGCCGCCCAGCCGCGCCTGGTGCTGGCCTGGCTGATCGCCACCGGCCGCAATTGCTGGTGGTCGATCTTCTACATCTTCACGCCGATCTATGCGGTGACCACCGGGCTCGGCGAGATGGCGGGCGGGCTGCTCGTCTCGATCGGCACCGGCACGCTCTTTTTGATGCCACTCTGGGGCCACGTCGTGCGGCGCTTCGGGCTCCGGCGGGTGTTCATCACCGGCTTCATCGCGAGCGGGCTGATGACGCTCGCGATCGTCCCGAGTTTCGACCTGCCCTGGCTCGGCGCCGGTTTCCTGATGGCCGCATCGGTCGCCATGGTGGTGCTCGATGCCTGCGGCAACCGGCTCTTCTTCGCCGCGGTGCATGCGCGCGAGCGCGCCAACATGACCGCCGTCTACAGCACCTTCCGCGACTCGGCGGACCTCGTCACGCCCGGCACGCTCGGCCTCGTGCTCCGCGTCTTCGACCTCTCCGCCATCTTCGTCATCGGCGGGTGCCTGATGCTCGGCCTCGCCGGCCTCGCCCGCCGCATCCACCCCCGGGTCGGCGCCATGCGGCCACCTAACCGACCGCTTACGGCCGTTGACCCGGGACCGCGCATGGCCGATCACCCGGCCTGAACGACAGGACTCACTCGCAGGGGGGAACAAACGCCATGGCCACCATCGGATTCGTCGGGCTCGGGCAGATGGGCGGGGCCATGAGCCGCAACCTGATGCGCGCCGGGCACACGCTCGAGGTCTTCGACATCTCGAGGGACGCCGTCGCCGCCGTCGTCGCCGATGGGGCCAGGGGTGCCGCGAGCCCGGCCGCCGTGGCGCAGGGCAAGGAGATCGTCTTCACCATGCTGCCGATCGGCAAGATCGTCGAGGAGGCGGTCTTCGGCCCGGACGGCATCGCCGAGACCATCGCCGAGGGCAGCGTGGTCGTCGACATGAGCACCATCCTGCCGAACGAGACGAAGCGCATCGGCGAGCGGCTCAAGGCACAGGGTGTCGGCATGGTCGACGCCCCGGTCGGCCGCACCTCGGCCCATGCCGTGACGGGCACCTCCACCTTCATGGTCGGTGGCGAACCGGCCGACATCGAGCGCGTGCGGCCGCTGCTCATGGCGATGGGCGAGATGGTGACCGTCTGCGGCCCGCTCGGCACGGGTGCGGCCATGAAGCTCGTCAACAACTACATCTCGGCCGTCGTCAACCTCGCCACCGCCGAGGGCCTCGCCATGGGCCTGAAGGCCGGGCTCGACCTGCCGGTCATGGCCGAGGTCCTTTCGCACACCCCGGCCGGCCGCGGCCACATCACCACGACCTGGCCCGAGAAGGCGCTCAAGGACGAGCCCTCGCCGGCCTTCATGCTGGACCTGGCATCAAAGGACCTGAGCCTCGCCCTCGACATGGCGGCGAACCTGCAGGTGACGCTCGCCACAGGGGCCGTCGGCAAGCAGCTCTACGCCTCGGCCCAGGCCAACGGCCACGGCCGCAGCGACTGGACCACCGGCATGTTCCGGACGCTGAAAGCGATGGGGGCAGTTGACAAGCGCTGATGGCCCTCGGCGGTCCTTGTTATGGACCATCACTTGGTCTAAATAGGGGAGCTGGCACTTCCGTCCGGACAGGAGCGAGCCATGCAGGTGTCGGTTTCCCAGGCCAAGGGGCAGTTGACGGAGCTCGTCCGGCGGGCGGAAGCAGGCGACGAGGTGATCCTGACGAGGCACGGCCTCCCAGCCGTGCGCCTCGTGCCGGTGCAGCCGGCGCGCGACCGGGCTTCCCGCAGGACCCTGCTCGACACGGTCCGAAAGGCAGGTGCCAAGAAGGCCACGGTCGGCCCCTGCGCCGCGCGCAGCCAGGACTTTCTCTATGACGACGGCCTGCCGGAATGATCGCCGTCGACACCTCCGCGCTGATGGCGATCGTTCTCGATGAACCGGAAGCCAGCGCCTGTGCTGCCCTGCTCGAAGCGGAGGAACAACTGCTGATCTCCGCCGGCACCGTCGCGGAAGCCCTGATCGTGGCGGCACGCCGCAATGTCGGCGAGGAAATGGCCCGGCTGATCGACGGGCTCGGCTTCGAAGTCGTGAGCGTCACGCCGCTGGCGGCACGGCGTATTGCGGAAGCCTATGAGCGTTGGGGCAAGGGCATTCATCCGGCGGCCCTGAACTTCGGCGACTGCTTCGCGTACGAGGTGGCGAAGGAGCAGGGCTGTCCGCTGCTGCATGTCGGCGAGGATTTCCGCAAGACGGATGTTGCAAGCCTGCCTTAAGCGTTTGTCGCCATCGCCTCGGCGAGGATGCTGAAGAAGAGCCGGATCAGCGGGGCGTTGCGGCGGGTGGCGAGGCAGGCGGCGTCGAGGTCGTAGTGGATGTCGGCGTCGGCGATCTCGATCGGCACGAGATCGGGATGGGGGATGAACTCGCGCCGCGAGACGAAGCCGATGCCGGCGCCGTGGGCGACGGTCCACCAGACCATGTCGCGGCTGCCCATCTCGAGCAGCTTCCTGATCCTGACGCCGCGCTGGGCCAGGGCGCGCTCGAAGACGTGGCGGGTCATCGAGCCGCTCTCGCGCATGACGACCTCCTGGCCCTCCAGCTCCCTGATCCGGATACGCTCCCGGCCAGCCCAGGGATGGTTGCGGTTGACGAAGACGATCACCGGATGACGGCCGACCGGGAGCGTCCAGAGCCGCGCGTCCGCCTCGGGCTGGGCGAGGAAGGCGATGTCGATGCGGAACTCGACCAGCTCGCTCAGCAGATGGCGCGAGTTGGCGATCACCACCGAGAGCTCGATCGCCGGGTAGGCGCGATTGAAGGCGGCGGCGTACTTCGTCAGCTCGTGGCTCTCGACGGTGCCGATGCGCAGATGCCCTTCCTTGGCTCCCTTGGCGTTGCGGAGCAGCTGCTCGGCCTCGTCGACCTGGACGACCACGCCGTTGGCGATCGCGAGCAGGCGCTCGCCGAGCGGGCTCAGGATCACCGAGTTGCCGCGGCGATAGAGCAGCTCGACGGCATAGCGCTCCTCGAGGTTGCGGATGTGCCGGCTGAGGCTCGGCTGCGCGACATTGCGGGCCTTCGCCGCCCGGGTGAAGCCGCCGGCCGTGGCCACCGAATGGAAGGCCTCGAGCTCGCTGTATTTCATCGATCTCCCCGATTGCGACAGCCGAACTCACGCCATATCAAATTGTTATGGTTTCCATGTCAAATTGGAATTCGAGCTATACTGTCTGTCGTGCAATAGTCATCTTGCTGTCGCGTCAGTTGGTCACGTTTGCGCAGATGACGGACCCTTAGCGCTCAGGGAGAAAGTGCATGAGAATCAGCGGCAAAGCCGGCCTCCTGGCCGGCATGACGGCCTTTTTGGGCATGTCGCCGGCCGAGGCCAAAGTGGAGCTGACCTGGTGGCACGCGATGAGCGGCCAGCTCGGCGCGGTGCTCGACGAGGTGGTTGCCAAGTTCAACGCGTCTCAGGACGAGTACGAGCTCGTCGCCACCAACAAGGGCAACTACGTCGCGACGCTGAACGCCTCGATCGCCGCCTACCGGGTCGGCGAGCCGCCGCTGATCATGCAGGCGAGCGAGGGCAGCGTGCTCACCATGATGCTCTCCAACGCCGTCATCCCGGCGCAGGAGCTGCTCGAGCAGTACGGCTACGACTTCGACCCGTCCGACTACCTGTCGCCGGTGCTCGGGACCTACACCAGCGTCGACGGCAAGCTGCTCGCCATGCCGTTCAACAGCTCGACCCCGATCCTCTTCTACAACAAGGACATCCTGGAGGCGGGCGGGATCAGCGAGCCGCCGGCGACCTGGCAGGAGATCGGCCAGATGAGCCGTGATCTCATCGCCAAGGGCGTCACCGAGTGCGGCTACTCGTTCGGCGCCGATCACTGGGTCGAGTACGAGAACTACAGCGTCTACCACAACCAGCCCTACGCCACGCTGGCCAACGGCCATGGCGGGCTCGACGCCGAGATCGTCATCAATGCCGGGCCGGTGCCGGCGCATCTGCAGATGGTCAAGGACTGGCTCGACGAGGGCATCGCCACTTTCGGCGCCGAGGAGCCCAACACCTGGGGCAGCGGGGCGCGGACCAACTTCCTCGACGGCAAGTGCGCCTTCTGGATCGGCTCGACGGCCTGGCACGGCACGGTCGAGGAAGGCGCCAAGTTCAACTGGGACGGCGCGCGCCTGCCCTATGACGAGGGCACCACGCCGAACAGCTCGATGATCGGCGGTGCCGCGCTCTACGTCTTCAAGGAGCACACCGACGAGGAGTACGCGGGCGCCGCCGCGTTCTTCGACTTCCTGACCAGCCCGGAGCTGCAGGTCTTCTGGCACCAGGCGACCGGCTACGTGCCGATCACGAAGACCGCCTACGAGATGGCCAAGGCGGAGGGCTACTACGAGACCCACCCGAGCCGCGAGTACGCCATCCTGCAGCTCCTGCAGGGCGAGCCGTCCGACGCTTCGAAGACCATTCGCCTCGGCAATTTCGAGGTCGTTCGTGAGGTGATCAACGAGGAGATCCGCAAGGCGCTGGCCAACGAGATCAGCGTCCAGGAAGCGCTCGACAACGGCACCGAGCGCGGCAATGAGCTGCTGCGCCGCTATGAGCAGCAAAACGCCGGCAAGCTCTGATTTTCCGCCCCGCCGTCCCGGCGGCGGGGCCACTTCCCCTCCTTGGTCGTCGAGTGACCCGAATCGCTCGACGGGCCAGCCCTGGCCAGCGGCAGGAACATGAGCAAGTCCGTCATCTTCGGCAATCGCTGGTTGCCCTATCTCCTGCTGCTGCCGCAGCTCCTGGTGCTCTTCGTCTTCTTCTTCTGGCCAGCGGCCCAGGCGCTGATCCAGTCCTTCATGATCTCCGACGCCTTCGGCAACACCTCGACTTTCGTCTGGTTCGAGAACTTCACCCGCCTGTTCAAGAGCCGCGAATACTGGGATTCGATCAGGGTCACGATCGTCTTCAGCGTGCTGACCGGCGGCCTCGCACTTCTGCTCGGGCTCCTATTCGCCATCTTCGCCGACCGCGTGATCCGCGGCACCGCCCTCTACAAGACGCTGCTGATCTGGCCATACGCCGTGGCCCCGGCGACGGCCGGAGCACTCTGGCTCTTCCTCCTCAACCCGACCATGGGCGTCCTCGCCTACCTCATGAACCACCAGCTCGGCATCCACTGGGACCCGACGCTCGACCGCGTCGACGGCATGGCGCTCGTCGTGCTGGCCTCGGCCTGGAAGCAGATCAGCTACAACTTCGTCTTCTTCCTCGCCGGCATGCAGTCGATTCCCCGCTCGATCATCGAGGCCGCGGCGATCGACGGTGCGCGGCCGGTCAAGCGGCTCTTCACCATCGTCCTGCCGCTGCTCTCGCCGACGACGTTCTTCCTGCTCGTCATGAACTCCGTCTACGCCTTCTTCGATACCTTCGGCATCATCGACACCACCACCGACGGCGGGCCCGGCGGCGCCACCAGCATCCTCGTCTACAAGGTCTACCGGGATGGCTTCGTCGGCCTCGATCTCGGCTCGTCCTCGGCCCAGTCGGTGATCCTGATGGGCTTCGTCATCGCCCTCACCTTCGTCCAGTTCCGCTATGTCGAGCGCATGGTGCACTACAAGTCATGATCGAGCGCACCCCGATCCTCGACGTCCTGACCCACGTCCTGCTCGTGCTCTGCATCGCGCTCGTGCTCCTGCCGGTCTATCTCGCCTTCGTCGCCGCGACGCTGCCGGTCGGTGCGGTCAACTCGGCGCCGATGCCCTGGCTGCCGGGCGACCAGCTTTTCGCCAACCTCGCCGCGGCCTGGCAGCGCGAGGATCTCGGCCGCCAGCTCTTCAACTCCATGGTGATGGCCAGCGGCATCGCCTTCGGCAAGATCACCATCTCGATCCTATCCGCCTTCGCCATCACCTACTTCAACTTCCCGTTCCGCAAGACCGCCTTCGCCCTGATCTTCGTCTCGCTGATGCTGCCGGTCGAGGTGCGGATCGTGCCGACCTACGAGGTCACGGCCAATGCGCTGACCCCGTTCATCTGGCTCATCGAGACCGTGACGGGCGGCATGGTCGACATCAGGCTGCGCTGGAACCTGCTCAATACCTACGAAGGCCTCATCCTGCCGCTGATTGCATCGGCCACGGCCACCTTTCTCTTCCGCCAGTTCTTCATGACCATTCCGGACGAGCTGGCCGAGGCAGCGAAGATCGACTCAGCGACACCGATGCGCTTCTTCTTCGACATCCTGCTGCCGCTCAGCCGGACCAATATCGCCGCTCTCGCGGTCATCATGTTCATCTTCGGCTGGAACCAATACCTCTGGCCGCTCCTGGTCACGACCGAGGAGGACATGAACACCATCGTCATCGGCCTCAACCGGATGATGCCGAGCATGGACGCCATTCCCGAATGGAACGTGGTCATGGCGGGCGCGCTGATCGCCCTGACCCCGCCCGTGCTCGTGATCCTCTTCCTGCAGCGCTGGTTCCTGAAGGGGCTCGTCGACAGTGAGAAGTAGTTCGGATGCCTGACGTCGAGCTTTCGGGCGTGCGCAAGGTCTATGCGGGCGGGGTCGTCGCCATCGAGGGGCTGGACCTCAATGTCGAGGACGGTGAGCTCCTGGCCCTGCTCGGCCCCTCGGGCTGCGG
>CAZGUW010000136.1:0-12621 GCA_964528705.1 uncultured Geminicoccaceae bacterium
CGCCGGGGCGGGCCACCGCGCCTCAAGAGTCCCCGATCAGCTGGCGGGGGCGTCCATGGTCGAGCCGTTCAGGGCGGCGTCCTGGACGGCCTTGCGCGGCTCGTCGGCGAGCGGCACGAGGCCACGCTCCTGGAGGTAGCCACCGGGGCCCATCGCCTCCTCGCTGACATACTCGGCGACGAACTCGTCGAGGTTCGGGATGGCGCCGCGATGGGCGTTCTTGACGTAGAAGAAGAGCGGCCGGGAGATGCCGTACTCGCCGGTCGCGATCGTCTCCGGCGAGGGCTCGACGCCGGAGATCGCCGCGCCGGACAGGCGGTCCTGGTTCTCGTAGAGGAACGAGTAGCCGAAGATGCCGAAGGCGTGGGCATCGGTGACCAGGCGCTGAACGATCAGGTTGTCGTTCTCGCCGGCCTCGACGAACTGGCCGTCCGTGCGCATGCGCTGACAGACCTCGCTGTGGCGGTCACCCTCGAGGGCGTTGACCGCGTCGAACTCGGCGCAGCCCTCGTCCATGACGAGCTCGACCCAGGCGTCACGCGTGCCGGAGGTCGGGGGCGGGCCGTAGACCAGGATCTCCGTATCGGGCAGCGACGGGTCGATCTCGTTCCACCTGGTGTAGGGATTGGCGACGATCTCGCCGTCGACCGGCACCTCGGCGGCGAGCGCCAGGAAGAGCTGGCCCTTGGAGATGTCCATATCCGGCGCTTCGTTCGAGTGGGAGAACGACAGGCCGTCATAGCCGATCAGCACCTCGGTGACGTCGGTGACGCCGTTCGACGAGCAGAGCTCGTACTCGGAAGCCTTCATGGCGCGCGAGGCGCCGGTCAGGTCCGGGTGGCCCTCGCCGATGCCGCCGCAGAAGATCTGCATGCCGCCGCCGGTACCGGTCGACTCGACGACCGGGGCAGGGGCGCCGGTCATGGCCGAGAACTGCTCGGCGACGGCCTGGGTGTAGGGGAACACCGTCGACGAGCCGACGATGCTGATCTGATCGCGGGCGACGGCCGAACCGGCGACGGCGACCAGCGCCGCAGCCGACGTGGTCAGCAGAAGATGCCTCATGAGTTTCTCCGTTAGGGCCAGACAACCTGGGACGGGCTGTCTCTGGAGCCGATGTGTGCGGCTTTTATGAGCGCTTTGTGACAGGTTCGTGACGGGCGGGCCGGGCAGGATCGTCGCACGCTTCCGGGACCGGCAGCAGCACGGTGAACCGGCTGCCCCGGCCGAGCTCGCTCTCGATCCTGAGCTCGCCCCGATGGTGGCGGACGATGTGCTTGACGATGGCCAGCCCGAGGCCCGTGCCCCCAGCGCTGCGCGAGCGGGCCCGGTCGACCCGGTAGAACCGCTCGGTCAGGCGCGGGATGTGCTCCGCGGGGATGCCCTGGCCCTGGTCGACGACGCTGACGGCGACGGCCTGCCTTCCGGCCAGCGCACCGGCGCTGACCGGTGCCGGGTCGAGCAGCCTGACCTCGACCGTCACGGTCTTGTTCGGACCGCCATACTTGATGGCGTTGTCGATCAGGTTGGTGAAGAGCTGGTGCAGCTGGTCCGGCGTGCCCTGGACCCTGGGCAGTCGCTCGGTCGCCGTGCGCGCGATGGTCACACCCTGCCGGGTGGCCCGTGGCTCAAGGCGGTCGATCACCGGGGCGAGGATCGCCATGATGTCGATGGTCTCGGCCGGCGGCTGGTCGGCGGCGAGCTCGATCCGGGATAGCGACAGGAGGTCATCGACGAGCCGGGTCATGCGCGCCGTCTCCTCGCCCATGATGGCGAGGAAGGCCTCACGGGCGTCGGCGTCGTCCTTCGCCGGGCCCTGCAGGGTCTCGATGAAGCCGACGAGAGCGGCCAGCGGGTTCCTGATCTCGTGGCTGGCATTCGCGACGAAGTCCGAGCGCATCCGCTCGATCATCACCTGCTCGGTCTCCTCGCGCAGTGCCAGGAGGGCGCCATGCGCGCCGCGCGGCAGGACGATGCCGCTGGTGCGCACGGCGAACTGCTTGTCCGGGGCGAGGGCGGGGCGGAAGGCGAGCTCGGACGCGGTGTCGCCGCCGAGCGCCGAATCGACCGCAGCGAGCACGCCCGGGTCGCGCAGCACCCGGACGAGCGGCATGGGCAGTGCCGCGATCTCGAAGCCGCGCCGGGCGGCGGTGTTGGCCTGCACCACGTGCCGGCGCTCGTCGATCATCAGGATCGGATCCGGCAGGGCCTCGACCAGCTGCTCGATGAGCTTCTGCCGCGCCGCGTTGTCCCGCTCCGCCCGGCGCAGCTGCCGCATGAGGTCGATCACCGGGCGGACGATGCGCGCCGCCGTCGGCTCGTCGAGGCCGGCCGGGTGCCGGTTGAGGTCGTTCCTGACGAGGCCCGCGAGCCAGTCCTCGAGGAGCATGCTGCGGCGCAGGCGAAGGGCGGCGTTGACGGCGGCGATCAGGACGGCGACGAGCGCCGCGACCGCCAGGGCTCCCGGCCAGCCGGCGGGGTCGGCGAGGAGGAGGGCAAGCATGACCAGGAGTGCGGGCCATGCCGGCTGGATACGGATCAGCGTCTCGCGCCAGAAGGGCGCGCGCGTCCAGGGCCGCTGCGACCAGAGGGTCCTAAGAAGATCCAAGGCGCTTGGCGGCTGGGGGCATGGGGTGGTTGCCGGCGGGCTCAGTCGGTGGTCGGCAGCAGGAACTCGCGGCCGAGCTTGACGCGGTGCTCGCCGTCATAGGCGATCACGTCGGCGGTGGCGTAGGTCTCGCCCCAGATCTCGGGGAGATAGGAGCCCGTGCCGATGACGTCGATGGGCGCCCGCACGCTCGCCATCAGCTTGCACTTGGACGGGCTGAAGCCGGAGCTGGCGATGATCTTGACGTCGGGATAGCCGGCCGCGTCGAGCGTTTCGCGCACATGGTAGATGGCGGCCGCGGTGACGCCCGTGCCGGTCAGCCAGCGGAGTTCGTCATGGGTCCGGTAGGTGCGGATCGCTTCCGGCATGTGCCGGTCGAGCACGGCGTAGGAACGGGCCGTGTCGAGGCCCTCGATGAAGCGGCCGCCATGGGTGTCGAGGCGGACGCCGAGGCGGCCGCTGGCGGCGAGGTCGGGAAAGGCGGCGCAGACGGCGAGCGAGTCGGTGACCTCGCGGCCGAAATAGTCGACCAGCACGTAGAGCGGGTCGTCGGGGAAGGTGGCGTGGAACATGCGCGCCGCCTCGACCGTGCTCTTGGCGTAGCCGATGAGCGCATGCGGCATGGTGCCGAGGCCGTTGCTCTGGCCGAAATAGTGGGCGGTGGCGTCGGTGGCGTTGCCGATGAAGCCCTTGGCAGCACTCTCGCGCCGGGCGCGGGCCGAGCCGACGCTGGCCGCGTAGGCCATCATCTCCGCCATCTCCGCCCCGGCGCAGTGCCGCGCATCCATGGCGAGGAAGGCCACATAGGGCAGGTCGGTGCACATGGTGTAGGCGTTGAAGGCGGCGACGCAGGCGGGGCCGAGCTTCTGCAGGAACATGGTCTCGAGGTCGACGAGGTGGCGAAACGACCCGTGCAGATAGAGCATGGGCTCGCCGGCGCCGACCCAGCCGCCTTCCTCGAAGCGTTCCTCGATGGTGATGTCGGCCGCGCGCTCGGCCGCCACCTCGCGCAGCCAGTCGACCGCGAGGCGCGGGGTGGACAGCACCGGCCGGCGCATGAACACGGCGTAGGTGACGCGGCAGTCGCCGAACCGCTCGACGATCCGCCGCGTCTTGTCGAAGTACTTGTCGGTGTAGCGGGGGACCTCGGCGTTGCTTGGCGTCATGACGCGGCGCGCAGGGCCTGCCGCTCCTCCTTCAGCGCCTCGGCCATGAGGAAGGCGAGCTCGAGGCTCTGCTGCGCGTTGAGCCTCGGATCGCAATGGGTGTGGTAGCGGTCCTTCAGCGCCGCATCGGTGATCGCCTGCGCCCCGCCGGTGCATTCGGTGACGTCCTGCCCGGTCATCTCCAGGTGGATGCCGCCGGCATGCGTGCCGAGGCCCTTGTGGATGGCGAAGAAGCTGCGGACCTCGGCCAGGACCCGCTCGAACGGCCGGGTCTTGTAGCCCGACGACGACTTGATCGTGTTGCCGTGCATGGGGTCGCAGGTCCAGACGACGACCCGGCCCTCGCGCTCGAGGGCGCGGACCAGCGGCGGCAGGTGCCGCTCGACCAGCTCGTGGCCCATGCGGGCGATGACCGTGAGCCGGCCCGGCTCGTTCGCCGGGTTGAGGACGTCGCAGAGCCGGAGCAGGTCGTCGACCGGCATGGTGGGGCCGGCCTTGACGCCGAGCGGGTTGGCGATACCGCGGCAGTACTCGACATGCGCACCGTCGAGCTGGCGGGTGCGGTCGCCGATCCAGACGAGGTGCGCCGAGGTGTCGTACCAGCGCCCGGAGGTCGAATCGACGCGGGTCATCGCCTCCTCGAAGCCGAGCAGCAGGGCCTCGTGGCTGGTGTAGAGGGTGGTCCGGGTGATCTCGGGCGTCGAGAGATCGGTGACGCCGCAGGCGCGCATGAAGTCGAGCGCCTGGCTGATGGCGTCGGCGAAATCCTGGTAGCGCTCGCCGGCCGGCGACTTGTCGAGGAAGCCCAGGGTCCACTCGTGGACGCGGGTCAGGGCCGCGTAGCCGCCCTGGGTGAAGGCGCGCAGCAGGTTGAGCGTCGCGGCGGCCTGGCTGTAGGCCTGGAGCTGGCGTGCCGGGTCGGGCTCGCGGTCCTGCGCCACGAAGTCGAGGCCGTTGACGATGTCGCCCCGATAGCTCGGCAGCTCGACCTCGCCGACGCGCTCGGTCGGGGCGGAGCGCGGCTTGGCGAACTGGCCGGCCATGCGGCCGACCTTAACCACCGGCATGCCGCCGCCGAAGGTCAGGACGACGGCCATCTGCAGGAGGACGCGGAGCGTGTCGCGGATCTTGTCGGCATTGAAGTCGGCGAAGGCCTCGGCACAGTCGCCGCCCTGGAGAAGGAAGCCCTCGCCTTTGGCGACCGCGGCCAGATCCTCCTTGAGCCGGCGCGCCTCGCCGGCAAACACCAGAGGCGGGTAGGAGGCGAGCTGGCGCTCGACCGCGGCGAGGTTCTCGGCGTCCTTGTAGTCGGGCATCTGGCGGCGTTCCATCTGCCGCCAGCTCTGTGGTGTCCAGCTCTGGGTCATGGCCCTTCGTCCCTATTCCCCGTCAGGCGATCAGCCGGTCGCCGGCTGATACATCGTGACGAATTCCTCCGCTGCCGAGGGGTGAACCCCGACCGTTGCATCGAATTGCGCCTTGGTGGCCCCGGCCGTCAAGGCAATGGCGAGCCCCTGCACGATCTCCGCCGCGTCGTCGCCGACCATCGAGCAGCCGAGCACGCGGTCGGTCTTGGTGTCCACGACGAGCTTCATGAAGGTGCGGTTGGCGGCACCGGGGAGCGTATAGAGCATGGGCCGGAACTCGGTCTTGAAGACCTCGACCTCGTGGCCGCGGCTCCTGGCCTCGGCCTCGCTCATGCCGACCGAGCCCGCCTGCGGCATGCCGAAGATGGCGGTCGGGATCGAGGCGTAGGCGACCTCGTGCGGGTTCCGGTTGTAGAGGGTCTCGGCGATCACCCGGCCTTCGGCGATGGCGACGGGGGTGAGGTCGTGCTGGCCACTGTGCAGGCCCTGCCCGGCGTGGTCGCTGCAGTCGCCGACGGCGTAGAGGCCGGGCACGGAGCTCCTGTAGGCCGCGTCCACCAGAATGGCGCCGGTCGGGTCCATGGCGACGCCGAGCTCCTCCAGCCCGAGATGGCGGGTGTTGGGCAGGGCATCGCGGCCGGTGGCGTAGACGACGCGGTCGACGTCGAGCGTGCCGGTGGTGGTGTCGAGCCGGTAGCCGCCATCGGCCGGTTCGATGGCGTTGACCACGGTGTTGCGGCGGAGACCGAGGCCGTGGCGCTCGAGCTCGGCGGTCATGTGCCGGCGGAGATCCTCGTCGAAGCCGCGAAGCGGCTGGTCGGCGCGCAGGATGAGGCTGGTTTCGACGCCGAGCCCGTTGAAGATGCTGGCGAGCTCGACGCCGATATAGCCGGCCCCCACCACGGCGAGCCGTTTCGGCATGGGGTAGAGGTTCTCGAGGATCTCGTCGGAGGTGACGGTGTGCTCGACCCCGGGGAGGGTGGGCTTCGCCGGTCGGGCGCCCACGGCGACGAGCAGGTTGGTGGCCTCGTGCTCCGCGTCGCCGACGGCGATGCGGAAGGCGCCGTCGGCGGTGCGGCCCTGGACCCTGGCCCGGTCGGCATGGACGGCGACGCCGGCGCGGTCGAGCATGCCGAGATAGATGTCGTTGAGCCGCTGGATCTCGGTGTTGCGGGCCTCGATGAGCGCCTGGAAGTCGAGCACCGGTGCGGTGCCGAGCTGCCAGCCATAGCCCCTGGCGAGGCGGAACATTTCCGCGAAGTGGGCGCCGTAGTGCATGAGCTTCTTCGGCACGCAGCCGCGGATGACGCAGGTGCCGCCGACGCGGCTGGACTCGGCGAGCCCGACCTTCGCCCCGTACGCGGCCGCACGCCGGCCGCAGGCGACGCCGCCGGAGCCGCCGCCGATCACGTAGAGGTCGAAACGAGCCATGCCGGATCCCGAAGCTTTCCGTGGAATGCGGGCTCCTAGCGCGTCCGCCGCCGGCTGTCACGTTTTCGGGCGGCTTGCTCCGTGCCGCCGCCGGGTTCACGTTCGCTCCAGAATACCGGGGCGGGCTCGATGCAGGATCAGGAAGGCAGGATGGACAAGCGGCTGAAATACTGGGGCTGGGGCCATGAGGGGGACGGGCTCGATGCCGAGCAGACGGCAGCACTGCTGCAGACCTTCGCCGACGGCTTCGGCATCCGGCCGACCGGTGAGGGCGCCTTTCCGACACTCGATGCCATCGACCTGCCGAAGCCGCGACTGACGCCACCGGCGGGTGTGGCGAAGCTCTGCACGAGCGACGCTTACGAGCGGGTGCTGCACGCCTTCGGCCAGTCGCAGCCGGATTCGATCCGCTGCTGCATCGGCGACTTCGCCCATGCGCCGGACGTGGTGGCCTATCCGGAGAACGCGGAAGACATCGCGCGGGTCATGGAATGGTGCTGCGGCGCGGGTGCGGCGCTCATACCCTGGGGCGGCGGCTCGTCGGTCGTCGGCGGCGTGACGGCCGATGTGGGCGCCGGCTTCAACGGCGTGGTGGCGCTCGACATGGCCCGGATGGGCCGGGTGCTGGAGGTCGACGAGGTCAGCCGGGCGGCGCGGATCCAGGGGGGTGCCCGGGGGCCGGCGCTCGAGGCCGGGCTCAGGCCGAGCGGCCTGACGCTTCGGCATTTCCCCCAGAGCTTCGAGCACTCGACGCTGGGCGGCTGGATCGCCACGCGCTCGGGCGGGCATTTCGCGACGCTCTTCACCCATATCGACGACCTGGTCGAGAGCGTCTCGATGACCACGCCCGCGGGCGAGATCGTCTCGCGCCGGCTGCCGGGCTCCGGTGCCGGCCCGAGCCCGGATCGCTTCATGATCGGCTCGGAGGGAGCGCTCGGCGTCATCACGGAGGCCTGGGTCCGCCTGCAGGGGCGCCCGGCCTTCAAGGCGACGGCGGGCTACCGCTTCGCCGACTTCAAGGGTGCGGCGCGGGCGGTGCGCGCCGTGGCGCAGGCCGGGTTGTATCCGGCGAACCTGCGCATCGTCGACGGGGTCGAACTGCAGGTGAACGGCGCCGGCGACGGGTCCTTCACGCTGATGGTCGTGTCCTTCGAGAGTGCGGACCATCCCGTCGACGCCTGGATGGCGCGGGCGGAGCAGTGCTGTCTCGACCATGGCGGCCGGGTCGACGTGCCCTGGCGGGACAACCCGAACGCCCATCTCGAGGGGGCGGTCGGCGCCTGGCGCGAGGCCTTCATTCGCATGCCCTACAACCGCGAGCAGCTGACGCCGCGCGGCATCATCTCCGACACGTTCGAGACCGCCATCACCTGGGAGCGGTTCGAGGCCTTCCACGACGCGATCCAGGCGGTGACGGCGCGGGCGATCCTGGAGGCGACGGGCCGGCCGGGGGCGGTTTCCTGCCGCTTCAGCCACGCCTATCCGGACGGGCCGGCGCCCTATTTCGCCTTCCATGCCGAGGGCCGGAAGGGTGCCCTCCTCGAACAATGGCAGGCGATCAAGGACGCCGTCTCCGACGCCCTGATCCGCGAGGGCGGCACCATCACCCACCACCACGCGGTCGGCCGCGACCACCAGCAATGGTACGAGCGGCAGCGGCCGGCGCTCTTCGGCGAGGTGCTGGCGGCGGCGAAGCAGCGGCTGGACCCGCAGGGGATTCTCAACCCCGGCGTCATCGTGCGGTAGCGGGCCGTCCGCCGGTCAGGCGGGCAGGGCGTCCTCGATGAGCAGGGCCGCGGCGGCTTTGGCGTCGCCGGCGGGGTCGGCCTCGTGGCCGAGATGGGCGGTGACGATGGCGCCTTCCTTGAGCAGCAGGAGGGCGCGCGCCAGCGCTGCCGGGTCACGGGCGCCGGCCTCGGCGGCGATCTCGCGCAGCTGCAGGAAGAGCAGGCGCTTGTGCTCCGCCGACTGTGCGTGGATCGGGTGGTGCGGGGCTGGGTACTCCGAGGCGGCCTTGATGAACATGCAGGAGCGAAAGCCGGCAGCGGCGAACCATTCCGCCAGCGCATCGAACATCGCGAGCAGCTGCGCCCGGGCGCTGCCGGCTTCCGCCATCCGGCGGAACAGCCAGTTGCGGAAGTCCTGATCGCGCAGCCGGAGGACCGCCAGGATCAGCTCCTCCTTCGTGCGGAAATGCTTGAACATGGTGGTCTTCGAGATGCCGGTCTCGGCGGCGAGGAGATCCATGCCGGTCGCGTGGAAGCCGTCGCGGTAGAAGATCTCGAGCGCCTTTCGCACCAATTCGTCGCGCTTGCTGGGACGCATCCCCGACTCCGTTTGTGGACAGATCGGTAGATAACATCTGCCGCCGGAATCGCAAGCCGCCAGATTTTTTTATCGCTCACTCGCAGCTACTTAGCTCCAATCCGGCCACGAAACCGCCGAACGAGGCGAATTCTGCGCTTGCTTAGGTGTACAGATCGGTGCATTAACGCCTCGCCGAACTGAACTGATCTGTACACATTGGAGCTTCGCCATGACCCGCCCACCGCTGCCACCCTTCGACCGGGCTTCGGCCGCCATCAAGGTCCGTGCCGCCGAGGATGCCTGGAACAGCCGGGACCCGGCCCGGGTCGCCGCCGCTTACACGCCGGACACGTCCTGGCGGAACCGGGCCGAATTCCTGGAGGGGCGCGAGGCGGTCGAGGCCTTCCTGACCCGCAAGTGGCAGGCCGAGCGCCAGTACCGGCTGATCAAGGAACTCTGGAGCTTCGACGGCGCGCGCATCGCCGTGCGCTTCGCCTACGAGGCAGAGGCGCCGGACGGCAGCTGGTTTCGAGCCTACGGCAACGAGAACTGGGCGTTCGCGGCCGACGGGCTGATGGCCGTGCGCCGCGCCTCGATCAACGACCTGCCGATCACCGAGAGCGAACGTCTCTTCCGCTGGCCGCTCGGCCCGCGGCCCGAGGGGCACCCCGGTCTTTCCGATCTCGGCCTCTGAGGCCGCCCCCCGATTCCCTGGCCGGACGCCGGCGTTCGCCGGCACCTGGCGCAACCCCGAGCAGCGGGCCGCCGGCCCGTTTCCCCAAGATCAAGAGGAGCAAGACCATGACGTGCTGCAAGCATCACCACCACCATCACCATGACGCCGACGAGAAGGGCATCGACCGCCGCGCCCTGCTGGCGGCCGGGGCGACCGGCATTGCCGGCGCTGCCGCCGCCGCGGTCGCCGGCCGGCATGCAGAGGCAGCCGGCCTCGCGGCTTATGCCGACCCGGCCGAGCCGGCCCTGCCGCCCTCGACGATGGCGCTCGAAAGGGGCCGTGCCGCCCTGCTCGTCGTCGACCCGCAGATCGACTTCCTCAGCCCCGATGGCGTGGCCTGGGGCGTGGTCGGCGAGAGTGTCACCGAGCACGACGTCGTGGCGAATCTCGGCCACCTCTTCCACGCCGCCAAGGCGGTCGACATGCCGGTCGTGATCTCGCCCCACTACTACTACCCGCAGGACCACCACTGGGCGTTCGAGGGGGCGCTCGAGAAGGTCATGCATTCGATCCGCATGTTCGACCGGCCGGGCCCGCTGGACATGAGCGGCTTCGAGGGCTCGGGCGCCGACTTCATGCCCGAGTACAAGGACTACATCTTCGACGGCCGGACGATCATCGCCTCGCCGCACAAGGTCTACGGGCCCGAGCAGAACGACGCCGCCCTGCAACTCCGGAAGCTCCGGGTCGACCAGGTCATCCTCGCCGGCATGTCGGCCAATCTCTGCGTCGAGAGCCACATGCGCGAATTCCTCGAGCAGGGCTTCGAGGTCGCGGTCGTCAGGGACGCGACCGCAGGCGCGAAGGTGCCCGAGGGGGACGGCTACCTCGCCGCACTCATCAACTTCCGCATGATCGCGAACGCCGTCTGGACCACCGAGGAGGCGATGCAGCGCATCGCCGCCCTGGCCGCCTGAACCAAACCCCGAACCCAACCGAAAGGATCAAGACCATGCAGACCATCAGGACCCTCGTCGCCGCGGCGACCCTCATCGGCACCCTTGCGGCCGGCGCAACGGCGTTCGCCGCCGACGAGTACAACGTCTCGACCGGCACGACCGTCAGCGGCCTCGGCGTGGCGCTCCGCGGCAACGATGCGGTGGCGCTCGCCACCGGCCTCGAGGTCGAGCCCGGCCAGGCCGTCTTCACGGCCGAGCACGATGGTGTGGCGTACTACTTCGCGACGGAAGAGACGATGCAGCGCTTCCAGGCGGAGCCCGAGCGCTACATGCCGCAATATGGCGGCTTCTGCACCCTCGGCGTCGCCAAAGGCAAGAAGCTGGACGCCAACCCGCGCTTCGCCGACATCGTCGACGGCAGGCTCTACGTCTTCCTGAACGCCGCCGTGTTCGATACCTACCAGGCGGACAAGGCCGGAGTCCTGGCAAAGGCGGCCGCCAACTGGCCGGCGATGCACCACCGCACGGTGGCCGAGGTCAACGGCTGAGAGCTTGTCTCATGACCGGAAACGAGCAGGCGCGCGGCCGACCGCGCGCCTGTTTTTTCGTCCTTGATGGCGAGGCGCGTGCCGCCGCCGAGCGGAGGAGGTGGCTGCTAGAGCGGCACCTCCGTGATCTCGTAGCGTCCGTCGGTCCGGACATAGAGAAGGCACGCATCCTCGGCCTCGCAGGCGATGTGGTGCACGGCCTTGCCATGCGAGCCGAAATAGCTGCCCGGTTCCAGAGCAGTGGCCTCGGAGGAGTCGGCCAGGCGGTGGCCGATCTGCCCCTGAATCACGACGGCGCGCAACCATGAGCCATTGTCGGCGAGTTCGCCGCCGAGGCCGGCCGGCAGCCTGAGCAGGGTGCCGTTCTTCTCGCCATTCTCGGGGCTGCCCCAAAGGAAAGCGATTCTGGTTCCGGCTGCCGCTGACGACGCGCCGCCCATGTCGACCCAGGTCACGTCGGATGCATCCAGCCAGAAGACGTTCCCCGCGTCGAGATTGACCGGGCGCTCGTCATTGTTGAAGGCCAGGCTGGGTGGCTGAACGAGATACGGCCCGTCCAGGATTTCCAGAAAGGCCGTAGCGCCCACGTCTTCGCTGGCCGCCGTTATGTGCAACTGCCCGGCCGGCTGGTTCCAGAAGGAGCCGGGGCCCATCCACATCTTCGCAGCATTCTCATCGCCGTTGTACAGGGCACCGTCGATGACCACCGCCCGGTAGGTGATGTTGTGAATATGCGGTGGCGACGAAAAGCCGGGCGCAAACTTGAGCAGCACACCGCTCGGCACATCCTTTCGTATGTCGCCCCACAGGCCGCCCGCTTGTGGAGCGGCATCGCCTCGGGCCGGATTGAGCGGGATGAACTCCAGCTCGGAGCGCGGAACGACCTCGGTGACCGGCTCGGCCGGTGCGGTGCCCGCCAGTGCCACCGAGGCGGCCATGGCAAGGGCGACCAGCGATCCGCTATTCATCTCGCGTCTCCTCGACTTTTTTCGACCCACGCCATCGCGGACCCAGTGGCAAAGCCACCTAGGTCATTCGAGACCGCAAGAAAACCTGCCCAGGGCGAAATGACTTTTCGGTTTTTCGGTATAATCACACCCGATCCGGGCTCCCGCGGGGCCTCCTCCGGATCGCATCGCGGCGGCGCCAGAATGGGAGCTCTTTATGTCTGAGCTGGAACAGGGGCTCGCCAGAGAGGAGCTCGCGGGCCTCGCCTACATGTTCTGGGGGCGGCTCATCGCCCTCACCCTGCTTGCAGCCTGGGCCGTGCTGTCCGTGCCATTCGAGCGCTCGGGCCTCTATCTCGCCGTTATCGCGGCCTTCGCGCTGCTGGGCGCTGCCCCCTATTTCCTCGTGCGCCACGGCATCGGCGGCATGGCGGCGACCGCCGCCTTCCTGCTGCTGGATGCGGCCATCCTCAGCTACCTGCTGATCGTGCCCATCCCGTACGACATCGAGGGCTGGACGCCGCAGCTGAACCTGCGCCTGCCGACCTTCCTCTATGTCGGCGTCTTCCTCGTCGGCATGGCCCTGAGCTACAAGCCGGCGCTGGTGATCTG
>CAZGUW010000137.1:0-3986 GCA_964528705.1 uncultured Geminicoccaceae bacterium
TGCCGGGGCCGGTGCGGGCGCCGGGGCCGCCGGACGCGGTGCCGCCATCCGGGGCTCCTGCGGGGCCGGCTGCGGCGCGGGCTGTGCCGCGGCGGGCGCCTGATCCTCGGCCGCCTCGTTGCCGCCACGGGCGCGACCGGTCCGAGCCCGATCACCAGCGGAATGCCCCGGGCACGGGCGAGCATGGCGACGTGGCTCGCGGCACTGCCCGCCCCGAGCGCGGCCCCACCGAGCACCGTCCAGTCGAAGCCGAGGAAGCGCGATGGGCTGAGGTCGCTGGCAAGGACGATCGCACCCGCCGGCGGGGCGGGCGCCGGGCCGCCGCTACCGGCGAGCGCCGCCATGACGCGATCGCGCAGGTCAAGGAGGTCGGCGGCGCGGGCGCGGAAATAGGGATCGTCGTCGCCGGCGAAGACCTCGACCTGCGGCGCAAGCCCCTGTTGCCAGGCCCGGGCCGCCGGCGTGCCCTCGGCCACGAGTACCTCGGCCGCCTCGACGAGGGCCGGATCCTCCAGCATCTCGAGCTGGAACCCCAGGATCTCCGCCGCCATCTCCTCGCCTTCCGCGAGCAGGAGCGCTAGCTGCTCTTTGGCGGCCGCGATGGCGTCGGTCAGCCGCGCCATTTCCGCCTCGGGCGTGCCGGCCGGCCGGTCGGCCGCCCTTTCGAGGTCGGGCAGGTGGAAGAGGGGCCCGAGTGCCAGGCCCGGTGCTGCCACGCGACCTTTGTAGTGCTTCTCAGCCATGCTCATCGAAATTGCGCTCGACGAGGCCCCTGAGCCCCGCGATCGCTTCTGCCGCATCGGCGCCCTCGGCCTCGAGCTCGATCTCGGTGCCGGTCTTGAGCTTGAGCGCCATGACCTTGACGATGCTCTTCGCGTCGACCCAGGCGCCGTCCGGCAGGCCGCGCAGGCGAATGGCGGAATCGTAGCCCTTGGCGAGCTTCGTCAGCTTCACCGCCGGGCGGGCATGCAGGCCGGTCGGATGGTCGACGCGGACCCGCGTGTTCTCGGCTGTCATCAGCGCCACTCCTCCGCCGCCGTCACCACTTCGTCCAGGGTGCTGCCGGTGGACGCCTCGGTCGCGGCGATCACCGCCCCCTCCACCACCGGTGCCGCGGCGATGCGGACGAGGCCGCGGCGCGCCTCGTCGAGCATCTCGATGGCCATCTCGCTGTTCATCTCCGCCCCGCCGAGATCGACCAGGACGGCGACCCCGGCCGCTGACCACACGGCCTCGATGCCGGCCAGGATCCTCGCCGCATCCGTGCCGAGCCCGCCATCGGGATCGCCGCCCACGCCCGTGCAGCTCACCTCGTCGCCCACCATCTGGCGCACCATGTCGACGGCACCCTCGGCGACCTTGGGCGAGTGCGAGACGATGAGGATGCCGACCGTGCCGCTCATGCGCCGAATCCGATCTTCTTGAAGGCTGCGACCTGGGCGGTGAGCGCCTGCTCGGTCGGCAGCCGCTCCATCGACGAGGCGCCGTAGAAGCCGTGGCAATGCTCGGTGCGGGCGAGGACATAAGCCGCATCCTCGGGCGTGGCGATGGGCCCGCCATGGCAGATGACGATGACGTCCGACCGCACCCGGCGCGCCGCCGCCGCCCACTCGTCGATGATCGCCGGGCAGTCCTCGAGCTTCACTGCAGTCTCGGCGCCGATCGTGCCACCGGTCGTGAGCCCCATGTGCGGGACGATGAGGTCGGCCCCGGCCTCGGTCATGGCGACGGCCTCGTCGGCGGAGAAGACATAAGGTGTGGTCAGCATGTCGAGCTCGTGCGCGGCCCGGACGAGGTCGACCTCCAGCCCGTAGCCCATGCCGGTCTCCTCGAGATTGGTGCGCATGACGCCGTCGAAGAGCCCCACGGTCGGGAAGTTCTGGATGCCGGCGAAGCCCATGTCCTTGAGATCGCGCAGGAACTTCTCCCGGAGCATGAAGGGGTCGGTGCCGTTGACGCCGGCGAGCACCGGTGTCCGCTGCACCACCGGCAGCACTTCGTGCGCCATCTCGACGACGATGTCGTTGGCGTTGCCGTAGGCCATGAGCCCGGCGAGCGAGCCCCTGCCGGCCATGCGGTAGCGGCCGGAATTGTAGATGACGATGAGGTCGATGCCGCCCGCCTCCTCGCACTTGGCACTGAGGCCCGTGCCGGCACCGCCGCCGATGATCGGCACGCGCCGGCGCACCATGTCCTGGAACTTCTCGACCAGCGCCTGGCGTTCGAAGCGGGGCATTCAGCTTGTCCTCGTGATCTCGTGGAAGGCGGCGACGCAGGCGGCGGCGAAGGCCGCATCGTTGATGTTCTGGGCCACGCGGACGAGGCGCCGGTTGGCGGCAGGGCGGAAATCCGCCTCGAGTGCCGCAAAGAGCGCCGCGTCGGCTTGCGGATCGAAGAAGGGCTGGCCCTCGGCGTCGATCGCCGATACCCCGCCGTCCGGGATCAGGAAGCGGACGGGCCCTTCCATCCGGTTGAGCCGCGCCGCGAGCCAGGCGCCGAAGCGGGCGTTCTCCTCGGCCGTCGTGCGCATCAGCGTGACGTTCGGGTTGTGCACGTAGAGGCGGCGGTCCCGGAAACGTTCCGGCACGGTCTCCATCGCCCCGAAATTGACCATGTCGAGGGCGCCAGGCGAACCGACATAGGGAATGCCGGTCTCGATCACCGCCTCGAGGCGATCCTCGCCCGCCGGCAGCACACCGCCCACCAGCAGGTCGGCGATCTCCGTCGTGGTGATGTCGAGCATCGCACCGACGAGCCCGCTCGCCACCAGCTTCTCGAGCGCCTGACCCCCTGTGCCGGTGGCGTGGAAGACGAGGCAGTCATAGTCGGCCTCGAGTGCGCGCGTCACCTGCTGCACGCAGGCCGTGGTGACCCCGAACATGGTGAGCCCGATGGCCGGCTTCGCGGCTGCCGCCGGCATCGGGGCCTGGTGCAGCATCATGCCGGCCAGCGCATGGGCGGCGTTGCCCAGCACGCGCCTGGTGATCGCGTTCAGTCCCTGGACGTCGGCCACGGCGTGCAGCATCAGGATATCGGCGGGGCCGACATAAGGCGCCACATTGCCCGAGGCCACGGTCGAGACCATCACCTTGGGCAGGCCCACCGGCAGAGCGCGCATGGCGGCCGTAACGAGGGTCGTGTTGCCGGACCCGCCGGCGCCGATCATGCCGCCGATATCGTCCCGGCTCGCCACGAAGCGAACGAAAGCCTCGGCCATGGCGGCGACGGCACTCCCCCGGTCGCCGGTGAAGACAGCATCCGGACCCTTCGGGTGATGGGCCGCGACCTCGCGAGCGGAGACGTCTGCCGGCCCGGCCTCGCCGCTGGTGCCGAGATCGACGAGGCAGGTGGCGACACCCGCGGCCTCGAGGCAGCCCTGAACATAGCCGAGCTCCGTCGCCTTGCTGTCCAGCGTGCCGCAGACATAGGCCCTGGCCACGCCCCGATCTCCTGCGTTGTCTCCCCGCCGCAACATGGCCGCGAATGGCGCGGCTTAGCAAGGCCCGAGCGGATTCGCGACTTCCTCCATCGGCCGCCAGGCGAAGCGGGGTGCCAGGCTCCGGGCGTCCAGCGCGAAGACGCAGCCGCCCTTCGGCTGATCGTGCCGGCGGTCGATCTTAAGCCCGGCATGGCGGCAGTAGAGGAGGGTGCCGACGCCGCCGTGGCCGACGAGGAGGAGGGGGGTGGCCAGGTCATGGTCCGCCAGCACCGCCTCGAGTTCGGCTGCGATCCGCGCCTGGGCGTCGCTGGCACGCTCCCAGCCTCGTCGGGCCGGGCGAAGAACTCGTTGGCCACCTGCTCGAATTCGGCAGGCACGAGGAAGCCCGTGGCCGAGCGGTCGTTCTCGTGCATGGCTGGGCGCTCGACGATTTCGGCGCCCGATGCCTCGGCGATGAGCTCGGCCGTCTCCACGGCCTTGCGCTCGGCGCTGGTGACGATCCGCCGGCAGGCGCGGAGCCAGGCGGAGTCCCGGACCGCCAGCACCC
>CAZGUW010000137.1:3996-12529 GCA_964528705.1 uncultured Geminicoccaceae bacterium
CCCGTAGCCTCCCGGCTGCGCCAGGCCGGCGTGCCCGGACCGATGCCGACGATGTGCAGCACACCCCGCGCCCGGCCCGTGGCCGACAAATCCCATTCGGGCACCGGGACAGCGGGATCGATGGTCACTTCGGGATGGGAGAGGTAGTAGATCACCGTCATGTTCGGGCCCACAATATTGGCGGCCATGTCGGTCGGCTGGATGAACTCGCCATGGTCTATCTGCAGCTCGTCGTCGCCATCGCCTGCGAGGTCGCGGGTACCACGGCGCTGCAGGCGTCGCAGCAGTTCACGCGGTTCTGGCCGTCGGTGGCGGTCGTGGTGTGCTACGGGCTCGCCTTCTTCTTCCTCGCCCTGGTGCTTCGGACCATCCCGGTCGGCATCGCCTACGCGATCTGGTCCGGCCTCGGCATCGTCCTGATCTCGCTCGTCGGGCTCGTCGTCTTCGGCCAGCGGCTGGACTTCTGGGCCGTCATCGGCCTCGGACTGATCATCGCCGGGGTGCTGATCGTCAACCTGTTATCGGAGTCGGTTGGCCACTGAGCGGCGGGGCTACTCGGCCGGGCGGGTGCGCCCGGGCAGCTCGGCCTCGAGCTCCCGGCCGACGACGCTCGCCGGCCGCGTGAAGCGGGCGAGGAGGTCGTAGAGCACAGGGGTCAGGACCAGTGTTAGCACCGAGGCGAGACTCAGCCCGCCGATGATCACGGTACCGATGGCGATCCGGCTCTCCGCCCCGGCACCGCTGGCGATGACGAGCGGGACCGCACCTAGCACGGTCGAGACGACGGTCATGACGATGGGCCGCAGCCGCAGCACGGCGGCCTCGACCACCGCCTCGCGCACAGTGTGCCCCTCGTCGCGGAGCTGGTTGGCGAACTCGACGATGAGAATGCCGTTCTTGGCCATCAGGCCGATCAGCAGCACGACGCCGATCTGGCTGTAGACGTTGAGCGAGAGCCCGGTGACGTAGAGGGCGAAGAGCGCACCCGCGACGGCGAGCGGCACGGTGAGCATGATGATGAGCGGGTGGATCCAGCTCTCGAACTGGGCGGCGAGCACGAGGAAGACGATGAGCAGCGCCAGGCCGAAGGTGAGCAGGATGCCGCCCTTGGCCTCCAGGAACTCGCGGCTCTGCCCGGCGAAGCCGAGATGCGCCTCCGCCGGCAGGGTGTCGAGGGCGATCGCCTGGATATAGTCGATGGCCGCGCCCAGGTCGTAGCCGTCGGCGAGCGAGGCGGTGATGGTGACGGCCGGCAGGCGGTCGTAGCGGCGCAGCGACGGTGCCGCCGCCGCCTCCTCGGCCGAGACGAGGGCCGTCAGCGGCACCAGACGGTCGCCCTTGCCGCTGCGCACGAAGATGTTGGCGAGGTCGGTGGGGCTGCGGCGGTCCTCGTGGCGGGCCTGGATGATCACCGGGTATTCCCGGCCGCGGTCGATGTATTCGGTGACCTCGCGGGAGGCCAGCAGGGTCTGCAGCGTCTGGGCGATGGTCTCGAGCGGAATGTCCAGGTCGTCGGCCCGGTCGCGGTCGACGCGCAGCGTCAGCTGCGGCTGGTTCTCCTCGAAATCGACCTCGAGGTTCTGGAGGTTTTCGTTCGCCTCGGCGCGCTCGACGATGTCGTCGGCCCATTCCTTCGCACTCTGGAAGTCCGGGCCGCCGATGACCACGCGAAGCGGCGTGCTCGAGCCCCTGAGCCCGAGCCCGGCGGGGCTCACCGGGAAGGCGCGCACCCCGCTGATGCCCGAGACCTTCGGGATGAGCTCGCCGACGATGGCCTGCTGCGGGCGCTCGCGCTCGGCCCAGTCGGCGAGCCGGCCGACGACGAAGCCGCGATTGTTCGCGTTCCAGGAGCCGGCGATGGCGAACATGGACGCGACCTCGCCGTTCTCGGTGAGCGGCCGGACCAGGTCCTCGACCATGGCCACGTGCTCGTCCGTGTAGGCGACGGTGCTGCCCTGGGGGGCCGTGATGGGCACGAAGAAGACGCCCCGGTCCTCCTTCGGCGTCAGCTCCTGCGGCAGCGCCAGATAGAGGCCGGCGCTGGTGGCGGCGAGCAAGAGGCCAAGGACCAGGATCGGCAGGGGGGCTGCGAGGGCGCGGGTGAGGAGCCGCCGGTAGAGATCGCCGACGGCCCGCGCCGCCCGGCCGCCGCCGGTCGTCTCCGTGCCGGCGGTCCTGGCCTTCAGCACGCGCGAGCACAGGGCAGGGCAGAGCGTCAGGGCCACGAAGGTCGAGATCAGCACGGCCGCGGCGAGCACGAGCCCGAACTCGATGAAGAGCCGGCCCACCTGGCCCTGCATGAAGGAGAGCGGCACGAAGACGGCGATCAGCGTCAGCGAGGTGGCGATGATCGCGAAGGTCACCTGCCGGGCACCCAGCACCGAGGCGGTGATCGGCGTCTCGCCCTCCTCGATCCGCCGCTGGATGTTCTCCAGCATGACGATGGCGTCGTCGACCACGAGCCCGATGGCGAGGATCAGCGCCAGCAGCGTCAGCACGTTGATCGAGAAGCCCAGTGCCTGGATCAGGATGAAGGCGCCGATGATGGCGACCGGGATGGTGACGGCCGGGACCAGCGTCGCCCGGAGCGACAGGAGGAAGACGAAGATGACGAGCACGACGAGGATGATCGAGATGCCGAGGGCGATCAGCACCTCGCGGATCGAGGCGGCGATGAAGATCGCGTCGTCGGAGCCGACGACGATGTCCATCCCGGCCGGCAGGATCGGCCGCAGGAGATCGATCTCGTTCCGCACCGCCTCGGAGATGGCGATCGTGTTGGCCTGCGACTGGCGGAGCACGTTGATGCCGACGGCGGGCCGCCCGTCCGAGCGCACGAAGGTCGAATCGTCCTCGGCACCCAGCTCCACCCGGGCGACGTCGGCGAGGCGGATCGGGTAGCCGTCCGCCGTCGCGACCACCAGCCGGCGGAAGCTCTCGACGTCGCGCAGTCGGCTGTCGAGGCGGACGGTCAGCTCGCGCGAGGTGGACTCGACCTCACCCGCCGGCAGCTCCAGATTGTTGCGCCGGAGTGCTGCCTCGATGTCGGAGGTCGTCAGGTTGCGGGCGGCGAGCGCCCGGCGGTCGAGCCAGATGCGGATGGCGAAACGCCGCTGGCCGTTGATCTCGACATTCGCCACGCCGTCCAGGGTCGCCAGCCGGTCGACGAGGAAGCGCTCGACATAGTCGGTGATCTCCGCCGGGTTCATCCGGTCGGAGACGATGCCGATGCGCATCACCGGGTCGGCGTCGCTGTCGCTCTTGACGATCCGCGGCTCGTCCGCGTCTTCGGGCAGGCTGGCGCGCACCCGGGCGACGGCGTCGCGCACGTCGTTGGCGGCCTCGTCGATGTCGCGGTCGGTGTTGAAGGTGATCACCGTGCGGCCCCGGCCGCGGCGGCTCTCGGAGGTGATCTCGCGCACGCCGGAAATGCCGGCGACGGCCCCCTCGATCACCTCGGTGATGTCGGTGTCGACGATTTCGGGCGCCGCACCCGTGTACATCGTCGTGATGCTGACCACGGCCCGGTCGACGTCGGGCAGCTCGCGCACCGGCAGGCGGCTGAGCGAGGCGATGCCGAAGACGACGATGAGCAGGCTGACCACCGTCGCGAGTACGGGGCGACGGATGCTCAGCTCGGAGAGTGTCACCCGATGTCTCCCGAAGGCAGGGCGATGTGGTCCGGCTCGATGGTCTCGGGCAGCTCGTAGCTGATGGCGACGCCGTCGCGCAGGCGCTGCAGCCCGCGCGTGATCACGAGCTCGCCTTCCTCGAGGCCGTCCCTGATCTCGATCACGCCGACGCTGCGCGTGCCGAGGTCGACGGGCCGCCGCTCGGCGCGCTCGGGGCCCGCCACATAGACGAAGCTGCGATCCGCCTCGCTGACCACGGCCTCCTCCGGGACGATGACCGCATCGCGCTCGCCGAGCGTGATGTCGACCAGGACGAAGAGGCCCGCCGGCAGGACGAGGTCGGGGTTGGGGAGCGAGGCGCGCACGCGGAAGGCGCGGCTGTTGACGTCGACGCGCGTGTCGATGCTGGTGAGCGTGCCGGCGAAGCTGCGGTCGGGGAAGCTCGTGCTGCTGGCCTGGACCTTGAGGCCCGGCTGGATGCGGCCGTAGAAGACCTCCGGCAGCATGAACTCGACGATCATCTCGCTGCGGTCGTCGAGCGTGGTGATCACCGTGTCGTTGTCGACCCGGGCACCCAGATCGACCCGGCGGATGCCGACCACCCCGTCGAAGGGGGCGCGGACCAGCCGGTCCTCGAGCCGCTGCGCCGCCCGGTCCACCCGCGCCTGGGCGGCAGCGGCGGCGGCCTCGAGCTCGACCACGGTGGCCTCGGCGACGTTGTTGCTGGCGCGCAGCCGCCGGGCGCGATCCAGCGCCGATTCCGCTTCCTTCAACATCGCCCGCGCCTCGACGAGGTCGGCCTGCTCGATGGCGTCGTCGAGGCGTGCCAGCACGGCGCCGGCCTCGACCGGCTGGCCCGGCTCGAACAGGAGCTCGATGATCCGGCCCGAGGCGAGCGACACGATCTCGATCGCCTGGTTGGCCAGCGTCGTGCCGACCGCCTCGGCCCGGTCGCGCACCACTTCGCGCACCACGGGCGCGACCTCGACGCTGATCGTCCGCCCGCCACCCCGGCCATCGCCGGAGATGGCGCTTTCCGCCGTCAGATGGTCGTAAAAGTAATAGCCGCCGGCCGCCCCGCCGAGGAGCAGCAGCGACAGCACGATTTGACGAACGGTCGACAAGAATCCGTCTCCGACGCGGGTCCGGGTGGATGCGCTAGAGTTAGCGGAGCTTCAGCGTCGAGCAAGCAATTACGTGTCGCGCAATTGTACCCAAATTTCGCGCGGTTGTATCGCGAAGGTGCCGAGGCGCACCCCGGGGCTCAGGTGATGAGCACTGCCCGGAAATCGTTGACGTTGGTCAGGGTCGGGCCGGTGACGACCTGCTGGCCCAGGCCGGCGAAGAAGGTGTGGCCGTCATTGCGGGCGAGGCTGGCCTTGGCGGCGAGGCCGAGCTCCTCTGCCTTCGCCAGGGTCGCGTCGTCGATCCACGCGCCGGCCACCTCCGCCGCCCCGTCGACGCCGTCCGTGTCGGCGGCGATGGCGCTCACCCCCGCCAGGCCGTCCAGCGCCACGGCGAGGGCCAGGAGGAACTCGACGTTCCGCCCGCCATTGCCGTCGCCCCTGACGGTGACCGTCGTTTCGCCGCCCGAGAGCAGCACGCAGGGCCGCGGGCAGGGCTGGCCGTGGCGGATCACCTGCTTGGCGATGCCGGCCATTACCTTGGCGACGTCGCGGCTCTCGCCCTCGAGGCTGTCGCCGAGGATCAAGGGCGTGATGCCGGCGGCACGCGCCACCTCCGCCGCCGCCTCGAGCGAGGCCTGGGGGGTGGCGATCATCACCGTCTCCGCCCGCTCGAGGCGCGGGTCGCCCGGCTTGACGCTCTCGCAGGCGGGATCCTCGAGATGGCGCCGCACATGCGGGGCGAGCGCGATCCCGTACTTCTCGATCAGCGCCAGCGCGTCCTCGCGGGTCGTCGGGTCCGACACGGTCGGGCCGGAGGCGATCACGGCCGGATCGTCGCCCGGCACGTCGGAGATCATGAGCGCCACCAGCCGCGCCGGATGCGCCGCAGCGGCGAGCCGACCGCCCTTGATCGCCGAGAGATGCTTGCGCACGCAGTTCATCTCGTCGATCGAGGCCCCCGAGCGCAGCAGCGCACGATTGACGGTCTGCTTGTCCTCGAGGCTGAGGCCCGGCGCGGGCAGCGCCAGCAGCGCCGAGCCGCCGCCCGAGATCAGCGCCAGGACGAGATCGTCCTCGTTGAGGCCATCGACCATGGCGAGGATGCGCGCCGCCGCGGCCTCGCCCGCCGCGTCCGGCACCGGATGCGCCGCCTCGACGATCTCGATGTGCTCGCAGGGCACGGCATGGTCGTAGCGGGTCACGACGAGACCCTCGAGCGGGCCCGGCCAGTGCTGCTCGACTGCGCGGGCCATGGCGGCGCTCGCCTTGCCGGCGCCGATCACGATCGTGCGACCCTCGGGCGGCTCCGGCAGATGTCCCGGCACGGCACGCTCCGGCATGGCAGCCGAAACCGCCGCGTCCAGCATCGCCCGAAGCAGCTTCTCCGGTCCGGCCTCGCTCATGCCCGCCCCTTACCTGAAAACAACAAAGCCGGGACAATGCCCGGCTTTTGTCCGCGTCGAGGGAGCCGGCTTCAGCCCTGGCGGGCCTTGAAGCGCGGGTCCTTCTTGTTGATGACGTAGACGCGACCCTTGCGGCGCACGAGGCGGCAATCCTTGTGGCGCGTCTTCGCCGTCTTCAGCGAGTTGCGAATCTTCATCGTCGTCTCCGATGCCTCGAATGGCGCGATCAGGACTTCCGGCGGAAGCTCTGGAAGCGCCGGTTGAACTTCTCCACCTGACCACGCTCGCGCAGCTGCATCGAGCCGCCGGTCCAGGCGGGATGGGACTTCGGATCGACGTCGAGCGTGAGCGTGTCGCCCTCCGCACCCCAGGTCGAGCGCGTCTTGAAGGTCGAGCCGTCCGTCATCACCACGTTGATCTCGTGGTAAGCCGGGTGGATATCCTTTTTCACGGGAACTTTCCTCTAAGCCAAGCCGCCGGTATATAGCGGGGCAGCAGGGCGAACTCAAGCCTTCGCCGGCACCCTTTCGCGCGGGTTCGCTGTCGCACCCCTGGCGGCCGACTGCCCGATTCGTCCGAACTCCCAGGGAGCCCCCCGCATGTCCCGGGCAGCCGCCCCGCTTCCCGAAGCCGCCGATCGTGCCAGAAGCCGCGATTTCCGGCAGCTTCGCCGTCTCGCCAGCTACCTCGCCCCCTATCGCGGGCGCGTCGCCGGCGCCCTCGCGGCCCTCGTCGTCGCCGCCGCCGCCGTGCTCTCGCTCGGCATCGGCCTGCGCTACCTGATCGACAGCGGCTTCGGCGATGGCGGGGCGCAGGCGCTGGACCATGCGCTCCGCGCCTCGCTCATCGTCATCCTGGCGCTGGCCGTCGCCACCTATCTCCGTTCCTCTCTCGTGACCTGGCTCGGCGAGCGGGTGGTGGCCGAGCTGCGTGCCCAGGTCTACCGCCACGTCATCCGCATGCCGCCCGGCTTCTTCGAGACCACGCGAACGGGCGAGGTGCTCTCGCGCCTCACGACCGACACGACTGTCGTCCAGACCGTCATCGGCTCGACCGTCACCCAGGCGCTGCGCAACCTCCTCCTGACCGTGGGCGGCGTCGCCCTCCTCGTCTACAGCAACCCGAAGCTCGCCGGCCTCGTGCTCCTGGTCGTGCCGCTGGTCGTCGTGCCGATCGTCGTCTTCGGCCGCATGGTCCGCCGCCTGTCGCGCACCGCCCAGGACCGGCTCGCCGATGTCAGCGGCCGGGCCGAGGAGACCGTCAACGCCGTGCGCACCGTCCAGGCCTTCGCCCAGGAGGAGCGCGAATCGCGGTCGTTCGCCGCCGCCAGCGAGGCGGCGTTCGAGGCGGCCGCGGCCCGGGCGAGGGCGCGCTCGATGCTGGCCGCCGTGGTCATCACCCTCGTCTTCGGCGCCATCGTCGCTGTCCTCTGGATGGGCGGGCAGGACGTGCTCGCCGGCCGGATCACCGCGGGCGAGCTTTCGGCCTTCGTCTTCTTCGCCACCGTGGTGGCGAGTGCGGTGGGCGGCCTCTCGGACATCGTGGGCGACCTGCAGCGCGCCGCCGGCGCCACCGAGCGGCTCTTCGAGCTGCTCGACAGCGAGCCGGCCATCAGCGCACCGGCGACGCCCCTGGCACTGCCCGAGCGAACCGCCGGCGAGGTGCGCTTCGAGGGGGTGCGCTTCGCCTATCCGGGCCACCCCGAGCGCGCCATCCTCGATCGTCTCGACCTCGACGTCCGGCCCGGCGAGAGCGTCGCCCTCGTCGGTCCCTCGGGCGCCGGCAAGACGAGCATCTTCCAGCTCCTCATGCGCTTCTACGATCCGCAGGCCGGCCGCATCCGCCTCGACGGCCAGCCCATCGACCAGCTCGATCCCGCCCTCTACCGCTCGCGCCTCGGCCTCGTGCCGCAGGAGCCGGTGATCTTCTCGGCCGATGCCTGGACCAATATCCGCTACGGCCGGCCCGAGGCGACCGACACCGACGTCCTCAATGCCGCCGAAGCGGCGGCGGCGCGTGGTTTCATCGAGGCGCTGCCGGAAGGCTTCGCCACCTTCCTCGGCGAGAAGGGTGTCCGCCTCTCGGGCGGGCAGCGCCAGCGCATCGCCATCGCCCGCGCGATCCTCCGTGATCCCGCCGTGCTGCTGCTCGACGAGGCGACCAGCTCGCTCGACGCCGAAAGCGAGTTCGCCGTTCAGCAGGCGCTCGACAACCTGATGCGCAACCGCACCAGCATCGTCATCGCCCACCGCCTCGCCACCGTGCTCAAGGCCGACCGGATTCTCGTCATGGAGGAAGGGCAGATCGTCGACGTCGGCACGCACCGCGAGCTCATCGGCCGCGGCGGCCTCTACGCCCGCCTCGCCGACCT
>CAZGUW010000138.1:0-12369 GCA_964528705.1 uncultured Geminicoccaceae bacterium
GTACTTTCCACCCCGCTTCTGGCCGAAACGCGCAGGTCTCTGCTGAAGCCTCGCACGGTGCGGAAGTATCGCCATCCGCCATCGGCCGTGGATGACTACTGCGATGCGCTGACCGAAATCGCCATGTTGGTCGAGGGCGACCCGGATTTCGTCTCGGCCTGCCGCGATCCCGACGACCACCACGTCATCGCCACCGCCGTCGCCGCCCGTGCCGATCTCCTCGTCACCGGCGACCGCCACCTGCTCGACCTCGGTGCCCACGAGACCATCCGCATCGTCGACCCGCGCCGCTTCCTCGACGAGCTCACCCGGGCACGATCCGGCACCCGCTGAGGCTGGATCATCGCGGCATCCCTGCTAGTCTCGCCGCGCGTCTCAACCCGGCCTCGCGGAGCCCGCCCATGACCCTCACCCTCTACGGCGTCACGCGCTCGCGCGCCTCGCGCAACATCTGGTTCTGCCTCGAGGCCGACCTGCCGTTCGAGCAGGTGCCCGTCATCCAGGCCCGCCGCGTCAAGGACCCGCTCGCCCCCGACGCCCCGCTCAACACCCGCTCGCCCGTCTTCCTCGCGGTCAATCCCAACGGCCTCGTCCCGGCGATGCGCGACGGCGATCTCGTCCTCTTCGAATCCCTCGCCATCAACCTCTACCTCGCGCGGAAGACCTGCGCCCCGCTCGGGCCGAAGGATCTCGACGAGGAGGGCCGGATCCTCATGTGGAGCCTCTGGTCCGCCACCGAGGCCGAGCCCTGGGCCATCCAGATCCTGATGCACCGCGCCTATCTGCCCGAGCCCGAGCGCGACCCCGCCGCGGCCACCCGCGCCGCCCAGGCCCTCGTCCCGAAATTCGCCGTGCTCGACGAGCACCTGGCAGGCCGCGACTGGCTCGTCGCCGACCGTTTCACCGTCGCCGACATCAACGCCGCCGAGGTGCTGCGCTATGCTGCCCTCGCCACCGACCTCTTCGACCAGGCCCCGAACGTCAAACGCTGGTTCAAGGCCTGCCAGTCCCGCCCCGCCTTCAAGGAAATGATGCGTCGCCGGGAAGCGGAGCCAGCGTAACACAGTCGAACGCAACTCCGGAAAGTTCATTCATGGCTCGATCGACGACCGTAAACCGCCAGTGGGTGCTGGCGGAACGCCCTACCGGCGAACCCGATGAGCGGACCCTGCGGCTGGTGACGGGCGATCTGCCGGCTGCCGGCAAGGGCCGGATGCTGCTGCGCAACGAGTACCTCTCGCTCGATCCCTATATGCGCGGCCGGATGAGCGACCGGCCATCCTACGCCCCGCCCGTCGAACTCGGTGCCGTCATGGTGGGCGGCACCGTGGCCGAGGTCCTCGAATCCGACGTCGACGGCTTCGCCCCGGGCGACCGGGTGGTCGCTGCCGGCGGCTGGCAGGACTACGCGCTCTCGGACGGCACCGGCGTGATCAATCTCGGCCGGAACCCGGAGAACCCCTCCTGGGCCCTCGGCGTGCTCGGCATGCCCGGCCTCACGGCCTGGGCGGGGCTTACGCAGATTGGCCAGCCCAAGGCGGGCGAGACGCTCGTCGTCGCCGCCGCCAGCGGGCCGGTCGGCGCCACGGTCGGTCAGGTCGCGAAGATCCTCGGCTGCCGCGTGGTCGGTGTCGCCGGCGGGCCCGAGAAATGCGCCCATGTGGTCGACACGCTCGGCTTCAATGCCTGCATCGACCACCGCGCCGATGGCTTCGCGGACGCCCTGAAGGCGGCCGTGCCAAATGGCATCGACATCTACTTCGAGAATGTCGGCGGCGCCGTGCTGGACGCGGTGCTGCCGCTCCTGAACACGTCCGCGCGCATCCCGGTCTGCGGCCTGGTCTCGAGTTACAATGCGACCGCGCTGCCCGACGGTCCCGACCGGCTCGGCCTCCTGATGGCGATGATCCTGCGCAAGCGGATGACGCTCCGCGGCTTCATCGTCTTTCAGGACTTCGGCCACCTCTACCCCGAGTTCGCCCGGCAGATGGGCGCCTGGGTCAGGGAAGGGCGGGTCCGCTACCTCGAGGAGGTGATCGAGGGGCTCGAGCAGGCCCCCGCCGCCCTGGTCGGCCTGCTTCGGGGCGAGTCGTTCGGCAAGCGCGTCATCCGCCTGACGTCCTGACTGCCCGGCAAAGAGGGCGCCACAACAAGGGAAGAGACGACATGCAGAAGCGGAAGGCCGCCATCTTCTTCGACTATCCGCTTGAGGACGGCGTCGTGTTCGACGACACCGCGCGGCAGCATCTGGCCGGGCTCACCGACCTCTACCCGCACGTCGTCAATGCCGAAAACTTCGCCGAACATGCCCCGGATCTCGCCGACCTCGAGGTCATCTTCGCCAGCTGGGGCATGATGAACTTCACCGACGCGCAGCTCGCCAGCCTGCCGAAGCTCGAGGCGGTCTTCTACGCCGCCGGCAACGTCAAGGCCTTCGCGCAGCAGCTGGTCGACCACGACATTACCCTCGTCAGCGCCTGGGCGATCAACGCCATCCCCGTCGCCGAGATGTGCCTGTCGCAGATCCTGCTCAGCCTGCGCGGCTACTTCCGCTCGGTCCGCCGCTACCGCGAGCTGCACGACACCTCCGCCGCCAAGCGCTTCATGCGCCCGGGCGTCGCCAACGAAACCATCGGCCTGATCGGCATGGGCCATATCGGCACGCGGCTCCGCCACCTCCTGCGCGACTACCCGCTGGAAATCATCGTCCACGACCCGATGCTCACAGCCGAACGCGCCACCGAGCTCGACGTCGAGCAGGTCGATCTCGCCACGCTCTTCAGCCGCTCCTTCATCGTCAGCAACCACATCCCCGACCTGCCCTCGACCCGGGGCACGCTCGGCACCGCCCTCTTCGCATCCCTGCGCGAGGGCGCCACCTTCATCAACACGGGCCGCGGTGCCCAGGTAGTGGAGGACGAGCTGATCGCCGTCCTGAAGGATCGCGCCGATCTCACCGCCCTCCTCGACGTCACCTGGCCCGAGCCGCCAACCGACGATTCCGCCCTCTGGACTCTCCCCAACGTGGTGATCAGCCCGCATGTCGGCGGCACCATCGGCAACGAGGTCAGCCGGCTCTCGACCTGCGCCATCGACGAGTTCGAAGCCTGGAACGCCGGCCGCCCGCTGCGCTACGAGGTGACCGCCGAAGTGCTGCGCACGATGGGCTGAGGGCGGGGTGTCCGAAAGTCGGCGTTCTTGACGATTTAAATCACCTTCGCCCGCAACCGCTCGTGTCGGCGCTCAACAGCCCACCGTCGGCAAGATGGCTGAAATGGATGGTGTCCCTGGGCCGGCAAATCGTTTGTCGAATGCTCGAAAATACCTCATTATCTCGTCAAAGCTGTCTTCCAAGCTTGCGCTACATGTGAGTGTCTGACGACGGTCAGTGCACGAGAACACATTGGTAGAGTGTCAATTGGGGGAAAATGATCATGGCGACCGCCAACGTGCTGGCCTATGGCTTTGTGGTTTGCAAGGGCAAAGGCGTCTCGGGTGTCTCGGTAAAGGTCCAGTTGATCGACAAGGACGGGGCACCGCTCAAGGATGATCTGGACCCGAAGAAGAACGCCAAGGCGCAAACACCGAAAACCAACAGCCGGGGCCTGTGGGCCGCGACGTTCAGCACGAAGAGCGCCGGCGCGATCGACGGCGTCAAGGTGATCGCGACATGTCCGGACGGCAAGGAGCGCCAGAAGCGCTACAAGGGTGCGGCCTTGCGGTCAAGTACGATCGAATCGTTGGGGAAACTGATCCGTAACCTCTACGATATCCGCAAAGACAAGGACATGGTCAAGGGCTTGAAGCTGGTCCTCGACCAGAACTTTTACTACAAGATCACCGGTTCGCGTATCGAATGCTGTCCTGTCGCCCCCGTGCCCAAGAAAAAGAAGTCCGAGAATGCCGCCGTCAATGACGGCCTCGGCGAACAGTTCGTCATCGAACTGGCCGGCCAGGCTGCCGACGAGGGCGCCTTGCGCGTGAATCTGGACGGAACCGAGCTGATCGCGACGTTCGACAAGGCAGACAGCGCCCACAGCACCTTGCGGACGCTGGCGGACGACTTGGCGGCTGTCGGATTCCGCGTCACGTCGCCGTTCCCCGTCGCCGCCGACACCGCTCGCCTGCTGCTGTCCGGCCCCGACGGGGACCCGATCCGCGGCGGCCGGCTCAACCTCGACGCCGGCCTCGGGCTGAAGACGGTTCGCTTTGCCGCCGAATGCTATTGCGCAAACGAATTCCTGATCGGCGATTCATCCGGCAATGCGTTCGTCGGCGAGGACGCCGGCACGCTCGTCCTGCACATGCGCGAACGCGCAACTGGCACCCGGCATGACATAGAGGTCGCGTCCAAGCCGCTGGAAGACCTGGCCGACCGGCTTCTGGCCACCCTGCCGGTAGACGAGGTGGCGACGGCAGCCGCCGCGGGTGGCATCGTGCTGACGGTTCTCGCCAGAGGTCAGGACACGCTGCTGATCGAGGGCATCACCGTTCACGGCAATTCGGCACAAGTGCTTTCGGTGAGCGACGACGACCTGACTGCAGGAGAGATCGTGCTGTCGGATGCCGCGGTTACGGAACTCGACGGCATCGGCGACGCAACGGCGACGGCACTCGCCGATGTTGGCATCTTCACCCTGACCGATCTCCGGGCCGCAGCGCCCGGTGCGCTGGCCGCTGCCGGCCTGAACAATCAACGAGCCCTCAAATTCCGGGCGATGGCCGACATCCTGCTGGCATTCCCGACCCTGACCAGCGACGATGCCGAAGTCGTCGTCGCGGGTTTTGGCGTCTCGAGCGGACGGGAACTTCTCGCACGGCGCGGAGAACTGACGCGCGAGCGGATCATGGCCGCGGCCGGCCGTGTGGGCACGACTGGCACCCTCAATCCGGAACGGCTGCTGTCGCTCTAGAACGAGGGGGCCACCTCCCTTGCTCATCACCCCGCAGTCGCGCGGGGCGTCCACACATGTCCCCGAGACCCCCGCGCTCCCGCCGACCTACGGTGCGATGCCGCTGGCCTAAGCGGCCTTCCTGGCCTTCGCCCGGTCGTTCGCCGCGCTGTCGGCGAGCTTGGTGAGATCGCTGTCGGTCTTCGACTCCTCCTGCAGCGTCGCGTCGAGCAGCTTGGCGGCATCGGCCATGCCGAGCTCTGTCGCCCAGCGCTTCAGCGTGCCGTAGCGGGTGATCTCGTAGTGCTCCACGGCCTGGGCGGCCGAGATCAGCCCGGCATCGAGTGCCGCAGTGCCCTTGAAATCGTCGATGATGTCCTCGCCTTCGGCGACGATCCCCTCGATCGCATCGCAGGTCTTGCCCTGCGCCCGCTTGCCGATGATCTCGAACACCTGCTGCAGGCGCTCGACATGTTCCTCGGTCTCCTGCTTGTGCTTGTCGAAGGCGGCCTTGAGCTCGTCGGACTGCGCCGCCCGCTGCATCTTGGGCAGCGCCTTCAGGATCTTGCGTTCCGCGTAGTAGATGTCCTTGAGCGTGTCGTGGAAGAGATCGTCGAGCGTCTTTTCCTTGGCCATGGGGAAGCCCTCCAGTGTTGAAGCCCGGATCACGTTCTGCGTGACCGCGCATCAAACACGCCCGATCGGGCGGCGTTCCCCGCGCCGGAGAATTCCGCGCCTCTCACGAAATAGGGTCGGGCCTCATCGTTCGAGCCGGACTCGCCGTTACCCGTCGACGCCGAACATCCTCTCCAGATGTGCCTCGAGGTGCGCTTCCCAGGGCTGGCCGCTGCACAGGCCGACATGTTGGTCGGGACGAACCACGACGAGCGTGGGCGTCACGGCACCGAAGCTCTCATGCAGGCGCCCGTCGGGATCCGCCACCACCAGCGTCGACACCTCTGCGGCAGGGATGGGACGGTCGCTGCGCACCACGGTGACGAGGCTCGCATCCTCGTGGCGTTCCAGAACGGGCGCCAGGTCGCGCGCCAGCCGGCCGGCGTCCGGCGCGGCATCGGCCGTCAGGAGGAGGACCGTGGGGCCCTCGACCGCGATGAGCCGATGCAGGCTCGTCGGCCCCTCGGCGTCGATCAGGCCGGCCACGTCCGGAATGCGCGTGCCGACCACCACCGGGCCGGTCGCACCCTGCCGGCGATCCTCGATGATGGCGCTCTCCGGATATTGGCACCCCAGCTCCGTCTCGCCCATCGCCGCGAGCGCCTGGCCCGTCGGCTCCTTCAAAAAGGCGTAGACCTCCTTGAGCTTCTCGCCGGTCTTGTCCGTCATCCAGGCATAGGCCTCGTCGCCCGACGCCACGACCTCGCGGTCGATCGAGCGGCGCTCGGCGTCGTAGGAGGCGAGCAGCGCCTCGCTGCCCCGGCCCGAGATCGCCGCGGCGAGCTTCCAGCCAAGGTTGAAGGCGTCCTGGATGCCGGCATTCATGCCATGGCCCTGGACAGGGTTCGAGGCATGCGCGGCATCGCCGGCAAGGAAGACCCGGCCGATTCTGAACGTCTGGGCGAGGCGCGAGTGCGAGTGGAAATAGGCGGGTGCCGGCACACCGTCGAGCGTGGCGCCGGGACAGAGCGAGCGGAGCTTGCGGGTCACCGGCCCGGCCAGGTCGTCGCCCGCCCCGGCGACCCGGCAGTAGAGGCGCCAGCGGTCGGGCGCCAGGGGGAACTGCAGGAGGAGCGGCGGGTCGAGCTGGGCGCGAACCGAATCGCGCGGCCACTCCCAGCCCTCGAGCCCCGTGTCGAACACCGCCCAGAGCTCGCCATAGTCCTTGCCCTCGTAGCGGTCGCCGATCGCCTCGCGCACCGCGCTGTGGAACCCGTCCGTGCCGACGACCCAGGGCGTCTCGACCGACCGTTCGCCGCGCTCCTCCGAACGCAGCCGCACCGTGACGACCTCTCCGTCCTGCTCGAGCGCCACGAACTCGGTCCCGAGCTCGATCTCTCCGCCCAGCCGCCACACCTCGTTCGCCAGGATGCGGATCGATGCCGACTCGGGGATCGAGAGGATGTTCGGGTAGGGCGAATCGATGGCGCCGAAGTCATAGGCCGCCACTTCCTCGCCGCCGGAGTAGAACCTGACGCCCCTGACCCATTCGCCCTGCTCGACGAAGCGCGAGATCAGCCCGATGCTGGCGAGGATCTCCAGCGTCCGCTGCTTGACGAAGATCGCGGCACTCCAGTCCGGCAGCTCCGGATGCCGCTCCACCAGCCGCACGGGCACGCCCCGCCGCAGCAGCTCGATGGCGAGCACCAGCCCCGTCGGCCCGGCACCGACCACCAGAACCGGATGTTCCTGACTTGCCAGCATCGCCTGCCTCCCGGCTTTCTAGTTCTGGCCAGACCCTCGATAACGGCAGGTGGATGCCGAAATCAACTGTGCCCGCGGGAAGCATCCGGCCTGCTGCATTGCTCGAACGCTGATTATGACCTGTTCAGTGGAAATCTCCGCCCCCTGAAGTCCTCGGCTACGTCAGCGCCCGATTTGTCCCTTCGTCACCCCGGCTTCTCGAGATGCCAGACCTGCTCGACCGGATACTGCTTCGCCCAGGCCGCCGGAACGAAGCCGCGCGTCTCGGTCTCGGTTTCGGGTGCATAGAGCTCCTGATACCTCAGGACCGTGAAGCCGATCTCGGCGAAGAGGTCCATCCAGCCGGCAATGGTCAGGTTGAAGCACACGCCGCTCGGGTCGAGCTCGACCTTCGTCCAGTCCGCTCCCCACATTCCGCGATAAGGGCGATGCAGCACAGTATCGCATGGTGCTCCGCTGAGCGGCGAGCAAAGGAGCACCATGGGGTGGTTGCCGAGGAACACCAGCCGGCCGCCCGGGCGCAGCAGCCGCCAGGCCTCGCGCAGCCATTTCTCGGGCGGGCACCAGATGGCGGCCCCGTACTCCGAGATCGCGAAATCGAAGCTGGCATCCGCGAGGCCCGTATCCTCCGCATTGCCCTCGATGAACCTGATCTCGACCCCGTGCGCCGCCGCCAGCCGGCGGGCGGTGGCGAGCTGTTTGGCAGACACGTCGATCCCCGTCACCCGCGCCCCGCGCCGCGCCAGCCAGCCGGCGACATAGCCCGTCCCGCACCCCAGCTCGATCGCGTCCTTGCCCGCGAGGTCGGCCGGCAGCAGGTTCAGGTACCCCTCGGCCAGCCCCCAGTTACCCCAGACCGGCTCCCTGGCATTCCAGAGACGCTCGCCCGATGCCACCCAGTTTCCGGCATCGGCATCCCAGACGCCGCGATTGATGGCGACATGGTCAGAAGACATCGGCCTTCCTCCAGTTTCAGGGGACCGAACGTCGGTCGCGACAGAGCCCGACCCTGTGGCGCCGGTGTACGTCGCGATGGACGAAAGCCCCGCTCCTCGCCACGTCGAACGAGGGCAGCCGTGCCACCCGGCATGCACGCTCCGGCATCCGCAGCGACGGGCGGCGAAAGCCGGGCAATCGTGCCGGCTCGAAGCCTTCGGACCCATGATACCGGCGGTTCCCCTCGAGGAACAGGCGCGGCCGGGCGACGGGCTACCCGGCTGTCCCCGCTTCGTTGTCGACGAAGAAGTCGATCAGCCGACGCGACAGCATCTTCTGCGGGCCGGTATCCGGCCAGACGGCGTAGATCCCGAGCTCCGGCAGCCACCAGTCCGGCAGGACGCGGACCAGCCGCCCGGCGGCGAGATCGTCCCCGACCTCGCTGAACGGCAGAGCACGCAGGCCGAGCCCGGCGCGCACGGCGGAGACCGCCGAGGTGATCGAGTCGACCTCGACACGGATGTTCTCCGGCCTGAAGGTGATGGTCCGCGCGCCGGTGTGGAGCGTCATCTCGTCCGGCAGGGTGCTCACGGCGATGAACTCGCACTCGGCGAGGTCGCCGACCGCCGCGATCGGCGGCCGCTGCGCGACATAGTCGGGCGAAGCGACCAGTACCCGGCCGAACTGGCCGATGCGACGGCTTTTCATGCTGCTGTCGGCGAGGCGGCCCAGCCGGATCGCCAGGTCGAACCCGCCCTTCACCAGATCGACCGCGACATCGGAGCTGTGCAGCGAGATGGCGACCAGCGGATGCTGCCGGGCGAAGCGCCACAGCGTCTGGCGCAGATGCGACTGCTCGCCGAAGGCGGGCATGGTGATCCGCAACGCACCGACCGGCTCGTCCCGTCCGCTCCCGAGGATGTCGAGCGCCTCCTTGCCCGCGGCGATCATCCGGCGCGCCGGATCGAGCGCGGCGCGGCCTTCGGGCGTCAGGGACATGGACCGCGTCGAGCGGAAGAAGAGCGATACGCCCAGCCTGGCCTCGAGCCGCGAGAGGTGGTGGCTGACGACGGAGGTGGAGAGCTTCAGGCGCCGCCCCGCCGAGCTCAGGCTGCCGGCCTCGGCAACCGCCACGAACACGGCGAGGCGGCGGTAGTCCTCGATCATCTTTCCAATTCCTGGAAATATCTTTGCTGAATTCATGGGCTAATCGAAAAGCCCTCTCGGGTCCATCTGTCCTGCGCAACGACAGGAGACCCCGATGCCGACCAGCACGACCACCGTTCAGACCGCCCGCGCCAGCATCTACCTGCAGCAGCTCTGCAAGCATTTCGGCCACAAGGTGCCGGTGGCGTTCACGCCCGAGCACGGCCTGATCGAGCTGCCCTTCGGCCTCTGCCGGCTGGCGGCGGAGGGCGATGCGCTGACCATGACCGTCGAGGGCGCACCCGCCGAGATCACCCGCCTGGAGAAGGTCGTCGGCGACCACCTCGCCCGCTTCGCCTTTCGCGAGAAGCCGAGCTTCACCTGGCAGCCGGGCCCCTGATACCACCGGACCCTTGATACCGCCCGACTGCGCCACCTTCGCGAACCACCACAGGACTGGACCATTCCATGACCTATGCAGTCACCGCCGTCTCGGGCCGGCTCGGGCGGGCGATCGCTGAAAGGCTGATCGAGACCGCCCGCGATGTCCCCGTCATCGGCCTCGCCCGCAGCCCCGGGAAGGTGAGGGACCTTGGCATCGAGGTGCGGCCCGGGGACTACGAGCAGCCCGGCCAGCTGACCAACTCCCTCGCGGGCGTCGACGCCCTGGTTCTCGTCTCGGGCATGGCCCCGCCCGACGAGCGCATCCGCCAGCACCGCAACGTCATCGAGGCGGCCAGGGCCGCCGGTGTGCGCAAGCTCGTCTATACCAGCATCCAGGGGCCCGAGACGGGCACCGGGTTCTCACCCGTCGTGCGGAGCAACCGGCAGACCGAGGCCGACATCCGCGCCAGCGGGCTGGACTGGGCCATCGGCCGCAACGGCATCTATATCGAGCCCGACGTCGAGTACATCGAGAGCTACCGTGCCCGCGGCGAGATCGCCAACAGCGCCGGGGCCGGGCGATGCGGCTACACCACCCGGGACGAGCTCGGCCACGCCTACGCCGCGCTGCTGACCGGCTCCGCCCTCGACGGCCGGACCCTCGACCTGAACGGCGAGCCGATCACCCAGGAGGCGTTGACAGGCTACCTGAACGCCACCTTCGGCACCGACCTGACCTACCGCCCCATGTCCTCCGAGGCCTTCGTCGCCGACCGCACGGCGGAGCTCGGCCCCTTCCTCGGCCCGCTGATCGGCGGGATCTACGACGGCATCCGGCTCGGCGCCTTCGACACGGCGGGCGATTTCGAGACCGCGGCCGGCCGCCCGCACCGGGCCTGGAGCAACTATTTCGACGCCGTCGCCGGTCGGCGATGATGCACCCCATCCCGCGCGGCGCCCGCCAGCCGGCCACCGGAGCCCGACCATGCTGAAGCGATTCCTCAACCATCCCTGGACCTTCTGGGCGCTGCTCAGCCTGCCCGCCATCCCGATGATCGCCGGCCTGGCCTCGGGCGAGCCTCGGGCCGTGCACCGGCTGCTCCACCCCACCGGCGAGTTCGCCGCCCGGTTCATGATCATCGCCATGATGATCACGCCGCTGATGCTGCTGCTGCAGGGCTGGCGCGGCCCGCGCTGGCTGTTGCGGCGGCGGCGCTATCTCGGCGTCGCCGCCTTCGGCTACGCCCTGGCCCACACGGTGCTCTACCTCCTCGACGAGGGTGCCATGGCCTTCACCACCGCCGAGCTGGCGAAGACCTGGATCTGGACCGGCTGGCTGGCCTTCCTGATCTTCGTGCCCCTGGCGGTGACCTCCACGGATGGCTGGGTGGGGCGGCTGGGACGGCGGTGGAAGACCCTGCAGCGCTGGGTCTACGGCGCCGCGGTGCTGACGCTGGTCCACTGGGCCGCCCTGCACGACTGGGGCGGCATCGGCCCGGCACTGGTCCATTTCGGCCCCCTGGCCGCGCTCGAGGCCTACCGGGTCTGGTCCAGGGTCCGGCACGCATCGCTGCGCGCCGCCTGACCGGCCGCCACCGGCTCAGAACCGCGCCAGGAAGAAGGGGATCGCCAGCGCATTGGCGAGGTCGATGAAGAAGGCGCAGACCAGGGGCACGATGATGAAGGCGAGGTGCGACGGCCCGTAATGCTGCGTCACCGCCGCCATGTTGGCCATCGCCGTCGGCGTCGAGCCGAGCGAGATGCCGCCGAAGCCCGACGCGATCACCGCCGCGTCGTAGCCGCGCCCCATCACCGGGAAGACGATGAAGATGGTGACCAGCACCGCCACCACGAACTGGGCGGCGATGATGGCGAGCAGCGGCCCCGCCAGGTCGACCAGGGTCCAGAGCTGCATCGACATCAGCGACATGGCGAGGAACGTGCCGAGCGAGATGTCGGCGATCAGCGCCATGGCCGGGGTGCGCGACGGCCAGCGCGTGCCGGTCAGCAGGCGCTGCCTTTCCCGCGGGATGATGTTGGTCAGCACGATGCCGGCAAAAAGGCAGGTGACGAAGAGCGGCAGCTGCAGGCCCGCATCGCCGATCAGGTCGTTGAGGAAAAGGCCGAGTATGGCGCTGAGATGAATGGCGAGCAGCGCGTCGAGGAAATCGAGATGCGTGATCCGCTCGGCACCGCCGGCCTCGGGCGTGCCGACGTCCTGGCCGCGATCGGTCGACTGCAGCCCGTGCCGGGTGATCAGGAACCTCGCGATCGGCCCGCCCATCAGGCTCGCCAGGATCAGCCCGAAGGTCGCCGTGGCGATGCCGATCTCCATGGCATTGGCGATGCCATGCTCCTCGGCGATCCTGGGCGCCCAGGCGATCGCCGTGCCGTGCCCGCCGATCAGCGACACCGTCCCGCCGAGCACGCCTACCGCCGCCGGCAGGTCGAGCAGCGTGGCGACCGAGATGCCGGTGAGGTTCTGCACCACCATGTAGGCGATGGTGATCGCCAGCAGGATGACCAGCGGCCGGCCGCCGGCGAGCAGGTCCGAGAGCCGGGCGTTGATGCCGATCGTCGTGAAGAAATAGACCAGCAGCGCGTCGCGCGTTTCCAGTTCGAAGGCGTCCGA
>CAZGUW010000139.1:0-8497 GCA_964528705.1 uncultured Geminicoccaceae bacterium
GGATCAGGAAGTTGAAATGGAGATTGCCGTCGCCGACATGGCCGAAGGGAAAGAGCTGCACGTCCGGCGCCAGCTCCGCGAAATGCACTTCCGCCCGGGCGATGAGCGCCGGCAGGTCGGCGATGGCGACCGCAATGTCGCTGCGCTGCACATGCCCGACCTTGGTGGTCGCCTCGCTCTGGCCCTCGCGGATGAGCCACATGGCCGTCCGCTGCGCCTCGTTCTGCGCGATCGTGCCATCGCGAACCAGCCCCGCCTCGAAGGCCGCTTCCAGTGCCCGGTCCACCGGCACGTCCAGGCCGCCGTCCAGCGACCAGGCAACCTCGATCAGGAGATGCCAGGGATGCGGCTCGGCCAGCGGCCGCCGGCCGCCGGGGAGGTGGTCGTTCGCCGCCTCCACGCCCAGCCCGGCAATCAGCTCGAAGCTGGAGATCAGCTCGCCCAGATGGTCCTGGAAAAGGCTGAGGAGCCGGAGCGCGTCGGCGGGGCTCTCGATGCCGAGCCAGATCGTGCGGCGCTCGCGCGGCCTCGGGAAGAGGCGCAGCACGGCGGCGGTGATGATGCCGAGGCTGCCCTCGGCACCGATGAAGAGCTGCTTCAGGTCGTAGCCCGTATTGTCCTTCCTGAGTGCCCGAAGCCCGTTCCACACGCGTCCGTCGGCCAGCACCACCTCGAGGCCGAGCACGAGCTGGCGGGTCATGCCGTAGCGCAACACGTTCACGCCGCCGGCATTGGTCGAGAGGTTGCCGCCGATCCGGCAACTGCCCTCGGCGCCGAGCGAGAGCGGGAAGAGCCTGCCGGCCGCCTCGGCCGCGGCCTGGACGCCGGCGAGGATGCAGCCGGCCTCGGCGACGAGGGAGCCGCCCGGGGCGTCGACGCTGCGGATGCGGTTCATGCGCTCGAGGCTCAGGAGGACCTGGCCGCCCGAGTCGTCCGGGATGCCGCCGTTAACGAGGCCGGAATTGCCGGACTGCGGCACGATGGCGACGCCGAGCCGCCCCGCCTCCCTGACGATCGCGGCGACGGCCTCGGTCGAATCCGGGCGGAGGACGAGCGGCGTGGCGCCCTTGTGCTGGTGCCAGAAATCGACCGTGTAGCGCTCGATCTCGCCTGCATCCGTCAGCACGCCCGGCGCGCCCAGGATCGGGGTCAGGGCGGCCTCGAGTTCCTCGATGCGCGATGGGCTATGGGTCATCAGTCTGCGTCGTCCCGACAAAACCTCGCCGGAACCTAGAAACCTTGGCGGCCGGCGGCAAGCTGGCTCGGTTGACAGTCCAGGGAGCCTGTCCGAGAAATGGTCACGGCCTGCAGCACCCCAGGGCAAGCGAGGGGTAGGAGCGGCGGCGATGGCGATGCCGGGGCATCGTCGAGCCGGCGTGACACCGCCCTCACTTGCCCTGAGGTGACCCGAAGGGCGCACCAGCCCTGGCTCCGGGCCACGTCGACCGGCCCTGACGATGGCCCCGCATCGCGGCGGGCCGATCTCCTCGCCCAGAGCCAGGGCTGGCGCGTGCAGGCCGTGACCATTTCTCGGACAGGCTCCTAGCCCGAAGCTAGGTTACGCCGGCTCAACAGTGACGGGGACAGCGACCGATGGACGTGGAACGCCTCAAGGCGGAGATCGAGGCGGGTTTCGAGGCGCGCGCCGGGGTCGATGCCTCGACCACGGGCGAGCTCAGGAAGGCCGTCGAGGCGGCGCTCGCCGGGCTCGATGCGGGGCAGTTCCGCGTTGCCGAGAAAGGGGCGGATGGCTGGGTCGTCCACGAGTGGCTGAAGAAGGCGGTGCTGCTGTCCTTCCGGCTCAACCCGATGGAGTGCATCGAGGGGGCGCCGGGCGGTGCCTCCTGGTGGGACAAGGTGCCCTCCAAGTTCGCCGGCTGGGGCAAGGAGCAGTTCAGCGGAGCCGGCTTCCGTGCCGTGCCCGGCTGTATCGTGCGCCACTCCGCCTATATCGCGCCGAACGTCGTGCTGATGCCCTCCTTCGTCAATCTCGGCGCCCATGTCGCCGAGGGGACGATGATCGACACCTGGGCCACGGTGGGTTCCTGCGCCCAGATCGGCCGCAACTGCCACATCTCCGGCGGCGCCGGGATCGGCGGCGTGCTCGAGCCCTTGCAGGCGAGCCCGGTGATCATCGAGGACGACTGCTTCATCGGTGCCCGGGCCGAGGTCGCCGAGGGGGTGATCGTCGAGACCGGCTCGGTGCTCGCGATGGGCGTCTATCTGGGTGCCTCGACCAAGATCATCGACCGGACCACGGGCGAGGTCTTCACCGGCCGGGTGCCGGCCTATTCGGTGGTCGTCTCCGGCACGCTGCCGGGCAAGCCGCTGCCGGACGGCAGCCCCGGCCCCGGGCTCTACTGCGCCGTGATCGTCAAGCGCGTCGATGCGAAGACCCGGAGCCGGACCTCGATCAACGAGCTCCTGCGCGACTGAGGACGGCCTCGCTATGCCTGCCGTCGATCCCGTCGAGCTGACCCGGGCTCTCGTCCGCTGCCCGAGCGTGACGCCGGCGGATGCCGGGGCGCAAGCCGTGCTGGCCGAGGTCCTGGATGGGCTCGGCTTTCGCGTCGAGCGGCTCTGCCTGGGCGACGGTGGCGAGCCGGCCATCGACAACCTCTTCGCCCGATTCGGCGACGGCGCGCCGCATCTCGCCTTCAACGGCCACACCGACGTGGTGCCGGCCGGCGACGTTGCCGCTTGGACGGCCGGGCCCTTCGCGGCGGAGGTAAGGGACGGCTGGCTCTACGGCCGTGGTGCCGCCGACATGAAGGGCGACATCGCCTGCTTCATCGCCGCCATCGCCCGCTACCTCGAACGGCACGGGCCTCCGCCGGGCTCGCTCAGCCTGCTGATCACCGGCGACGAGGAGGGTCCCGCCGTCAACGGCACCGTCGAGCTCCTGCGCTGGGCCGCGGCGGCCGGGCAGCGGTTCGATGCCTGCCTGGTCGGCGAACCGACCAGCGTCGACGAGCTCGGCGACATGGCCAAGATCGGCCGGCGCGGCTCGCTCACGGTGACGCTCGAGGCCCGGGGCAAACAGGGCCATGTCGGCTACCCGCACCGCGCCGACAACGCGGCGCACCGCCTCGTGCGGGTGCTGGCCCGGCTGGTGGAAACGCCGCTCGACGCGGGCACCGAGCTCTTCGAGCCGTCGAGCCTGCAGGTGACCACCATCGACATCGGCAACCCGGCGAGCAATGTCGTGCCCGCCCGGGCCCGCGCCGTCCTGAACATCCGCTACAATGACAGCCAGAGCCCGGCGAGCCTCAAGGCGCTCGTGGCCAGCGCCATCGAGGCGGCGGGCGGGCAGATCGAGGCCAGCTACGCCGAGGGCGCCAACGTCTTCGCCTGCCCGCCCGGGCCGCTCGCCGCCCTGCTCGGCGACAGCGTCGAGGCGGTGACCGGCCGTCGCCCGGAGCTCTCGACCTCCGGCGGCACCTCCGACGCGCGCTTCGTTCAAAGCTATTGCCCGGTGATCGAGTTCGGCCTGATCGGGCAGACCATCCATCAGGTCGACGAACGGGTGCCGCTCGCCGAATTGGAAGCTCTCACGGCCATTTATCTCGAGTTCCTCGAACGTTACTTCGGGCAATGATGCCGCCCCTCGCCGAAGTCCGTCACTATGTCGAGGGGGCCTGGCGGCTGGCCCGGGGCGATGCCGGCGGCATGGTGCATTTCGACTGCTCGGTCGACGGCTTCTGGCGGTCCTTCTGGGCCGCGGTCTACGTCCTGCCCGCCTATGCGGTCCTGGTCGCCGACCAGCACGCCCGGGCCGACCGGACGTCCGGGCTCATGGCGATCGTGTTCGGCGAGGGGCTGGTCTACGTGATCGGCTGGCTGGTGATGCCGGTGCTCGCCATCTTCCTCACCCGCTTCTTCGGGCTGCAGCGCCATTATGTGCCGCTGATCGTGGCGCTCAACTGGGCATCGCTGGTGCAGATCGGAATACTCCTGGTGCCGCTGGCCCTGGGCGTCCTCCTGCCGCCGTCCTTCGCCGCCCTGCTCATGCTGATCGCGAGCGGGATCGTGCTGGTCTACAAGGGTTTCGTCGCCAAGGTGGCTCTCGATACCACCTTCGGCACGGGGGCGAGCTTCATTGCGGCCGAGCTCGTCATCATGCTGATGGTGACCACCTGGCTCTACGGCATCTTCTTCGACTGACGGGCGAACGACCCGGGCTCGCCCGGATAGTCCGCCCTGAGGAAAAAGAGGCCCTCTGCCGGCGCGGTCGGGCCGGCCGCCGCCCGGTCCCTGGCTTCGAGCGCGGCCCTTGCGAACGCGACCGGCCGGCTGCCCTCGCCGATGAGCTTCAGCGTACCGACCAGGTTGCGCACCTGATGGTGCAGGAAGGAGGGCGCAGAGGCGCCGATCTCGATCAGGGAGCCGTGCCGCTCGACCCAGAGCCGGCCCAGGGTCTTGACGGGCGAGGCAGCCTGGCAGGCGCTGTCGCGATAGCTCGTGAAGTCGTGACGGCCGACCAGCGTCTCGGCCGCGGCCTGCATCCGCTCGGCGTCGAGCGATCGGGCGACGTGCCAGACCCGGCCGCGCTCCAGCGCCGGCGGCGCCCGTCGGGCGAGGATGCGATAGCGGTAGTGCCTTCCAGTGGCGCTGAACCGGGCGTGGAAGCCCTCCGGCACCAGGCCGGCCTGCAGCACCACGATCGGAACTTCGCGCAGATGGTGGTTGAGCCCGCCCACCAGCCGCTCGGGCATGATCTCCTGCTCGAGGTCGAGGTGGACCGGCAGGGCCATGGCATGCACCCCGGCATCGGTCCGCCCTGCCGCGACAGCCGGACCGGTGCGCCGCACCATGCGGTCGGCCGCCTCTTCCAGGGCCGCCTGCACGCTCGGCCCGTTGGCCTGGATCTGCCAGCCACAGAACGGGCCGCCGTCGAACTCGAGCAGCAGGCGATAGCGGGGCATGCCGGTCAGGTGAGCCGGGTGCCGACCGGCAGCGGGAAGCCGCGCTGCAGCTCGGCAGCGGTCACGGGCTTGCGCCCCTCGCGGCGGACGCGGACGAGCTCCAGCGCACCCTCGCCGCAGGCGACGGTCAGCGGCAGCCCGATGATCGTGCCGGGCTCGCCTTGCCCTGCCACGGCTTCGGCCTCGAGGACGGCGAGTCGTTCCTTCCCGGCGAGGCACCAGCTGCCGGGCCAGGGATCGAAGGCGCGGATGCGCCGCTCCAGCACCGGTGCCGGCTCGGTGAAGTCGAGGCGGGCCTCGGCCTTGTCGAGCTTGCGGGCGTAGCAGGCGAGGGCGTCGTCCTGCGCCTCCTCGGCGAGCTGCCCGGCGACGAGATCCCCAACGAAGTCCGGCAGCATGTCGGCCGCGAGCGCGGCCAGGCGATCGTGCAGCTCGCCCGCGGTCTCGCCGGCACCGATCTCCAGCGGCCGGCGCACCAGCATCGGCCCCGTGTCGAGCCCTTCTTCCATGCGGAAGAGAGTGATGCCGGAAACGGTGTCGCCGGCCTCGATCGCCCGCTGAATCGGTGCAGCACCGCGCCAGCGGGGCAGCAGCGACGCATGGATGTTGAAGCAGCCGAGCCTCGGGGCCTCGAGCACCGGCCGGCGCAGCAGGAGACCGTAGGAGGCGACGATGACGAGGTCCGGTCGAAGGGCAAGGAAAGCCGCCTGGGCCTCGTCGCCTTTCAGCGAGGCCGGGGTGCGGACATCGAGAGCGAGTGCGATGGCCGCTTCGTGGACGGGGGTCGGCCGGGTCTGGTGGCCGCGCCCGGCCGGCCGCGGCGGCTGCGTGTAGACGGCGACCAGCTCGTGGTCGAGGGCCGCCAGCGACCGCAGGGCCGGCACGGCGAAGGCGCTCGTGCCCATGAAGACCACCCGCAGGCGGTCAGTCGCCGGCCGGGCCTGCTCAGGCGCGGGCACGGCGCTGCTTGATGAGACGGCGCAGGATCATGTTGCGCTTGAGCGCGGAGAGATGGTCGGTGAAGAGAATGCCGTCCAGATGGTCGATCTCGTGCTGCAGGCAGCGGGCGAGCAGGCCCTCGGCCTCGAGCGTGCGCTCCTTGCCGTCCGGATCGAGATAGCTCGCCACCACGGCCTTGTGGCGCTTCACCTCGGCGAACTGGCCGGGCAGGCTGAGGCAGCCTTCCTCGCCGACCTCGAAGTCGTCCGAGCGCCAGGTGAGCGACGGGTTGAGGAGGCGGACGGGGGCGTTCTTCTCCTCGCTCGTGTCGATCACCACGACCCGGCGCGAGACCCCGACCTGTGGTGCTGCGAGCCCGATGCCCGGGGCCGCGTACATGGTCTCCAGCATGTCGTCCATGAGCCGGACGAGGGCGCCATCGATCTCGGCGACAGGTTCGGCCGGCGTCTTCAGGGTGGGGTGAGGTGGCTGCAGGATTTCGAGGCTGGACATGATCTCGCGTGGGTTCGGATGGAACGGGCAGAATCAGGGCGCGGGGCGAAAGGCGGCTCAGGCGACCTTCTGGCGGGCCCGCATCGCGGCTTCGAGCGTCCCCTCGTCCAGATAGTTGAGCTCGCCGCCGACCGGAAGGCCATGGCCGAGCCGGGTCACGCTGCAGCCGAAGGGCCGCAGCCGCTCGTGCAGGTAGTGGGCGGTGGTCTGCCCGTCGACGGTGGCGCCGAGCGCCAGCACGACCTCGCCGACCCTGCCGTCGGCCACCCGGTCGAGCAGGCTGGCGATGCGGATGGTCTCCGGGCTGCGCCCCTCGATCGCCGAGAGCGTGCCGCCGAGCACGTGGTAGCGGCCGCGAAACCCGACCAGCCGCTCCATCGCCCAGAGGTCCTCGACCTCCTGCACCACGCAGAGCAGCGCCGGGTCGCGGGTCTGGTCGGTGCAGACGCTGCACGGTTCGACGGTGTCGAGATTGCCGCAGACCTCGCAGACCCGCACCCGGTCGAGGCAGGTCGACAGCGCATCGAGCAGGGGCCTGAGGAGGGCGTCCGGCCGCTTCAGCATGGCGAGCCCGGCCTTCCGCGCCGAGCGCGGCCCGAGCCCCGGCAGCCGCCCGAGGAGCCGGATCAGCCGCTCGATGTCGGCGGCGGCCATGGCGCTCGATCCACTCCGCTCAGAACGGCAGCTTCATCCCGGGCGGCAGCGGCAGGCCGCCGGCCACCTTGCTCATCTCGCCCGCGACATGCTCTTCGACCCGCTGCTTGGCATTGTTCGTGGCGGCGACCACCAGGTCCTCGAGCGTCTCCACGTCCTCGGGATCGACCAGCGACTTGTCGATCTTGATCCGGCGCATCTCGCCCTTGCCGTTGAGGGTGACGCTGACCATGCCGGCGCCGGCCTCGCCGGTCATCTCGATCTCGGCGAGCTTCGCCTGCATGTCGGCCATCTTGGTCTGCAGCTGCTGCGCCTGCTTCATCATGTTCTGGATATTCTTCATCAACGCTCCATTCGGCTGTCGTCATGGCCATGGCCGCCATTCTCGCCCGCCTCGTCGTCGTCGAGCGGGCGATGGGCGAGCTCGTGCCCGTCGTCTCCATAACCGTCGTCGTCACCCAAGGTGGCGGCGTCCAATCGTTCTTCCGCCGTGATGCGGTCGCGTATATCGATGATCCGCGCGCCTGGGAACGCGTTCAGCACCTCGCGCACCGTCTCGTGCTCGGCAAGCTCCCGGATCAGCCGCTCGCGGTTCGTCACCGCCTGGTCGGCGAGGCTGGGCTCGCCGGGGCTCTGCGAGAGGGCGATCAGCCAGCGCCGGCCGGTGAGCCGCAAGAGCGCCTCGCTCAGCCGCCCGACGAGGTCACCCGGCAGATGCGGATCGAGGCGCAGCTCGAGGCGGTCCTTCTGGAAGGCGACGAGATGGGCACCTTGGTGCAGGGCGGCGGCGAGCAGGCGTTCGCCATGCCGGTTCAGCAGCCGGACGAGGTCGGCGAAATCCCGCGGCTCGCTGCCCCGGGCCTCCGGCCGCTCGGGCCGGCGGTCGGCGGGTGGCGGGGAGCGCACCGGCGACCGTGGACCCGCGGTCGGCGGCGAGGGCTGGAGGGGGGCGACGCGGGCCAGAGGCGGTGTCGGCAGGGGCGAACGCGCGGGCGCGGCGGGGGTAGCGGCTCGTGGCCCATCGCCCGCGTCCTCGGCGCCGTCGAGCCGGCGGGCCAGCTCGCCCGGGGTCGGCAGGTTGCCCATGGCGGCGAGCCGCAGCAGGACCATCTCGGCGGCTGTCGCGGCATGCGGTGCGCCCCGCACCTCGTCAACACCCTTGAGCAGCACCTGCCAGGCGCGGGCGAGCACGGCGAGATCGAGCCGCTCGGCGAGGCGCCGCCCGGCGGCCACCGTTTCGGGTGTGCCGGCGAAGATCGATGTGGCGTCGCGGTCGACCTCGAGGCAGCTGACCCAGTGCGCGATCTCGAGCAGGTCCTCGATGACGGCCACGGGCTCGGCGCCGAGCGCGAAGAGCTCGCGAAAACCGTCCAGGACGCCGCCGGCGTCGCCGCCCATGACCCGCTCGAAGAGGTCGAGCAGCTTCTGCCGGTCGCCAAAGCCGAGCATCCCGGCCACCGTCCGGG
>CAZGUW010000139.1:8507-12321 GCA_964528705.1 uncultured Geminicoccaceae bacterium
TGCCCTGGCCCAGCACGATCGCCTGGTCGAGCAGCGAGAGGGAGTCGCGCACCGATCCTTAGGCCGCGCGGGCGATGAGCCCGAGTGCTTCGGCCTCGGCCTCGATCTGCTCCACCCCGGCGATCCGCGCCAGATGCGCCTCGAGCACCGGTGCCTCCACCCGCTTGAGATCGAAGCGCTGGCAGCGCGACAGCACGGTGACCGGCAGCTTCCTGACCTCGGTCGTGGCGAAGATGAACTTGGCGTGCGGCGGCGGCTCCTCGAGCGTCTTCAGGAGGCCGTTGAAGGCCTTCTCGGAGAGCATGTGGATCTCGTCGATGATGTAGATCTTGTAGCGCGAGGCGGTCGGCGCATAGCGGACAGCGTCGACGATCTCGCGGATGTCGTCGATGCCGGTGCGGGTCGCCGCGTCCATCTCGATGACGTCGAGCGGTCGCTCCTCGGCGAGCGAGCGGCAGGAGCCGCACTCGCCGCAGGGCTCCGGCGTCGGGCCGCCCTGGCCGTCCGGCCCGGTGCAGTTGAGGCCGCGCGCGATGATCCGGGCCGTCGTCGTCTTGCCGACGCCGCGGATGCCGGAAAGCAGGAAGGCGTGGGCGACGCGCCCCGTGGCCATGGCGTTCGTCAGCGTGCGCACCAGCGCGTCCTGGCCGATCAGCTCCGACAGCTTCTGCGGCCGGTAGGTGCGGGCGAGGACCCGGTACGGTTGGGCGGAGCCGGCGAAGAGATCCATCGGGAAGGCGCTTTCGGTCCGGCACCCGGGGGCGCCGGTGGACGAAGGGGGCGGACGAAGGGCCGGTGGAAGACTGGCGCGCGACCCGATGCGAAGCTCGTTACGGCTGCTTCCTTCCGGACCTGACCGGGTTGGCGAGTGCATCGTCCGCGACCAGCCTTCCGCTCGTAGATATCGAGCCTGCCGGGCGGTTGCGCAAGGCCCGTCGATGGCGCACAAGCACGCATTGCCCAAAAGTGAGCGCTCCGTCAGGGGGCCCGAAGCCAGGAAATGCAGGACCGAGGCATGCAGCCGCCACGACCGGCCAACCCGCCACCCCACGTCTACTCGTCAGTCGGCTATGACCGCGCGGCCCACCGGCGTGTCGATGCCGCCTGGCTCGAGGACGCGCTCAAGGCCCCGGACACCCGGTTTCTCGTCATGCACGGCCTGAAGCCCATGTTTGTCGAGGACGAGGCGGGGCCGCGCGCCTGCTTCGTCGACGCGGCGGCGCTGGCCGCGTTCCGCCCCGAGCCCCCGGTCCTGCTCGGTCTCGTCGAGGGCCGGGCGGTCTTCGCCGTGGAGCTCGGCGGCGAGGAGATCGCCGGCGGCACCTATCTCGAGCTGCGCCAGGCGACGGCCGGCCTGCCGGCGGTCGAGGCGGGGCTTCTCGCCTTTGCGCGGGCCCTCGCGCACTGGCGCCTGCGCAACCGCTTCTGCGGCGCCTGCGGCGTCGAGATGACGACGACCCAGGCCGGCCATGCGCGGCGCTGCGACGCCTGCGGCTTCGACACCTTCCCGCGCACCGATCCCGCGGTGATCTGCCTCGTCACCCATGGCGAGCACTGCCTGCTCGGCCGCTCCCGGCATTTCCCGGAAGGCATGTTCTCGACGCTCGCCGGCTTCGTCGAGGCGGGCGAGAGCCTCGAGCAGACGGTGCGCCGCGAGATCGAGGAGGAGGTCGGCCTCGTGGTCGACGACATCCGCTATCGCAGCTCGCAGCCCTGGCCCTTTCCGCAATCGCTGATGCTCGGCTTTCGCGCCACGGCACCTTTCGCGCCGCCGGTGGTCGACCCGGCCGAACTCGAGGCGGCGCGCTGGGTCCATCGCAGCGAGCTGCTCGACCCGGAGAAGCGGCCGGTCCGGCTGCCCAATCCCGACAGCATCGCCCGCTTCCTCATCGATGAATGGCTCTACGGCGAGGGGTCGTCGGGCAAGGGCTGAGGCGGCACGCCGGCATCGGGGGCGAGGAGTGGCAGGACGAGGCGTTGAGCCGCGAGGCGGGCGAAGCGCAGCGTCAGGGCCTTGCGTCGGGCCGCCGGCAGGGGCCGATGGCGGGCCGGGCGGACGAGCTCGGCGCCGAACCGGTCGGCGATGATCAGGCCCTCGTCCTCGGGCAGGAGGTCGAGCGGGAAGCCGACCGTCACCGCGAAGTAGAAACGCTCGGCGAACTCCAGATATTCCGGCCACTTGCGGTCGGTCATGAAGTCCGCGCGCGAGCTCTTGATCTCGACCACGTGAATGCCGCCGTCACGGCCGAGCCCGATGACGTCGACCCGGCGCCCATTGGCGAGCGGCAGCTCGGGCAGGGCCGCGATGCCGAGGTCGGTGAGCAGGCGGACGACGCCCCGGCCGATATCGGCGGTCACCTGCGGCCGCGAGGCTTCGCTTGCGTCGGTGGCGGGTTCGGGGAGGGGCGCTACACGGTTCATTAACCCGGGATAGCTAGAATGCGGGCATCGGCCAAGCTGTCGGACGGGGCGGGATGGTACCGTCGGCGGCAAGGACAGTAACGTGGCGGAAGACATGACCCAGGAACTGGCCGCGGCTGCGCCGGGCGACGGCTTGAGCAGGCGCCGCATGGCGATCGCGGAACGGGGCCGCGCGGCGGCGGAGCGCCTGACCGCCCAGGACGTCGTGGCGCTGCAGGAGGACCCGTCGGCGGCCAACCGGGCGCTGATCGCCCGCAAGTTCGGCGACAACTACGACGAGATCGCGGAGTCCAGCCCGCGCGACCTCGTGGCGGCGCTGCTCGGCCTCATGGTCGGCGATGTCGAGGCGCAGGTGCGGCGCGCGCTCGCCGTCGCCGTCGCCGACAGCGACAAGCTGCCGGCCCGGGTCGTCGGCCAGCTCGCGCGGGACCGGATCGAGGTCGCCCGGCCGATTCTCGAGCAGAGTCCGCTGCTCCAGGACGAGGAGCTGATCGAGATCGTCCGCACCAATGCCATGCAGTACGCGCTGGCCGTCGCCGGCCGCGAACGCATCTCCGAATCGCTCGCCGACGCCCTGGTCGACTCGGGCCAGCAGCCGGTCGTGGTGCGCGTCGTCGGTAATGCCGGGGCCAAGCTCTCGGCCAAGGCGCTCGGTCGGGTGATGGCCGACTGGGCGGAGGATTCCGAGGTGCAGGACCGGCTCGTCCGACGGCCGGCCCTGCCGTTCGAGCTGGTCGAGCAGCTGGTCGGCGCCATCGGCGACCGGATCGAGTGGGAGCTGGTCCAGACCCGGCGCATGCCGCCCGAGCAGGCGCGCACCCTGATGCAGGCAGTGCGCGAGCGCACGTCGATCGGCCTCACCGCCAAGGAGCATGGCGATCGCAAGCTCGAGCGGCATCTGCGCGAGCGGCTCGAGGCGGGGGCGCTCGACCATGACGCGGTTCTCGGGCTCCTGCGCGACGGCGATGTCGCGGCCTTCGAGCTGGCGCTCGGCATGCATGCCAAGCTCGAGCCGGCAAGGGTGCGCCGGCTCGCCTACAACGACGATCGCCGGCATCTCGCAGCCCTCTGCATCCGCGCCGGCGTGCCGACGCCGCATTACGTCACCATTCGCATGGCGCTCGACCTCGCCGGCCGCAGCGTCCAGCCGGGCATGGCCAAGGACGACTGCTACAGCAGCGATGCGATGCAGTACCTGCTGCATCAGTACGAGCGCCTGCGGCTCGACGCGGTCGCGGTCGACGAGCTGATCGAGAACGTCTAGGGGCCGCCCGCGGCGGTCGCGGGAAACGCACCGGGCCAGGAATGGGGCGCTGCGGCCAGCAGCCGGAGCCGTTCGAGGCAGGAAATGGTGCTGCTGGTCAGGATTGAACTGACGACCTCTCCCTTACCA
>CAZGUW010000140.1:0-12167 GCA_964528705.1 uncultured Geminicoccaceae bacterium
AGCACGCGCATGTCCGGCAAGGCGCGGATCAGGCCGAGGCTCGCTTCGAGGTCGCCGGCGCTGTCCTTGACGCCGTCGATGACGGCTCCGAAACGCCCCCGCAGATCGAGCACGAGGTCGGCCGTGATCTCCGCACCGCTCATGTCCGGGAAATGATACAGCAGAATGCGCAGCTGATCGTCACCCAGCGCCTCGACCAGATCGCCGTAGAACCGCAGGAGCCCGTCCGGGCTCGCAGCACCGCGAAAGAAGAAGGGCGGCATCACGAGCAGCCGTGTCACCCCGGCGTTGGCGGCGTGCCGGCAGAGCTCGAGCGTGTCGCCCGGCGCCGCCGACATGGCGGCGACCACCAGCCGCTCCGGCGCAATGCCGGCATCCAGCGCTCGCTCCAGGCCCTTTCTGCGCTCGGCCGTGGTGAAGGCCGGCCCCTCGCCGGTCGTGCCGAACAGGGCGATCCCGTCACAGCCGCGCGCCAAGAGGTCCTCGAGGTGGCGGAGATGCAGAGCACCGAGGCAGCTTCCGTCGGGTGCGGCAGGCGTGGCGGCGGCGGCAATGAGTTCGGGTGCGTATCCGGCGGGCATGGACGGCGAACGGCCTCCCGGCCGGGTGCTGACAATGGAGAATCCTTGCTTGACCAGCCGGATCGCCATTGTCAATGATCCCCGCAAGTCAGAACCGGCGAGAAGACACAGCATCGCCGGCCACGCCCAGGGAGACCAGAAATGACGATCAAGACATTCGCCGGGACCGCTCTCGGCCGGCGTCGTGCGCTCGTACTGGGTGCGGCTGCGGCGGTCGCGCCCTTCGCCCTGCGTCGTGCGCGGGCGCAGGAGCCCAAACTGCTTCGCATCAGCACGCCGGGCAGTGCCGAGGAGACGCTCTCCAAGTCGCTCTTCGTCTTCAAGGAGCAGCTCGAGGAACACGCGCCGGGCGCGTTCAACGTCGAGCTGCACTTCAATGCCACGCTCTTCGGCCAGGGCATGGAAATCCCGGCCATGCAGCGCGGCAACCTCGAGGCCGCGATGATCTCGCCGCAGGACATCGCCGAGCAGCTGCCCGAGTACTCGATCTTCACCGCCGGCTACCTGATTCAGGACCGTGACCATCTCGAGCGCATCTTCGCGGGCGAGGTTGGCGAGGAGGTTTTCGCCAGGGTCGCCAGTGAGATGGACGTGGAGATTCTCGGGACGCAGTATCACGGCCAGCGCCACGTCGTGCTGCGCGAGCCCAAGGAGGTCAACACGCCCGCCGACCTCGCCGGTATGAAGCTGCGCGTGCCGGGTTCCGAGAGCTGGCGCTTCCTCGGTGCGGCACTCGGCGGCAACCCGACACCGATCGCCTTCGACGAGGTCTATCTGGCACTCAAGACCGGCACGGTCGACGCCGTCGAGCAGCCCCTGTCGGACATGATTTCGGCCAAGTTCTACGAGGTGACGGAGCAACTCGTGCTGACCGGCCACCTTGTCTCGACCCTCTTCTTCGGCTTCTCCAAGCCCTTCATCGACAGCCTGACCGACGAGGAACGCGCTCAGGTCGAGGCCGCGGCCGATGCCGCCGCGACCTGGAACAACAATGCGGTGAGCGAGATCGAGAAGGGTGCTGTGGACTATCTGGTCGGCCAGGGCATGACCTCGAGCACGCCCGATATCGAGGCTTTCCGCAACCACGTTCTCGACGAGTATCTGAACTCCGACTTCTCGGCCAACTGGCCGGACGGCATGCTCGAGAAGATCAACGCCGCCTGATTTTGGAGGTCTTCGGCCGGTGCTGCACCGTCTCCGCACCTTCTGCGAGATCGTCAGCGCCGGCCTCTTCGCCGTGCTGTTTGCGGCATTCGCCATTCAGATCTTTACCCGCTACGTCCTCAACGACCCGGTGGTATGGGCGCAGGAGCTTTGCTCGCTCGCCTATCTCTGGGTGGTCTGCTTCGCTGCCGCCACGATCGTAAAGGAGCGCGAGCACATCGCCTTCGACCTCCTCTACCAGGCGGTGCCGCCGGGCATCCGGCGGATCTTCGCGATGCTCTGCACGGGCTTTCTTGTTGTCCTCTTCACGCTCGGCCTGCCCGGTACCGTCGATTATGTGCTATTCATGGGTCGGATGAGGACTCTCGACATGCATATCCCGTTCGACCGGGTGTTTTCCGTTTTCGTTTTCTTCCTCGTCGTGACCGTTGTCCTCGGCCTGATCCGGCTCTGGCGGCTGAGCCGCGCCGACTACGAACGCGAGCTCTGAATGAGCCTGGCGGCCGTCCTGATGTTCGCCGCGTTCTTCGCGGGTGCCGCCATCGGCGTGCCGATCGGCCACGCCATGATCGCCACGGGCTTTCTCTATCTCTGGGTGCATGGCGGTGACATGGGTCTGGTCGCGACCCAGGGCCTGAACGGCCTCTTCAAGAGCTTCGTCCTGCTCGCCGTGCCGATGTTCATCTTCGCCGCCGAGATCATGAACTATCCGGCGATCAGCGATCGCCTGCTCAAGTTCACCACGCTCCTGGTCGGCCGGTTCCGTGGTGGCCTCGCCCACGTCAACGTGGTGCTCAGCGTCATCTTTTCCGGCATGAGTGGCAGTGCGCTTGCCGACGCGGCCGGTCCGGGCAAGCTGATGATCAGTCTGATGACGAAGGAGAACCGTTACACGCCGGGCTTCGCCGGGGCGGTCACCGCGGCGTCGGCCACCATCGGACCGATCATTCCGCCCTCGATCCCGATGGTGCTCTATGCGGTCGTGGCCGACACCTCGATCGGCTATCTCTTCATGGCCGGCATCGTCCCGGGCCTGATGATGGCGGGCTCGCTCATGATCCTGATCCACGTCATGGCGACGCGCCGAAACTTCCCGACCGAGCCGCCGATTCCGCGGAACGAGATCGTCGGCACCGTGCGCGAGGCGCTGCCGACCCTGATGCTGCCGGTGATCCTCCTCGGCGGCATCTACTCGGGGGCCGTCACCCCGACCGAGGCCGCCGCCGTCGCCGCCGGCTACGCGCTGCTGCTGGCTGCCGGCCTCTATCGTGCGCTGTCGCCGAAGGAGCTTTTCGGCGTGTTGGTGCGCTCGTCGCGGGCCACGGCGATCGTCGCCGTCACCATCATCGGCGCTCTCTTCTTTAATTACGTGGTCGCCGCCGAGGGCGTCGCCGAGCATGTTGCCAACTGGATCGCGGCGCTGGGCCTCTCGCCGCTCGCCTTTCTCCTGGTCATCAACCTGCTCTTCCTGCTGCTCGGCTGTTTCCTCGACACGCTGCTGATGCTGTTGATCGTGGTGCCGATCGTCATGCCGTCGGTCAGGGCGCTCGGCATCGACACCGTCCATTTCGGCGTGGTCGTCGTCGTCAACATGATGATCGGGCTCATCACCCCGCCCTACGGGCAGATGCTTTTCCTCATCAGTGGCGTCAGCGGCGTACGCCTGCAGGCCATGCTGCGCGAGATCTGGCCCTTCATCGGCGCCCTCCTGGCGGCCCTCCTGCTGATGACCATGCTCCCCGACGTGATCCTCTTCCTGCCCCGCTATTTCGGCTATACCGGCTGACCGGAGCCCAGCGCATGCTCACCGAGAAGAACGGCCTGAAGCACTATCGCCATTGCGTCGACGGCGACTGGCTCGACGGCGCCGAAAGGATCGAGGTCGAGAACCCTGCCACGGGCGAGATCTTCGCGACGGTTCCCGCCGGCGGTGCCTCGGAGGCGGCCCTCGCGGTCGAGGCCGCAGCCCGTGCCCAGCCCGCCTGGGAGGCCCTGCCGCCGATCCGCCGCGCCGATCACCTGCGCCGGCTCGCCGCCCTGGTCGAGCGTGATGCGGAAGCGCTCGCCCGCCTCGTCACCATGGAGCAGGGCAAGCCCATCGCCGAGGCGCGGGGGGAGGTCGAGGGTACCGCGCTCTATCTCACCTACGCCGCCGAGGAGGCGCGACGGCTCGCCGGCGACATTCTGCCCTCGGACGAGCCGGACGAGCAGGTCTGGATCCAGCGCGCCGCCCATGGCGTGGTGCTGGCGTTGACCGCCTGGAACTATCCACTGGCGCTCACCACGCGAAAGCTCGGGCCCGCCCTGGTCACCGGCAACACGGTCGTCGTCAAGCCGCACGAGGGCACGCCGCTCTCGGCCCTGCACATCGCCGCCCTCGCCATCGAGGCCGGCCTGCCGAAGGGTGTCGTCAACGTCGTGACCGGCACGGGCAGGGAGCTCGGCGAGGCGCTGGTGCGACACCCCGGGACCGCCCTCGTCACGCTGACGGGCAGCGTCCGGGCGGGCAGGGAGGTCTTTGCCGCTGCGGCAGACGGCCTCAAGGTTCTCCGCCTCGAGCTCGGCGGCAAGGCACCCTTCATCGTTGCCGAGGACGCCGATCTCGACCGTGCCGTCGATGCCGCCGTCGCGTCGCGCTTCGAGAACTGCGGCCAGATCTGCATCTGCAACGAGCGCATGTACGTGGTGGATTCCATAGCCGACCGCTTCATGGAGCGCTTCCTCGATCGGGTCAGCCGGCTGAAGGTGGGCGACCCGTTCGATGCGGTTGATGTCGGCCCCAAGTTCAGCGGTACGGAGCTCGCCAAGGTCGAGGCCATGGTGGCGGCCGCCAAACAGGCGGGGGCGGAGGTCCTGGCGGGCGGCCACCGGTTGAGCGATGGCCGCTTCGCGCGTGGTCACTGGTACGCTCCGACCGTCTTGACCGGCGTCGACCACTCCATGGACGTGATGCGGCAGGAGATCTTCGGCCCGGTCGTCCCGGTGATGCGGGTCGCCAGCTTCGACGAGGCGCTGAAGCTCGCCAACGACACGCGCTACGGCCTCTCCGCCTATGTCTTCACCCGCGACGTCAGGCGGCTGATGCGGCTCGTGCGTGAGCTGAACTTCGGCGAGATCTACGTCAACCGGCCGGGTGCCGACGCGGTCCACGCCCACCACGCCGGCTACGGCGACAGCGGCCTCGGCGGCGAGGACGGCAAGTACGGCATCGAGGGCTACCTCAGGAAGAAGACCGTCTACGTCAACTGGGCCTGACCGGCGGCTCGAGCAGGCCGAAGGCCGGCAGCCGCCCCAATCAGAGCGTCCGGAAGGTCAGCCCGCCGTCCACTGTGATCACCTGGCCGACAGTGAAGGGCAGGCGCCCTTCTGCCAGAGTCGCCACCGCCTCCGCCACGTCCAGGGGCTCGCCCCAACGGCGGATCGGCGTGTAGCCATCCTCGATGAGCCGGTCCAGCCGCTCGGCCGAGGGCTCGGTCATCGGCGTGCGGATGATGCCTGGCCGCACCTCGTAGACGCCAATGCCCTCCTCGGCCAGGCGCAGCGCGAAGAGCTTCGTCAGCATGGCCAGCCCGGCCTTGGATATGCAGTACTCGCCCCGGCTGGTCGAGACGACCTCGGCACTGATCGACGAGATGGTGACGATCGATCTGTGTCTCTCGACCGGCTGTCGCACCATGCGCCTGGCCACCGCCTGGGTCAGAAAGAACGTGCCCTTGAGGTTGATACCGAGGCAGCGGTCGAAGCTCTCTTCGCCGACCTCCAGGAGGTCGCCCCGGACGAGGGCCGATACTCCGGCATTGTTGACGAGGCAGTTGAGGGGGCCGAGCTCGCTCTCGATCCGGTCGAGCAGCTTCGCGTGTTCGTCGAGCCTGGCGATATCGGCCGGAACGAGCACCGCCCGCCGGCCCATGGCCTCGATCTCGGTGACGACCGCCTCGCCGTCCGCATCCGCCACCACGTCGTTGACCGCCACGTCGAAGCCACTCCGGGCGAGGTGCCGCGCCACCTCCCGCCCGATGCCCCGCCGCGCGCCCGTCACCAGCGCCACCGGCATGGCCCGATCTCCCATTTTCCTGCCCGGCAGCGGGCTCAGAGCTTCGCCCGCTCCTCCTCGACCAGCTCGAGCGCCATGCGCACGAGATTGACCGAGGCCTCGCGGGTCATGAACCCGGCATGCGGGGTGAGCGTCACGTTGTCGAGGCCCAGCAGCGCGTGACCCGCCGGCAACGGCTCCTCGACGAAGACGTCGAGGGCGGCATGCCGCAGCCGCCCCGCCCGCAGCGCCTCGATCAGCGCCGCCTCGTCGAGGATGGCGCCGCGCGCCGTGTTGACGAGGATCGCACCCGGCTTCAGGCGGCCGATCCGTGCCGCATCGAGAAAGCCCCGCGTCTCCTCGTTGAGCGCCAGATGCAGGGAGACGATGTCCGCCCGCGCCAAAAGGTCGTCCAGCTCGACCGCTTCCGCCGGCAAAGCCGGATCGACGCCGCTGCGGTTCCAGGCGAGCACCTGCATCCCGAGGCCGGCGGCCATCCTCGCCACCTCCCCGCCGATGCCGCCCGTGCCGATGAGGCCGAGCGTCCGCCCCTTGACCTCGAAGCTGTCGATCGGCTCGAACCCGCCGGCTCGCACCGCCCGGTCCATCTCGGCGATGCGCCTGACCGCGGCGAAGAGCATGGCGATGGTGTGCTCTGCAACACTCCTGTCACCATAGCCCTTGTAGTTTCGCACCGTGATGCCGAGGTCGGCGGCAGCCGCCAGGTCGACGAAGCTCGCCGCCCCGGTGCCGAGAAAGACGATTGCCTTCAGCGCGGGGCAGGCAGCCATGAGCGCCCGGTCGAACTGCGAGTGATCGTTCATGACGATGGCCCGGCCCTCGAGCAGCTTGCCGCGCGTCGCAGGATCGGGATCACCGACATGCACCTCGAGATCCGGCACCAGATGGCCGAGCTCCGCCCGGCGCAGCTCGTCGAGAAAGGGTGGGCAATCGATGAACAGGGGGGGAAGGGTCATCAGGCTCCTCGCGGCGGCAACGTCCCGCCTGCGGCCCATCGCCGCCGGCGGCAATGTCCTTCTAGCGGCAACCGGAGCCCGAGACAGCCCCATTGGGCGCATGCCCGAACTGTCGGTCACCTTGGCTAAGTTCATCCAACCGCAACAATTGTCCCTTTCCAAGCCAGCGCAACCTCGCCTAAAGAACGGGTTGGGCATCATGTCGATCGGCTGGGGAGCGTAATAGTTGTGTCGCGAGGAGCATAATGAACCGCCAGGTTGAAGACGTTCCGAAAGTAGCAGCGGCGGAGAATCCGACATCGGTCGCTCAGCCCGGTGCCTATCCCTATGGCTCGTCTTATCGGGACGACGAACTTTCGCCGGTGAAGTGGGCATGGCATTTTGCCCGCCGGCATTTCTGGCTGATCGCCACCATCACGGTCATCGGCACGGTGCTCGCCGCGATGTACGGCATGCAGCGGCCGACGCTCTACACGGCCACTGCCGAGATCGTCATCGATCCGACCGATACGCGCGCCTTCGGCCTCGACCCTGAGACCGGCGCCATCGGTGCCGATTCAACCACCCTGGAGACCCAGATCCGGGTCGCCCGATCGCCCGACGTCGCCTATGCGGTGATGGACCGTCTCCTGCTCGAAGAGCGTATGACGCAGGAAATCGCCGCAGCCGAGCAGGATGGCACGGAGCTCAATCCCGTCCTGGCACCGTTCCATCACATGCTCGATCTCCTGCCGAGCGGTGTACTGGTCGCCACCGGGCTCGCCTCCGAAGTTGTGCAGCTCGAGATGGTCGACCGTGCCGACCAGGCCCGGCGCGCCGCCCTCGGCTACCTCGACCGGGGGCTCGAGGTTCGCCAGAGCGGCCGCTCGCTCGTTCTCTCGATCGGCTTCACGGCCGGACACCCCGCGGAAGCGGCGCGTGTCGCCAATGCCTTCGCCGACGCCTATATCGAGCGGCAGCTGGCGCAGAAGGTCGGCGGCACCACCCGCGCCGCCTCCTATCTCGAGACCCGCCTCGTCGAGCTCGAGGAGCAGCTCCGGCAGGCCGAGGAGGGGATCAAGCAATACCGCGCCGAGAACCGGCTGATCGAGACCGCGGGTCGCTCGCTCTCCGAGCAGGAGCTCTCGCAGCTCTCCACCGAGCTCATCCAGGTTCGCGCCGAGCGCGAGGACATGGAGGGGCGCATCCGCTACATCAGGAGCCTGCGTGGCGGCAGCACCCTGGAATCGGTCGGCGAGATCCTCAATTCACCCCTCGTCGCCGCCCTCCTGCAGGAGCACATCCGGCTCAAGCGGCGGGAGGTCGAGCTGCTCAGCACCTTTGGTGAGCGGCACCCGCAGGTCGTCTCGCTGAGGGCCGATCTCCAGTCGATCGTCAGCCAGATCGGCGCCGAAGCCGACCGCTATGTCGCCCGCAAGGAGAACGATCTCTCGCGTCTGAACGCCCGCGCCGCGGCGATCCAGGAGGAGATGGACCGCGCCACCCAGGACAATGTCCGCCTGAGCCAGGCCGAGGTCGGCCTGCGCGAGCGCGAGCGCGAGGCCGAGGCGCTCCGCAACCTCTACAATTCGTTCCTGGCACGTTTCACCGAGACCCGCGAGCAGCGCCAGGTGATCGAGGCCGATGCCCGCATCATCGCCCGCGCGGAGGCCCCGCAATCGCCGAGCTCCCGCGGCCTCGAGTTCTTCCTGGCGATCGGCTTCGTCGTCTCGGGCGCCGCCGGCGTCGGTCTCGCGTGGCTGCGCGAGACTCTCGATCGCGGCCTCAGAAGCGGCGGCGAGCTCGAGCGCCAGCTCGGCCTGCCCTGCCTCGGCCAGGTTCCGCACCTCAAGGCGATCACCGGCAAGGGAAAGAAGCCGCACCTCTATCTCGTCGACAAGCCGCGCTCGGCTTACGCCGAATCGATCCGCTCGGTCGGCACCTACCTGCGCATGAGCAATGTCGACGATCCGCCCCGCGTCATCCAGGTCACCTCGGCGATCCCGGGCGAGGGCAAGACCACCTTCGCCACGAGCCTTGCCACCCTGCTCGCCCGGTCGGGGCAGCAGACGCTGCTGATTGATCTCGACCTCCATCACCCCTCGGTCGCGCGCGAGCTCGGTCTCGAGGTCGAGCATTGCCTCGTCGACTACATGCTCGGCGACGCGGCACTCGAGGACGTCATCTACACGACCGACTTCGGCATGGCGGTTCTGCCGGTGCGCCGCCAGACCCCCGATCCCTCGGTGCTGATCGGCTCGCAGCGTCTCAGGCAGCTCCTGGATGACATGCGCGAGCGCTTCGACCATGTGGTCGTCGACAGCCCGCCCCTGCTCCTGGTCACCGACCCGAAGACCACGAGTGCGCTGGTCGATGCCAGCGTGCTGCTCGTGCGCTGGCAGGAGACCCCGGCCGACAAGGCCGCCAATGCCCTGCGCGAGCTCGACGCCGTCGCCGCCAAAGTTGCCGGCGCCGTGCTCGCCCAGGTCGACGTCAAGCGCCAGGCGCAGTACGGCTACGCCGGGGTCGGGTCGTACTATGGTAACTACAAGAAGTACTACGTCGACTAGCATGTCAGCCGTTCGGGACTGGCCCGCCGGGTCCATCCGCGCGCTATAACCCGCTATAACCTCGGATTGAGAATTGGTGCCTCCAGTTCATCCACATTGTCTGTTGCATAGCATCATTTCTCTGTTATCCGTTGGGGCATAATCAGTGCTCGGCAACAACCAGGCATCGTGTGGGCTCTGAGGGGAGCGAATATTGCCGGCTGCTTTTTTCGCACGCTACCCGGTCAGCCGTCAGGTGCTGGTCGTTCTGATCGATACGGTGGCGATTTCCCTGGCGTTGCCGCTCTCCCTGCTTCTGCGCGAGAACCGGCTGCCTGCCGGCGACCGCCTCGCCGAGGTCCTGGCCGCCCTGCCGCTCCTGGCGCTGGCCGCCGTCACGGCGAGCGTCCTGCTCGGCAGCTACCGCGCCGTCTGGCGCTACATGGGCATTGCCGAGATCGTCCGCCTCGCCCAGCTGGCTCTGCTTGCCATCCTTCTCTTCTATCTCGCCCAGTTCGTCGTCGACCGGCTGCAGCACATGCCGCGCTCGGCCCCGCCCATTCACTTCCTCGTCGCCATGTTCCTGCTCCTCGGCGCCCGCATCCTTTATGGCGAGTTGTGCCGGTACGGCAGCCGCGGTGCCGCCAGCCCGGCCCGCCAGCCGCTGCTCCTCGTCGGCTCCGGTGACGGTGCCGCCCTCTTCATCCAGATGCTCCAGCATCAGCCCGACCGCTCCTACGACATCGCCGGCATCATCTGCGACAAGGTCACTCGCCACCGCAGCATCGCCGGCGTGCCGGTCCTGGGCGGGCTCGCCGACTTCGACGCCGTGCTCGCCACACTGCGCGTCCAGGGCATGACCCCGGATCGCGTCGTCGTCACCCGCCCGCATCACGAGCTCGGCCGCGACGCTGTCTATCGCGTCATGAGCCGGGCCGAGGCCCAGGGCATCCCCGTCGAGCAGCTGCCGGACCTCATGCGCTTTCGCGCCGACGCCCCGCTGACCGCTCTGGGCGCCGCGCCGGAGGCAACCTTGGCGGACGCTGTCCCCGAAGCGGTCTATCCCCGCCTCAAGCGCCTCTTCGACATCGCTCTCTCCGGCACCGTGCTGGTCGTCCTGGCTCCCCTCCTGCTCGCCTCCGCCGTCGCCGTGGCGCTCTTCATCCAGCGCCCCGTCATGTTCGTGCAGATCCGCCCCGGCCTGCACCGCCGTCCGTTTCGCCTCTACAAGCTGCGCACCATGAAGGACCCGCTGGCGCCCGGCGGCCGCCGCCTTTCCGACGCCGAGCGCACGCCCTTCGTCGGCCGCCTGCTCCGCCGCACCCGCCTCGACGAGCTGCCGCAGCTCTGGAACGTGCTGATCGGCGACATGGCGATCATCGGCCCGCGCCCCCTCGTCGCCGCCGACCTCGACGCCATGGCCGACCAGGGCCGGGCCCGCTCGCGGGCGCGTCCCGGCATCACCGGCTGGGCCCAGGTCAATGGCGGCCAAAAGCTCGACGCCGACGAGAAGCTGGCCCTCGACCTCTGGTACGCCGACAACGCCAGCCTCGCCCTCGATCTGCGCATCGTCGGCCGCACCATCGCCATGATGCTCTTCGGCGAGCGGCGCGATCCTTCCGCCATCGATACCGCGAGGGCCGCCCTCGTGCCGGAAGCCATGGGGGCCGCCGAATGACCCTCGACCGCCAGCGCATCCTCGTCACCGCCCGGGCAGCGCCGCTGCCCCAGCCATGCAAGGCCGCCGAATGACCTTCGACAGCCAGCGCATTCTCGTCACCGGCGGTGCCGGCTTCGTCGGCAGCCACCTCTGCGAGCGCCTGCTCGCCGCCGGCCACGAGGTGCTGGCCGTCGACAACCACTTCACCGGCCGCCGGGCCAATGTGGCGCATCTGCTCGGCAACCCGCGCTTCGAGCTGATGCGCCACGACATCACCTTCCCGCTCTATGTCGAGATCGACGCCATCTACAACCTCGCCTGCCCGGCCTCGCCGATCCACTACCAGCGCGACCCCGTCCAGACGACCAAGGTCTCGGTCATCGGCGCCATCAACATGCTGGGCCTCGCCAAGCGGACCGGAGCGAAGATCCTCCAGGCCTCGACCTCCGAGGTCTATGGCGACCCCGACATCCATCCGCAGCCCGAGACCTACCGCGGCAACGTCAACCCGATCGGTCCGCGCGCCTGCTACGACGAGGGCAAGCGCTGTGCCGAGACGCTTTTCTTCGACTACCGCCGCCAGCACGGTCTGAAGATCAAGGTCGCCCGCATCTTCAACACCTACGGCCCCCGCATGCACCCGAACGACGGCCGTGTCGTCTCCAACTTCATCGTCCAGGCGCTCCGAGGCCAGCCCATCACCCTCTACGGCGACGGCCGCCAGACCCGCTCCTTCTGCTTCGTCGACGACCTGGTCGAAGGCCTGATCCGCCTGATGGCAACGGACGACGACGTCACCGGCCCCGTCAATCTCGGCAATCCCGGCGAGTTCACCATCCGCCGGCTCGCCGAGCAGATCCTCCACCTCACCGGCTCCCGCTCGACGCTCGTCAACGAGCCGCTTCCCGAGGACGACCCCATGCAGCGCCAGCCCGACATCACCCTCGCCAGGCAGCTGCTCGACTGGCAGCCCGCCATCCCCCTCGAGGAGGGCCTCAAGCGCACCATCCCGTACTTTCGGGAACTTCTGATGAACGAAGCGAAGCAGGTGACGGCATGGCCGACCAAACGGCTCAAGCCGCGCCCCGGGCTCAAGCCGCGCCCCGGGCTCAAGTAGCGCAGCGCGCGGTAGCCCCCCAAAAAGTCGCCCTCATCACCGGCATCACCGGCCAGGACGGCGCCTACCACGCCGAGCTCATGCTGGCGAAGGGCTACACCGTCCAC
>CAZGUW010000141.1:0-12094 GCA_964528705.1 uncultured Geminicoccaceae bacterium
GACTTGCGGCTGATCTTGTCGACCTCGTCGATGTAGACGATGCCGCGCTGCGCCCGCTCCACATTGTAGTCGGCTGCCTGGAGCAGCTTCAGGATGATGTTCTCGACATCCTCGCCGACATAGCCGGCCTCCGTGAGGGTTGTCGCATCCGCCATGGTGAATGGCACATCCAAAGTCCGGGCGAGCGTCTGGGCGAGCAGGGTCTTGCCGCAGCCGGTCGGACCGATCAGCAGGATGTTCGACTTCGCCAGCTCGACCTCACCGCCCTTCGACCCGTGGGCCAAGCGCTTGTAATGATTGTGGACGGCAACCGACAGCACGCGCTTAGCGTGGTCCTGGCCGATCACATAGTCGTCGAGGACGTCATTTATCTCCGCCGGTGTCGGCACCCCTGCCCGGCTTTTCGCAATGGCGCTCTTGTTCTCCTCGCGGATGATGTCCATGCAAAGTTCGACGCACTCGTCGCAGATGAACACCGTCGGACCCGCGATGAGTTTGCGGACCTCATGCTGGCTCTTACCGCAGAACGAGCAGTAGAGGGTGTTCTTCGAGTCGCCACTGGACTTGCTCATCGAGACTTCGACCTCAGTCGCTTTTCATCCGCTTCGGAACGGCGGCAGACGACCTGCGACAACCGCACCACTACCTGGCACCATGGCTGGCTCGTTGAGATCCTGGCTGCCCCTCGAGACCGAGTTCGCGACCGCACCTCGCCGACGGCACTGAACCACGCGCTGCCCGCTCTTGCAAGCTTCGTCGTGGCACATCCATCGCTCTACCGGAGGTAGGCGGGCGGGCCGTTCGATGGATGCAGGTAGACCAAGAGCGCGCCTACTTCTCGGCAAGCGCCCGCGGTCGCTGCACCACCACATCGTCGACGATGCCGAACTCCTTGGCTTCCTCCGCGCTCATGAACGTGTCGCGATCGAGCTTGGCCTCGATCTCGTCCATCGTCCGCCCCGTGTGGTTCATGTAGATCGCATTGAGGCGCCGCTTGACGTTCAGGATCTCGCGAGCGTGTATCTCGATGTCGGCAGCCTGGCCCTGAAAGCCGCCGGAAGGCTGGTGCGTCATGACCCGGGCATTCGGCAGGCAGAACCGTTTGCCCTTCGCGCCTGCGGCAAGCAGCAGCGACCCCATGCTCGCTGCCTGACCGATGCAGAGCGTCACCACGTCACAGCGGATGTATTGCATCGTATCGTAGACCGCCAGCCCGGCTGTGACGAGACCGCCCGGCGAGTTGATGTAGAGCGCGACGTCCTTTTCCGGGTTGTCGGCCTCGCAGAACAGCAGCTGCGCGCTGATCAGGCTTGCCATGTAGTCTTCGATCGGCCCGGTCACGAAGATAATGCGTTCCTTCAACATCCGCGAGTAGATGTCGTAGGCACGTTCGCCGCGGCTGGTCTGCTCGACCACCAACGGCACCAACTGACTTATGATCGGATCCATCGTCTCACCTGCAGATTGGAGCGGCGACGCGGCTGGCCGCATCATGTGGGCGACGCGTCCGGGCCCGCCGGCGTGTCCTCGGCGTCGGCGTCAGGATCCTTCATGAGCTCCTCGATCGACACCGGCACATCGGTGACCTGTGCCAGCTCGAGCAGGAAATCGACGACCTTGTCCTCGAAGATCGGCGCACGCAGCTGCTCGAGCGCCGCAGGCGTATCGCGGAAGTACTCGAAGACCTGCTTTTCCTGCCCCGGATAGCGACGCGCCTGCTCGATCACCGCCTGCTGCAGCTCGGCTCCCTCGACCTTCACCTCGTTCTTCAGCCCAATGTCGGAAAGCACCAGCCCGAGGCGGACCCGGCGTTCGGCAATGTTCCGGTATTCCGCCCGAAGCTCCTCCTCGCTCTGCTCCATGCTCTCGAAGGTGCTCTCCGTGCGCTTCATCTCCTCCTCGAGCTGACGCCAGATCGAATCAAACTCGAGGTCCACCATCCCTTGCGGCACATCGAAGCGGCAGCGCTCGGCCAGATCGTCGAGCAATGCGCGCTTGACCTTGCTCCGGCCGATGCCGCGATAGTCATCCGCCAGGCGGCCCTTGACCTTGGTCTTCAGGTCGTCGAGCCCCTCGGTGCCGAGCTCCTTCGCGAAGTCGTCATCGACGGTCACCGGTGCCGCAGCCTTGATCTCGCGGATCGTCACCTCGAACTGGGCTGTCTTGCCCTGCAGGTCGTCGCGACCGTAGTCGTCCGGAAAGATCGCCTCGATCGTCGAGGTGGTGTCGACTTCCTTGCCGATAAGACCAGCCTCGAAGCCCGGGATCATGCTGTTGCTGCCGATGACCAGCTCGAAGCCCTCGGCGCTGCCACCCTCAAACTCCTCGCCGTCGATCGACCCCTTGAAATCGAGCGTCACCTGGTCGCCATCAGCCACCGCTCGCGGCTCGGCCAAGGGCTCGAAGCGACGGCGCGCCTTGGCGAGGTTGTCGATCGCCTGAGTGACGCGCTCCTCGTCGATCTCCACGACCTCGCGAGTAAGGGTGATCGCCTTGACATCCACCTCGGGCACGTCGGGCAGCACTTCGAGGTCGAGCTTGAACTCCAGATCGGCACCGTCGTCGAAGCTCGTCACCTCGATCTTCGGCCGCAGCGCCGGCTTCAGCTTATGGTCCTCGATCGCCTGCCTTGAGCCCTCGTCGACCGTCTGCTCGAGCACCTCGCCCATCACCGAGCGGCCATACTGCTTCTTGAGCAGCGTCAGCGGCGCCTTGCCCGGACGAAAGCCCGGGATACGCACCGTCTTCGCGAGCTTCTTCAGCCGCTCGTCGACCTTGCCCTGGATCTCACTCGCCGCAACGACGACCTTGTACTCACGTTTGAGACCATCGGCCGCAACTTCGGTAACCTGCATCGCTCTCGCTTTCGCTCGATCGTATCCGTCAACACTACCAGCGGCCTCGCCGACCATTCCGGGACGGCGTCCCCGCTCACTCGCTCACCTGGAATCTCGCTGGTGCGGGCGGAGGGACTTGAACCCCCACGGCTCGCGCCACAGGAACCTAAATCCTGCGTGTCTACCAGTTCCACCACGCCCGCGCGGCCCCGGCGCCGTGCCGATTCCGGTCCGCACCGCCGCCGAATGGCAGGGGCATATAGCACAAGCCGGTCCGGCGCCAACAGTGTTGCCACTGGAGTGCCCGTGCCCTTTCGGCTAAGCGAGCCCCATGCACGAGCGTGTCCTGATCCTCGACTTCGGTTCGCAGTTCACCCAGCTCATCGCCAGACGATTGCGGGAGCTGAGGGTATACTGCGAAATTCATCCCTGCACCCTCACTTCGGACGAGGTCGTCGCCTTCGCCCCGAAGGCCATCATCCTGTCGGGGGGCCCTGCGTCGACAACCGAGACCATCAGCCCCCGCGCACCGGCCGCTGTGTTCGAGATGGGCGTGCCGGTGCTCGGCATCTGCTACGGCGAGCAGGCGATGTGCGCCCAGCTGGGAGGCAGCGTCGAACCAGGCACGACACGCGAGTTCGGTCGTGCCGACCTCCACCTGGATGCGGCCTCCCCGCTTTTTGAAGGTGTGATGCAGGTCGGTGACCGGGCGCCCGTCTGGATGAGCCACGGCGACAAGGTCACCTCGCTGCCACCCGGCTTTCGTCCGCTCGCCAGCAGCACCGGTTCACCGTTTGCCGCCGTCGCCGACGAGCAGCGACGCTTCTACGGGGTCCAGTTCCACCCCGAGGTCGTGCACACGACCATCGGCGAAGGCCTTCTGGCCAACTTTTGTCGGACGATCGCTGGCCTCGAAGGCGACTGGTCCATGGCGGCCTACCGGCACGAGGCGGTCGCTCGGATCCGCGAGCAGGTGGGCGCTGGCCGGGTCATCTGCGGGCTTTCCGGCGGCGTCGACTCGGCAGTCACGGCGCTCCTCGTGCACGAGGCCGTAGGTGAACAGCTGACCTGCGTCTTCGTCGACACCGGTCTCTTGCGCAAGAACGAGGCGGCCGAAGTGGTCGAGCTCTTCCGCGGCCACTTCAACATCCCGCTCATCCATGTCGATGCCGGCCGGACGTTCCTCGACGCGCTGGGAGGCGTCACCGATCCCGAAATCAAGCGCAAGACGATCGGCGGCACCTTCATCGATGTCTTCGAGGCCGAGGCTGCCGGCCTCGGGGGGGCCGATTTCCTCGCGCAGGGCACGCTCTATCCCGATGTGATCGAGAGTGTGTCGTTCAAAGGGCCAAGCGTCACGATCAAGTCGCATCACAATGTCGGCGGCCTCCCGGAGCGGATGCGGCTGAAGCTGGTCGAGCCCTTGCGCGAGCTCTTCAAGGACGAGGTGCGCAACCTCGGCCGCGAGCTCGGGCTGCCTTCGACCTTCGTCGGCCGTCACCCGTTTCCCGGCCCCGGCCTCGCGGTGCGAATCCTGGGTGAGGTAACGAGGGAACGCGTCGCAGTGCTGCAGGAGGCGGATGCTATCTTCCTCCATGAGATTCGGCGGGACGGTCTGTATGACGAGATCTGGCAGGCTTTCGCCGTGCTGCTCCCGGTTCGTACGGTCGGGGTAATGGGTGACGGACGCACCTATGAATGGGTCGCGGCCCTTCGTGCCGTTACCTCGACCGACGGCATGACCGCCGACGTCTATCCCTTCGATCCCGCATTCCTCGGCCGGGTGGCAACCCGGATCGTCAACGAGGTGAAGGGCATCAATCGCGTAACCTACGATATTACGAGCAAGCCGCCAGGCACCATCGAGTGGGAATGAGCGACCCGGCCTGAGTGTGGAAAGCCTGAATGTCAGCCCCGCTCCATGACGCCGGCAACGAAGTCGTAATCGGCTTCCAGTATATGCTCGGCACCATCACGCCGCAGATGCGACGAGTAGAGCCCGAACCGGTTTACCGGGAATGGCGGCAGGCGGAGCAGGGAACGAGACTGCAGAAAGGCCGCGAGACGTGTCGGCGGAGGTGGCTGACGAAAGCGCGCCAGCGTCACGTGGGGCTGGAACTTGCGGCGCTCCGGAGGGATGCCGACCTCAAGCACGCAACGCTCGACCTGCCGCCGCAGACGCTCCAAACCCTCGTTGGGGACCAATCCTGCCCATAGCTGCCGCAAGGCACCGCGCGGCGGGAACTGGCCTATCCCGGCGAGCTCGAGCTCGAACGGCGGCAGCGTGATCCCGGCCAGCATCTCCCCCAGCTCGTAGAAGGTGCTGTGGTCAACCTCGCCGATGAAGCGGATGGTCAGATGGAAGTCGTCGATCGTGGTCCAGCGCGCGTCCGGCAGGCCCGAACACAAGTGGTCGAGCGCTTCCGCGACTTCCTCGGGCATTGCAAGCGCCACGAACAACCTCGGCATTGCCACCTCCACCAGCGGTTTCAGAGTTCCGCGCGCGCTCGACTGCACCACTATCGCACCGCTACCCCACGGGCGAAGCTGTGACGAGCCGGGCAGGGCTTGCAAAGAGCGCACTCGCTGCGTAGCTTTCGCGCTCCCCGGCACCCGGCTCATTGCTCAAGCAGCCTGCTCGTGGCCGATCTACCTCTCAACCAACTGGACGAGCGACCTTGCAGTCTGACGGCTTTATTCGGGAAGTCGACGAGGAGCTCCAGCGCGAACGCGCTGCCCGGCTCTGGCAGCGCTACGGCACGATCGTGGTCGCCGTCGCCGTGATAGTGATCGCAGGAACGGCCGGCAAGGTCGGCTGGGACGCCTGGCAGGAGCGTCAGCTGACCCGACAGGGATCTGCTTTCGCTGCGGCCGAGGCTTCCTTCAGGTCCGATCCTACCGAAGCAGCCGATCAGTTCGCGGCACTGGCCGCTGACCTGGGTGGCGATGCCGCCGCGGTCGCGAGGCTGCGCGAGGCGCAGGCGAGGTTGGCAGCCGGCGACGACGACACTGCCGTTGCCAGCCTCGAGGTCGTGGGCGACTCCGACGGGATCGACGCCATATTGCGGGATGTGGCGGCAATGGCCGCAGCCCAGCATCGGTTCGATGCCACCGACCTCGCCGAGGTACGGTCATCGCTGGATCCGGACGGCAATGCCGAGTCTGCATTCCGCTACTCCACTCGCGAGCTACTGGCACTTGCGGCACTCGAGGCAGGTGACCGGGACAAGTCGCTCGATCTGTTGCGCGAGCTGGCCACTGACGGCATGGCGCCCGAGCCGATCCGGCAACGCGCAGGTGAGCTTCTCGCTGCACTCGGCGCGCCGCTCGACGAGCCAGCAGGTGCCTCGTCAGAGAGCGACGAAGCGTCATGATGCTTGCCCGTCTGCTGCCGGCTCTGGCCGCCGGCATGCTGCTCGTCGGCTGCGAAGGCTGGTTCGGCGCGGAGGAAGATCCGCCGCTGCCGGGCAATCGCATCTCGGTCATGCTCCTCAACGACGGCGTCGCCGCCGACCCGCGAGTTGCCAATCTGACGGTGGTCCTGCCCCCGCCTGAGGATAATGCCGACTGGCCGACGTCGGGCGGCAATGCCATGCACGCGATGCAGCACCTGTTCCTCGGTGATGACGTCAAGCTGGCTTGGCGTGCGGGAATCGGTGCCGGCAGTGGCGGCGGAAGCCAGCTGCTCGCCCGACCGGTCGTGGGCGACGGGCGCGTCTTCGCGGCTGACAGCGAAGGCCAGATCACGGCGCTCACCAGCGATACCGGCCAACGCCTCTGGCGGGTGACGCCCGAGGGCATGAATGTCAGTGATCGGTTGCGCTCAGGCGGGCTGGCATATGGCGACGGCCAGGTCTACGTGACCACTGCGGGGGGTGAGGTCATTGCCCTCTCGGCCGCGGACGGTAGCCAGGTTTGGCGGCAGCAGTTGCTCTCCCCCATTCGCACCGCGCCTACCCCATACGGCGGTCGGCTGCTGGTGACGACCAGCGCCAACGAACTGTTCGTTCTCGACGCGGTGAATGGCAGCCTGCTCTGGCAGCATGCCGGGTTCTTCGAGCAGGCCGCGATCCTCGGTGGCGCAGCGCCCGCTACCGATGGCATGGTTGCCGTCGCCGCCTACTCATCCGGTGAAGTCTTCGCTCTCAATCTCGCCGATGGACGGCCGATCTGGTCCGACACGGTCATGCGCCCGCGCCGGACACTGGCGATCGGCGCCATCAGCGACATCACCGGCAGCCCGGTGATCGACCAGGGGCGGGTGCTCGTCGCCGGCAATGGCGGCGAGATGGGTTCATTCGACATCTCTTCCGGTGCCCGCACCTGGAACCTCGACGTGACGTCGCGGCACACACCCTGGGTGGCCGGCGACTACATCTATCTCCTGACCGACCGGAACGAGGTGGTCTGCCTCGTCCGCCAGGGTGGCCTCGTGCGCTGGGTAACGCCTCTGGAACGTCTGGGTGATCCGGACGACCCGGAATCGACACGGATTTTCTGGGCTGGCCCGGTCCTCGCCGGCGACCGTCTGATCCTCGCCGGCTCTACCGGCGAAGCCGTGACGCTCTCGCCCTATACCGGCGAGGTCCTCGGCCGGATCTCCCTCCCCGGTCCCGTATCGTTGCCACCGATCGTGGCCAACGGCACACTCTATCTCCTGACCAACAACGGTGAGCTCCTCGCCTATCGGTGAGCTCGCCCTGCGCGGGTCCCAATGCGCCAGACCATCGCCATCATCGGCCGACCGAATGTCGGCAAGTCGACTCTGTTCAATCGCCTCACCGGCAGCCGGCGGGCGCTGGTGCACGACACGCCGGGGGTCACGCGCGACCGGCTCGAGGGTGCAGCGCGCCTCTTCGACCTCGAGTTCACCGTCGTCGATACCGCCGGTCTCGAGCTCGGCATGCACCAGCAGCTTTCGGAACGGCTCGTCGCCCAGACGCTGAAGGGCCTCGAGCTTGCCGAGCTCGGGCTTTTCGTCATCGATGCGCGGTCCGGCATCACGCCGCTCGACGAAGAGATCGCCACGCTCCTGCGCCGCCAGGAGAAACCGGTGATCGTCGTCGCCAACAAGTGCGAGGCACGTGCCGGCGAGGCGGAGGCGCAAAGCGCGTGGGGCCTCGGTCTCGGCGAGCCCGTTCTCCTTTCGGCCGAGCACGGTATCGGTCTGGACGTGCTGGCGGACGCCATCCGCGCTCGTCTGCCGATGGCCGTGGTTCCGCCGATGGCGCAGGCAGACGAGGCGGTCGAAGAGCCGGAGGCGGCAGAGGCGCTCGACGACGGGCCGATCAGCCTCGCCATCATCGGCCGTCCCAATGTCGGCAAGTCGTCGCTGGTCAACCGCCTGCTCGGCGACGAGCGACAGCTGACCGGGCCCGAGCCGGGCCTGACCCGCGATGCCGTCGCTATCGACTGGGAGTGGCGCGGACGTCACATCCGGCTGGTCGACACGGCCGGACTCCGGCGCAAGGCCCGAATCAGCGAGAACCTCGAGCGGCTCACCGCCTCGGCCAGCCTCAAGGCCATTCGCGGCTGCCGGGTGGCCGTCCTCCTGGTCGATGCCACCCAGCCGCTCGAGAAGCAGGAGCTGGTGCTCGCCAACCGCGTGCTCGACGAGGGCCGGGCCCTGGTGGTCGCGGCGAACAAATGGGATCTCGTGGCGTCGCCGGAGGAGGCTACGAAGGAGATCCGGCAGCGCCTGGCGCTGAAGCTCTCGCAGGTCAAGCAGGCGCCGGTAGCGATGCTCTCGGCCAGGACCGGGCGCGGCGTGGACAGCCTGATGCGGACGGTGATCGAGACGCATGACCGATGGTCGACGCGCATCCCGACCGGTCGACTGAACCGCTGGCTGGCGGAGGCGCTAGCCAGGCATCCGCCGCCAATGGCGCAGAACCGCCGGATCAAGATCCGCTACGCGACACAGGTCAGCACGCGACCACCGACCATCGCCCTCTTCGCCAACAAGCCCGACAGCGACCTGCCCGGCGCCTACCGGCGCTATCTGGAGACGAGCTTCATCGAGGCCTTCGACCTCGGCGGCGTCACCGTCCGGATGGCGCTGCGGCACGGCGATAACCCGTACCACGAGAGTGACACCGACAGGTCGCGCTGACCAACGCACGTGGGAGCATGTCGCAAATCCGTTCCCCACGTCGCCGACAGAGCTTTGCCGCTCGGTGAGCCGCGCCTAACCATGGCGCAGGTCGAAGGGACGGGACATTGCGCAATCGTCGAGGCCGGGAGCGTCGTGAGTCGGGGGGCCCGCCAGGGCAGTTGCCCTGGGCGCGAGTCACGAACCCGTTTCCGCCGCTCGAGCTCCTGCGACCGGAGCAGCTCGAAGCCATCGACGACGCGGCCTTCACCATCCTCGAGGAGATCGGCCTCGACTTCCTGTCGGCCGAGGCCATGCCGGTGCTGCGCGCCGGCGGGGCCGAATTCGAGCCCGGCAGCCAGCGGGTGCGCTTTGGCCGCGAGGTGATCCGTGAGTGGGTCGGCAAGGCACCGCCACACTACCTCGTCAAGGGCCGCGATCCGGCTCGCGATGTCGGCTTCGGCGGCAGCGAGATGGTCTTCTCGCTGGTCGCTTCAGCACCAAACTGCACGGATCTCGAACGGGGCCGGAGGCCCGGCAGCTTCGAGGATTTCTGCCGTTTCGTGCGCCTCGGCGAAGTACTGAACGCCATCCATGTCTTCGGCGGCTATCCGGTCGAGCCGGTCGACCTGCCGGCGGCGACGCGGCATCTGGACTGCCAACGCGCCTTCATCGAGCTCGGCACGAAACCGATCCATGCCTACTCGCTCGGCCGCACGCGGATCCGGGACGCCATCGAGCTGGTCAAGCTCGGCCACGGCATCGACGACGAAGCGCTGGAAGCGGCACCGAGGCTCATCTCGATCATCAACACGAGCTCGCCGCTCCGCCTCGACGGGCCAATGATCGAAGGCATGCTCGAGCTCGCAGCACGCATGCAATGCTGCGTCATCACGCCGTTCACGCTGGCCGGAGCCATGGCGCCGGCCAGCGTGGCCGGAGCCATCGCCCAGCAGCACGCGGAAGCGCTCGCCGGCATCGCGTTCTACCAGATGATTCGTGCCGGAGCCCCCTGCGCCTATGGCGGCTTCACCTCCAACGTGGACATGAAATCTGGTGCCCCTGCCTTCGGCACGCCCGAGTACTTCCGTTCGACGGTGATCAGCGGCCAGCTGGCCCGGCGCTGGCGCCTCCCCTATCGCAGCTCCAACGTCAACGCCGCCAACTCGCTCGACGCCCAGGCGGCCTACGAGTCGATGTTCAGTCTTTGGGCCTGCGTCGCCGGCGGTGCCAACTTCATCAAGCACGCGGCCGGCTGGCTCGAGGGCGGACTGGTCTGCAGCCTCGAGAAGATCGTGCTCGACGCCGACCTCATCCAGATGGTGCGTTCCTGCCTGGAGCCGGTGGCGACGGACGCCGACGCCCTCGGTCTGGACGCGGTCCGCGAGGTCGGTCCCGGTGGCCACTATTTCGGTGCGGCGCACACCCTCGCCCGCTACGAGACCGCCTTCTACCCGCCGATGATCTCGGACTGGCGCAACTTCCAGTCCTGGCAGGAGGCCGGTGCGCCGGATGCGGCCCGGCACGCCCATGACCGCGCGCTCGCCTTCCTCGACGCTTATGAGCAGCCGCCACTCGACCTCGCCCGCAAGGAAGCGCTCGACGATTTCGTTGAGCGGCGCAAGCGCGAGGGCGGCGTGCCGGCCGCTTGACCCCACACCCATGAGACGGGACGGAGCAGCCATGCAGGAGAGAGCCCAGGATCTGCCCAGGAGCGTGCGCTACCTGGTGATCGGTGCCGGAATGCACGGCCTCTCGACGGCCTGGCACCTCGCAACCGAGCTCGAGCGAAGCGGCCGTGGCAAGGGCTCAGACGTGCTCCTGATCGACAAGACGGGGCCTGGTGCGGGGGCCACCGGCGTCGCCTGCGGCTGTGTCCGCAACCTCTACATGACCGGCCCGCTGCACGCGATCCTGCGCCATTCGGTCGATGTCTGGCAGTCCGACCCGGTCAATCTGGGCTTCCAGCAGGTGGGCTACGTCTCGGTCGGCGAGGCCAACCAGACGGCCGACTACGAGGCCATCCACAGGAGTCAGAACGCCGTCGGCTACTCCTCCGATCTCTATGTGGGCGCCGAGGGCAAGGCGTTCCTGAAGGCGATCTGGCCGGACTTCAACACGGAGAAGGCCGACTGCGTCCTGCATGAGAAGCCGTCGGGCTATGCCGGCACGCATCTGGCCGTCCGGGGGCTTGTCGAGAAGTGCAGAGATGCGGGCGTGCAGCAGCTTTGGGGCGTGACGGTCCAGGGCTACGACATGACCAATGGCCGGGTCGCCGGCGTGGTCACCGACCAGGGCACGATCGCCGCCGACTGCGTCGTCATCTGCGCCGGGGCCTGGGTGCAGAAGCACTGGCAGTGGCTGGGAAGGCCCGCGAAGCTGGACCTCCGCTACCCCGATGGCAGCACGGCCGAGGCGCAGGACATGTGGACCTTCTGGCGGCTGCTCGAGGGCGAGGTCTACCTGAACGGCACGGGCTACCGCACGGCAGACGACCGCGACCCGCCGGTGCTGCATGTCGAACTGATGAACACACCCGTCGTGACCGAGGACGGGCATCAGTTCCCCGACCTGCACTTCTACACCTATCTGCGCTACGCCGCCGAGCGGATCGGCGCACCCGGCATCCAGGGCGGCACCATCCCGGTCCGGATCGGCCCCGAGGCGGTGCTCGATCCCTACGGCCACGCCAACCCGCACTACCAGGCCGACGCCTGGTTCGCCGACTACTACTGCGCCACGCTGGCCTATCTGATGGAGCGCTTCAAGGGCTGTCGGCAGCGCTTCAAGGAGCGGCCGAACGGCGGCATCGGCGCCTTCACCCCGGACAACGTGCCGATCTTCGACTGGGTGGCGGACAATGCCTACATGGTCGCCGACAGCAACCACGGCTACAAGATGATCGGCGTCGGCAAGCTCCTCGCCCGCCAGCTGGTCAGCGGCGAGACCGTGCCCGAACTCACCCCCTTTGGGCTCGCCCGGTTCGCGGCAGGCCGCACCTTCGGCGACCGGAATTCGAACTGTCCCTGGGTCTGAGACCACATTCTAGCGGAACCGCCACTGGCGTTCAAGGTTATTTTTCCTACGAACGGTCAGTGGACGGCCGCCGGGTTCGTTGGTCGAATCCGCGGGTTCGATCGTCGATTCCGCGGGTTCGTTCGTCGGT
>CAZGUW010000142.1:0-4294 GCA_964528705.1 uncultured Geminicoccaceae bacterium
CATGTGGGCGATCAGCCCCTCCAGCATGTTCAGAACCTGCGGCCGGCCCGAGACGTCGGGGTGGATGGTCATCGCGAACACGGCATAGTCGTGCTTGCGATAGACCCAGTCGAACGTCTCCTGCCAGGTCTCGCCAAGGTGGCGCGGGCTGACATAGCCGTGGCTGTTGGGGAAGCCCTTGATGAACATCATCGGCGGCAGGTCGTCGAGATACCAGGAGGCCGGAATCTCGACGAGCTTGGTCGGCTTGCCGCGGGTGAAAGGCTTCATCCAGGTCTCGGCCGGCTGCTCGTAGTCGATCTTCGTCCACTCGTCGCCGACCCGCACGTAGTACGGCTCGAAGTCGCGGTGCATCAGGCTGTGGTCGTACTTGATGCCGTTCTTCAGGAGGATGTCGACCGAGTTGGTCGAGACCTCCCACCAGGGTGCGACATAGCCCGTCGGCCGCTTGCCGGTGAGCTTCTCGATGAGCGCGATCGAGCGGTCGAAGACGGCCGATTCCTGCTCGTAGCTCATGGCCAGCGGGTTCTCGTGGCTGTAGCCGTGCAGTCCGACCTCGTGGCCCGCCTCGGCCACCATGGCGCACTCCTCGGGAAACGACTCGATCGTGTGGCCGGGGATGAACCAGGACTGCTTCAGGTCGAAATGCGCGAAGAGGTCGAGGATGCGCGGCATGCCGACCTCGCCGGCGAAGACACCGCGCGAGATGTCGCCCGGGCTGTCCTCGCCCTTGTACGAGCCGAGCCAGCCGGCGACGGCGTCACAATGGATGCTGAAGGCGCAGAAGATTTCCTTGGCCATGGCGGCGCTCCCAAACGTTGCCCGGCGAGCAGCGTTTCATGAGCGGCAGTTCCGCGCAAGAGCGCCGCGGCGTCGGCGCGCCTAGGCTTCCTGCTTGTCACCGAGCGACCGGCCCATCTCGATCGCCTCGTCCAATGTCAGCTTGCGCCCGTCCTGGGCCGCGGCGGCGAAGCCCGGCCCGCCGAGCCGCTCCTTGGCCTCGGCCAGGTAGCGCTCGAAGGCGGCCTGGTCCATGGGCTCGAAATGCGCCGCCATCTCCTCGAGCCACTGCTGCGTCTTGCCGAGCAGCCTGGCCGCGACCTCCGGCTCGCCGCGCGCCAGCGCCACGCCACCGAACCCGGCGAGGCAGAGGCTCGTGATGATCGGGTAGTCATAGGCCTGGCCATATTCCAGCGCCTGCGTGAAGAACGCCTGCGCCGCCGCCGGATCACCCGCCGCGAGCCGCATGTGCCCGAGATTCTGCAGCAACTGGCCGGGCCAGTAGACATTGCCCTGCGCGCGCAGCTTGTCGAGCGCCTCCATGTAGAGCTGCTCGGCAGTCTCGCTGTCGCCGCCGGCGCGCACCCCCTCGCCGAGGGCGATCAGCGCCAGCACCGCGCCCTGGTCGTCGCCCTGCGCGCGGAACATCTCGAGCGACTCGACGATCAGCGGCGGCCCGTTCGCCTCGTCGCCGGTGACGGCGAGCGTGATGCCCAGGGTCATCTTGGTGCGGGCGACATCCCGGGGTGTGCCGTGCTCGGCGTACAGGTCATGCGCGGTCCGGCAATACTCGAGGGCACCGGCATAGTCCCCGGCGAACATGCGCAGCCAGCCGGCGGCGTCGACGATCGCCGCGCGATGCGCCACGGCACCCGTCCGCTCGGCATGGTCGAGCGCCTTGGCCACCCAGCTGCCGCCCTCGGTGAAGAGGCCACGCGAGATCCAGAACCACAGGAGCGCCGTGATGCCGCGGCTGCTCAGCTCCGCGTCCGCCCGCTGCAGCGCCCAAGCAAGCGCCGCGCGCACGTTGTCCTGCTCGTCGAGGAGCTGGCCGACCTTCGCGCGCTGCTCGGCGCTGAGCAGCGCCGGTGCCACGGCCTCGGCCAGGCCGACGAAATGCTCGGCATGCCGGTCCTGCATCTCGCCCACCCGTCCGCTCTCGGCCAGCTTCTCGAAGGCGAACTCGCGGATCGTGTCGAGCAGGCGCAGCCGCCGCTCGCCGCTCACCATGGAGAGCGCCACGAGGCTCTTGCCGGCGAGCGAGGTGATGCCGTCCAGAATGTCGACATCGATCCAGTCGAGATCCTCGCAGATCGCCTCGGCGGTCTGGAAGGAGAAGCCCCCGGCGCACACCGCCACCGCCTGCAGCAGCCGCTGCTCGTCCTCGTCGAGCAGGCGATAGCTCCAGTCGATGGTCGCGCGCAGCGTCCGGTGTCGCTCGTTCCTGTCCCGGCCACCCTTGAGGATATCGAGGCGCTGCGACAGCCGGCCGAGCAGCATCTTCGGCGAGAGCAGCCTGAGCCGCGACGCCGCCAGCTCGATCGCCAGCGGTAGCCCGTCCAGCCGCCGGCAGATCTCGCCGATCTCCGTCGCGTTCGTCGCATCGAGCTCGAAGCCGGGATCGTGATCGCGGACCCGCTGGACGAAGAGCTGCACGGCCGGGCTCTCGGCCAGCATGATGAACGAGTTGGCCCGCCGGCCGGTCGGCAGCGGCAGGGGCTCGAGCGGATAGACCCGCTCGAAGGGCGAGCCCAGGGTTTCCCGGCTGGTCACCAGTAGCTGCAGCTCGGGGCAGTTCTCGAGCAGCTCGTCGACCGCCCCGGCGGCACCCATAACCTGCTCGAAATTGTCGACGAAGAGCAGCATCTTGGCGCGCTGCAGGCGGTTGACGACGGCGCCCAGGAGATCGGATTCGCCCTGCTCGCGAATGTTCAGCGTCTGGGCGATCGCCGGGACGACCAGCTCCGCGTCCTCGATGCCGGCCAGCGGTACGTGCAGCACGCCTGCCGGGAACCGGTCGATCAGGGCACCCGCCACCTCCAGCGCCAGCCGCGTCTTGCCGGTGCCGCCGGGCCCGGTGAGGGTCAGGAGACGCGCGCTGCCGCGACCCAGCAGGTCGATGATGTCGTCGAGCTCGTCCGTACGGCCGACCAGCGCCGTCGGGGCCTGCGGCAGGTTGGTCGGCCGGCTGTCGACCGTGCGCAGCGGCGCGAAGCGCGGATTGGTGCCGGCGACCACTGCGTCGAGCAGCAGCTCGGGATAGCGAAGATCCTTCAGCCGGTGCGCACCGAGGTCGCGGAACTCGAATCGCCCCTTGAACCGTTCCGGACCGCAGGCATCCAGCGTCTCCTTCGACAGCACGATCTGGCCGCCATGCCCGGCGGCGGCAATCCGCGCCGCGCGATGCACGTCGAGGCCGAGATAGGTGCGGTCGACCACCCGGACACTGCCGGTGTGCAGGCCGAGTCGGGCGCGCACGGTGACCCCGTTCGGCCAACGGCCCGCAGCCAGGGCGGCCTGGCATTCGAAGGCTGCCTCGAGCGCGTTGCCGGCATCCGGGAAGGAGGCGAAGTAGCCGTCGCCGGCCGTATCGACCTCGACCCCGCCGTGCCGGTCGACGGCCTCGCGCAGCGTCGAGCGATAGAGCCCGAGCACGCCGGCATAGGCGTCGCCCAGCTCCTGCAGCAGCACGGTCGACCCCTCGATGTCCGCGAAGAGCATCGTCACCACGCCATCGGGCAGGATGATCGGCAACGCGATCATGGCCCGCCGCCCGGGCTCGGGCGGAACAGGTGCTCACGCCACGACTTGGCGAGCGCCAGCTCCGCTCGCTGCTCGAGGAGCAGCTCGCTCTCGACCGGCGGCGCTGCCAGGAGCGCCGACCAGTCCGCAGCACCATGCGCGCGGACAAGCTCCGCCTCCGCCAGGAGGAAGTGCCGGGCCTCGGGTTGCAGGTTCATGGCGCGCGCCGCTTCTATGGCGTCGCTGAGCGCCGCAAACCGCATGACTGTTGCACCATGCCAGTTGCTGGTGCTCGCGCGCGCCGCCTGCTGTGGCGGTTCGCCGTTTTCGCCAAGGGTCTCATCGGGCTTTTCCGATTTTTTTGGTGGCTCGGCCCGGACATCCGCCTGCCCCGTCGCCAGAAGCCAGCGACGAAACCGGTACGTGCGACTGCCCTCGTCGAGCCACGTCAGCGGATCGTGCAACGCTTCGCGCCTCGCGTCCATACTTTATAACGGTATTGCATTGCGTCGCGGTCGAAAAAGGACGGTCGGATCACGCTCTACGAGGCGCTGCACCCGGTCCACCAGGGCCAGCGCATCGCGCGCCTTGAGGCTGTCGGCGGCAAGCTCGGCGAGCAGGTCCGACGGCAGGCTCGTACCGGCGATCGCCTTCCACGTGCGCTCCGCATAAGGCAGTGCCACGGCCCGGGCGACCAGCGCCTCGTCCATCCGTCGCTCCAGCGATCCGCGCCGCACCGCCCGTCGGAGCGACCAGCTCAGATCGACGAGGG
>CAZGUW010000142.1:4304-12090 GCA_964528705.1 uncultured Geminicoccaceae bacterium
ACGCTCAGCGGCGGATGCGGCTGCTCCGGATCGAACACGACGGCAACCTCGTCATCCGCCACCAGGGCACCCCGGCGATAGAGGCGATAGATGGCGCCAACCCCCTGCATGCCGGCGGGCCAGAGCTCGGCGGCCCTGAGCGCGCCCATGCTGGAAGCGCCGATCACGACGGCGCCGTCCTCGAGGATCTCGACGACCTCACGCAGCGACACGGCCTCGTCCTGGAAGAAGACACCGTCGATCAGAACGAAGAGCGAATAGCGGAGCATCCGGTCGCGATGCAGGTCGCCACGCCGCACCGGCGGACGGATGTCGGCACCCGGCAGGGCCGCCGCCACCACCTCGCGCGGCAGTGTCGGGCCCAGATAGACGACGGCCGGGGCGATGCGCTGCATCAGGGTCTCAAAGGAGGTGCCGCCGGCAGCGCCAGCCGACGCGCTGCTGATTCACGGCGAAGCAGGCGAGGCCGGGGACGCGCACCCGCACGACCGGAATGTCGAGATCGGGGCGGGTGAGGTCCGTGACGAACACCTGGTCGAGCCCGACCCGGGCGAGACGCCGCAGCAGAAAGTCGCGATCGGCCGCGAGATCGGCTGCCGCGTAGCTGGGGACGGCGTCGAACGGCAGGAGTTGCTCGGGGGTGAAGTCGGCGAGCCAGGCGAAAGGCCGCGCGGCCTGGTCCGCTGCAGGCGCCCGGTTGAAGGCGTCGCGGGCACCCTGGATCACGGCGAGGCGCGACTGCACCGCCTCGGTCAGGGCGCGCAGCACCGCGAGCCCGGCGTCCGGCGCCGTGCCGTAGCCGACGAAGCAGCGCGTGGCCGGCCCGTCCGGTGTGGGATAGAAGTGGTCGATCATCAGCGCCCTGAAGGTGGCGACGGCGAGGTCGGTCACCAGCCAGTCGATGACCACGTCGATGCCGGCGCCGTTCGCTGTCTCGACGATGGCGCCGGCCAGCGCCGGCAGGGTGCCAGGATCGATGCGCAGGCGCTGCGGCAACGTGTCAGAATCATCGAGATAGAGCTCGGCGAAGAGATGCTGGCTCACCGCGTCCCGCTCGATCACCTCCGCCAAGGCATGCACCGTCGCCTCCAGCCGGCTGTTGCCGGCGGCGAGGCCGTTGGTGTCGACATGCAGGAGAATGCCCTCGCCGGGCGGTGTCACGGCAAGATCGAGCGGCATCAGCACCTGCCGGCCGCTGACGAGGCAATCCGCCTCGATCCAGCCGAAGACCGCTTCCGGCGTGTAGCTTGTGCCGGGCGGCAGGTCGCAGAGCCGCGGATCGAGCACCGGCTCGCCCGAACCCTCGAGCTCCTGCCGGCTCGCCCGCACGACCGGCCGCGCAACCTGCTCGGCGGAGATCCGCTCGACCGCCTCCATCAGGGCACTCACCCGTGCCGCGACGGCGTTGGCACCCTTGCCCAGATGGGTCGTCAGGTCGCGGGCCAGGGGTGTGGCCGCCGACCAGACCGGCAGCCCCAGCCGGTCGAGCGGAGTCAGGTCGGCAAGTCGCGTGATGGGGACGACGCCCATCAGCGCACGCAACCGCCCCTCGGTCCAGGCCGGCGGCCTGATCCGCGGGGTGAGGTTGTCGTGCTTGGACGCCGCCGGCGTCAAAAACCCGGCAGGCGGCTCAGAACCCGGCGCCGCGCGCGTCCGGCTTGTAGGGCGGATTGTTGGGGAAGCGCTTGTGCGCAGAAATGAGCGCTTTGACCTCTTCGGCGGTCATTTCGCTGTTCACGATCTTCTTGGCTTCGTCGCCCATGTTGCTCGGGTCGAGCACGCCAGCTTCCACCAACTTATCGAGATTCGACTTCTCGGCCATCTGGTCGCGTTCCCTGTTGTTTATGCCCGTGCAGTTCGGCCGCTGCCGATTGCGTTGGCAAATGGCAAGCCGATGACAACCTGGAGATAACAAATCTCCGCCACCGCAAGCGCGGGCGTTTATACACTCGCGCTTTGGCAAAGGCCATGACCGATTGCGCGGCGATTGAGCTTCGGGCTGCGCTGCCGGTTGCGCGCGACAGCGCTCCGTGCTCTGATTCCGGCGGACGGCAACGCCCGGACAAGAACACCCGACGAGGGAGAAGGCGGGATGGACAGCGTTCGCCCGAGCAACAGCGAGGTGCTCCGCGCCAAGATCGAGCTCACCTGTGGCAGTCTCGGCTGCGCGCTCGACAATCTCTGGTCCCATCCCGAGCTGGCGGACCGCTTCCCCCGCTTCCTCGTCCTCCTGCATCAGATCATGCGGGCCAGTGTGCCGCTGATGGAGTTCGCCCGCGACGCCGCCCTGGAGCGCCGCGACATCGATCCCGCGGCCGCGGGCCTCGCCGAGTACTTCGCGCACCACATCGACGAGGAGCGCAATCACGACGTCTGGACGCTCGAGGACCTCGTCGCCGCCGGCTTCGACGGCGAGGCGGTGCTCGCCCAGCTGCCGCCGCCCGCGCTCGCCGCCATGGTCGGCTCGCAATACTACTGGATCCTGCATCATCACCCGGCGGCGCTGCTCGGCTACATCGCCATTCTCGAGGGCAACCCGCCGAACCAGGCGCATATCGACCGGCTGCAGGCCGAGACCGGCCTGCCGGTGGCGGCCTTCCGCACCTACCGGATGCACGGTCGCCTCGATCCCCACCATCGTGACGAGCTCTACCGGGTCATCGACGAGCTGCCGCTGACCCCGGCGCTCGCCGGGCTGATCAGCACCAGCGCCACCCACACCGCGCAGATGCTGGCCTGGAGCCTCGACGGGCTCGACTGCATCGCCCATCCGCCACGCACCGGCGAGCGGCAGGCAGCGTGACCGCCAGCGTGCCCGCGGCCGCCGACCAGGACACGGCCAGCCTGCTCCAGCGGGCATTCACAAAGCTCGGCAAGGTCCGGCCGGTCGCCGATCTCGCCCTGATGCGGCAGCGGCTGACCGGGGACGACCGCGTCCTGATCGTCGATCAGGCGCTGCTCATCATCGAGCAGCTCTACACCCACCTGCACATGAAGCGGGTGCGCCATGCCATCGACCCGGCACAGGCGCTGCGCGTGCTGCGCGACCAGGCGGCCGGGCTCAGCGACCTCCGCTTCCACAGCGAAATGCTGCGCATCTTCAAGAGCCTGCGCGACATCCACACGGCCTACACCGCCCCGCCGCCCTTCGCCGAGCAGACCGCCTTCCTGCCCTTCCTCCTCGAGCCCTGCACCGACCCGGACGGCACGACGCGCTACCTCGTCACCCGCGTCCTCGACGGCTTCGATCACCCGACGTTCCGGCCGGGTGTGGAGATCACCCACTGGCACGGCGCCCCCATCGCCCGGGCGATCGCCGTCAACGCCGCCCGCGAGGAGGGCTCGAACCCGGAATCGCAGGCCGCGCTGGGCTGCCTCTTCATGACCGTGCGCTGGCTCGGCGCCTGCCTCGTGCCCGACGAGGACTGGGTGATCCTCGGCTATCGCCACGCCGAAGGCGAGGCGGAGATCCGCCTCCCCTGGTCGATGCTCGAGCTGCACGACCCCGGCCTGCGCTTCGCCATCCAGACGGTCTGGCTGTTCGAGAAGGACACCAATGGCGGCCCGCCGCAGCCGCCGCGCTCGCTCAACCATGCCACCAACATCCGCACGCAGGTCGAGCAGGTAACGCGCCGGCGCCTCTTCGCCGCCAGTGACAGGAAGCGGCCGGCGCAGCGTCGGGCCGCGACCGGCCTCGAGTCCAGGCTGCCGGACCTGATGACCGCCGAGGAGCTGGCCGACCCGCAGGGCGGCGAGCCCTACGGCTACATCCGCCTGCGCGCCTTCGAGCACGACGACGTGGCCGGGTTCGTCGGCGAGTTCCGCCGCCTGCTCTCACTCCTGCCCCGGCGCGGCCTCGTCATCGACATCCGGGGCAATCCGGGCGGCATCGTCGACTGCGCCGAAGGCATCCTGCAGTTCCTGACCCACCGGCGGATCACGCCCCTGCCCTTCCAGTTCCTGGGCTCCGAGCTGGTCGCCAGGGTCAGCCACCCGCCGCCCATGAACGAGCTGCCGTTCGGCGCGGCACTCGAGCGCCTGCAGATCAGAAGCCAATGGGGCTCCGGCATCGAGGTCGCGCGCGAGACCGGGGCCGCCTACTCGGGCGGTGCGACGCTGACCTCGGTCAAGGAGGCCAACCAGTACGGCCAGTCCTATTTCGGCCCTGTCGTGCTGGTCGTCGATGCCGTCACCTACAGCGCCGGCGACATCTTCGCCGCCGGGTTCCAGGACCACGCCATCGGCCCGGTGCTCGGCACCGACCGCCAGACAGGCGGCGGCGGTGCGAATGTCTGGCCGCACGACTTCCTCGTGAAGATCCTGCCCGACGTGCCGGCGATCAAGCCTTTGCCCGGCGGCGCCAAGCTGCGCGTCGCCGCCCGCCGCTGCGTCCGCACCGGCAGCTTCGACGGCCTGCCCATCGAGGAGCTCGGCGTCCGCGCCGACCAGCTGCACCGGATCACCGAGGCCGACGTGCTCGACGACAACCGCGACCTCAAGGCCGCCGCCATCGCCCTCATCGCCGACCAGCCCGCCCGCTGGCTCGAAGCCGAGCTCGTGACCGGCAAGCAGGGACGCACCATCCGGGTCACCCCGACCGGCCTCGACCGCGTCGACATCTTCGTCGACGATCGACCGCTCGCCTCGCTCGATACCGCGGACGGCAAGCCGGCCACGGCCGCCGTGCCGCAGACCTGGCCGGCCGAGAGGCTGGAGGTTCGGGGCTTCACCGACAACGACCTGAAGGCGCGCCGCCGGCTCGACCTCACCCCGCCGCCGACATCATGACGACCTTCGACGGGATGCGCCCTTGGCGCCCTGGATCCTCCGCCGCCTCCTGACGCTGCTGCTCACCCTCCTCGCGGCGACCCTCGTGGTGTTCGTCGTGCTGGAGCTGCTGCCGGGCGACCCCGCCGCCGTGATCCTCGGCACCGGGGCGCGCGAGGACACCCTGGCAGCTCTCCGCGCCCAGCTCGGCCTCGATCGCCCCGCGCCGGAGCGCTATCTCGACTGGCTCGGCGGGCTCGTCCAGGGCCGGCTCGGCCAGAGCTACACCTATGGCGTGCCGGTCGCCGAGCTGATCGCCGAGCGGGCCACCGTCAGCGTGCCGCTCGCCCTCATCGCCATCCTGCTTTCGACCGCCATCGCCATCCCGGTGGGCGTGCATGCCGCGAGCCGGCGCGGGCGGCTCGCCGACACGCTGCTCATGGGCGTCACCCAGCTCGGCGTCGCCATCCCCAATTTCTGGTTCGCCATCCTGCTCATCCTGCTCTTCGCCGTCGGCCTCGACTGGCTGCCGGCCGGCGGCTTCCCGGGCTGGGACGCGGGCATCCTCCAGGCCCTGCCCTCGCTCCTCATGCCGGCCCTGGCCCTCGCCCTGCCGCAGGCGGCGATCCTCGCCCGCCTCACCCGCTCGGCCGTGCTCGAGGCGCTGGCCGAGGACTATGTCCGCACCGCCCGGGCCAAGGGCCTGAGCCGGGGCCGGGCCATCTGGCAGCATGCCGTGCCCAACGCCCTCATCCCGGTCGTCACCATCATGGGCCTGCAGTTCTCCTTCCTGCTCGCCGGCACGATCATCATCGAGAACGTCTTCTATTTGCCGGGCATCGGCCGCCTGACCTTCCAGGCGATCGCCCAGCGCGACCTCACCACCGTCCGCGACCTGGTCGTCGTGCTCGCCGCCGTGGTCATCCTCGTCAACTTCGTGGTCGACATGCTCTACGTCCTGATCGACCCGAGGCTCCGCCATGGCTGAGAGCCCGTCCGCCAAGCGATACCAGCTCTGGATCGGCGGCGCCCTCTCCCTGCTGCTGCTGGCCGCGGCCCTCCTGTCGCTCGTCTGGACGCCCTACCCGGTCGAGGCGATCAACGTCGCCAACCGCCTCGCCGGCGCCTCCCCGGACCACTGGCTCGGCACCGACCCCTACGGTCGCGACATCCTCTCGCTGCTCCTCGCCGGTGCTCGGAATTCCATCCTCGTCGCCGTGGTGGCGGTCGTGATCGGCGTCGGCATCGGCGTGCCGCTCGGCCTCCTGGCGAGCGCTGCCGGCGGATGGCTGGACGAGCTGGTCATGCGCCTCTCGGACTTCGCCTTCGCCTTCCCGGCTTTGCTCACGGCCGTGATGATCACGGCGCTCTGGGGTCCGGGTGCGGTCAACGCCATCATCGCTATCGGCATCTTCAACGTGCCGGTCTTCGCCAGGCTGACCCGGGGCGCCGCGCTCGGCCTCTGGCGCCGCGATTTCGTCGCCGCCGCCCGGCTCGCCGGCCGCGGCGATCTCGCCATCGCCACCGCCCACATCGTCCCGAACCTCCTGAGCCTCGTCATCGTCCAGGTGACGGTGCAGTTCGCCCTCGCCATCCTCGCCGAGGCCGGGCTCTCCTATCTCGGCTTCGGCGCCCAGCCGCCCGATCCCTCCTGGGGCCGGATGCTGAACGAGGCCCAGACCTTCCTCTACCTCGCCCCGCAGCTCGCCATCCTGCCGGGCCTGTGCATCGCGCTTTCGGTGCTCGGCCTCAATCTCCTGGGCGACGGCCTGCGCGACCTCCTCGACCCCAGGCTCAGGCGGGCCCGCTAGTGGCGCTCCTCGAGATCGAGGGTCTGACCCTGGACCTGCCGACGCCGCAGGGCACGCTCCGCCTCCTGGACGGCATCGACCTCGCCCTCGAGGCCGGCGACTGGCACGGCATCGTCGGCGAGAGCGGCTGCGGCAAGTCCCTGACCGCACTCTCCATCATGCGCCTCGAGCCCGACCGCGCCCGGCTCGGCGGCCGCCACGTCGTCGGCGGCCCGGATCACCGCGAAATCGACGAGCCGGCCCACGGCCGGCGGCGCGGGGCCGAGATCGGCATGATCTTCCAGGAGCCGATGACCGCCCTCAACCCGGTCCGCACCATCGGCTGGCAGATCGCCGAGGGCCTGCGCCAGGACGGCCGGCTCGGCCGGGCCGCCATCGAGGCGCGCACGCTCGACGCCATGCGCCGGGTCGGGCTCGACCCCGAGCAGTTCTCGCCCCGCCTCTACCCGCACCAGCTTTCGGGCGGACAGCGCCAGCGGGCGATGATCGCCATGGTGCTGGCCCGCCGCCCGAAGCTGCTCATCGCCGACGAGCCGACCACCGCGCTCGACGTCACCGTGCAGGCGGAGATCCTCCGGCTCATCGCCGAGATCGCCGACGAGACCGGCATGGCGCTCCTCTTCATCACCCACGATCTCGGCGTGGTGGCGGCCATCGCAGAAGCCGTGCACGTCATGTATGCCGGGCAGATCGTCGAAACCGGCCCGACCGACCTGGTCTTCAGGGAGCTCGCCCACCCCTATCTCAAGGGGCTCTTCGACGCCCTGCCGTCGGCTCCCGGCGAGCCCGGCCGGGGCCGGCTCGCCGCCATCCCGGGGCAGGTGCCGGAGCCCGGCGGCCCGGCCGGGGCCTGCAGCTTCGCGCCGCGCTGCCGCCGCGCCGACGCCCTTTGCCGTTCGGTCCGCCCGGAACTCGCCCCGCTCTCGGCGCCGGCGCACCGCGCCGCCTGCTTCCATCCCCTGGCACCGGGGCGAGGCCATGCCTGACCCCGCCTGCCTCCTCGAGCTCATCGACGTCCACCGGCGCTACCGCCTGCCCCTCCGTCGGTTGCTCGGTCCGGTACCGAGACGCACCGCCGTCGACGGCGTCACGCTCCGCCTCAAAGCCGGCGAGACGCTCGGCATCGTCGGCGAGTCGGGCTCCGGCAAGTCGACGCTCGGCCGACTCGCCGTTGGCCTGGAACGGCCGGACGGCGGCACCCTCCGGTT
>CAZGUW010000143.1:0-12014 GCA_964528705.1 uncultured Geminicoccaceae bacterium
GGCGCTGCCCTTGCAGGTCTGGCCGCCCGGGTCGGCACGGCTGTCCGGGTCCCCGTGCTCTGCTCGCTCGCCGCCGGCGTCGCAGCGACCGTCGCCCTGGCGACGCTGGCACCGGCGAAGGCAGGGCACGGCGGCTACGCCAGAACCCCGGCGATTGAGACCGTGGGCCTTTCGTCCGAGCTGGCCGGGTGGCTGGGACGGGGGTGAGGAGGCGGCGGCTCAGCGAAGGCTGTCAGTTGGCCCGCTACCTGTCGAACATGATGAACTGGGTACGGAAATCGCGGGCACCGTGGAGCACGCGGAGGACCTCGATGCCGCTATCGCTCGACCGATAGAACATCAGGTAGGCGCCGACCGAAAAGGAACGCAGGCCAGACAGGAGTTCGGGCCGCGGCCGGCCCATGCCAGGGTTCGCCGCGAGGCGCGTGGCCAGATCTTCCAGTCCGGCAAGCAGCTGGTCGGCGGCAGTCGCGTTGCGGGCGGCCACATAGTCGTGGATGGCCTCGAGATCGATCTCGGCGGCGGGCGCGAAGACGACGCGGGGCATCGTTCAGCGGGAGCGTGCCTTGCCGCGTGACCTCAGCCGCTCGAAAACCTCTTCGGCCGGCCGCCCTTCGCCACGGTCGAGCTGATCGGCACCGACTTGGAGCTCGGCACGAAGCGCCGAAAGTTCGTTTTGATGCTCGCGGTCCTTGCGGATGAGCGACCGAATGTAGTCGCTGGGACTGGCGTACTCGCCTGCCTCGACGCACGCCTCGACATGAAGCTTGAGCGCGTCGGGTAGCGAGACGTGGATCGAACTGTTCGACATGATCTGGCACCCGCTACTGCATGGCGGTCAATGTGCGTTTTCCGACAGATAATGTCAATTTTCCGCCGACGTTCCTTGACCATATCAGTGCAAGGCGAACCGATGGGCCGGCCACCCTACAATGGTTATCAGAGGCCCGTCTCCCTCAACCGTAGCACCCTGCCACCTTCGCCCGCAGCTGCACCAGCGCCAGAACCGTGTCGAGGGTCGGCGACGGCGTGTCGGTCAGCCGCGCCATTTCCTGCACCGCCGTGACGAGGGCGTCGATCTCCATCGGTCGGCCGCGCTCGAGGTCCTGCAGCATCGAGGTCTTGTGGGCGCCGACGGCGGCGGCCCCGGCGATGCGCTTGTCGACGGGAATGGCGAAGCGGACGCCGAGCTTCTCGGCCGTGGCCTGGGCCTCGAGCATCATCGCACGGGCGACGGCGCGGGCGCCGGGATCGGCGCAGATGATGTCGAGCGTCGCCCCGGTGAGGGCACTGATCGGGTTGAAGGAGAGGTTGCCCCAGAGCTTGACCCAGATCTCGTCCCGGATCTTCGGGCGGATCGGCGCCTTCAGGCCGGCCTCGATCAGCGCCTGCGACAGGGCCTCGACGCGCGGCGTGCGCTCGCCCGAAGGCTCGCCGAGGGAGAAACGGTCGCCCTCGACGAGGCGGATGACGCCGGGCTCCACGACCTCGGCCGCCGGATAGACGACGCAGCCGATGACGCGCTCGGGGCCGATGCCCGACCACTGCACGTCGCCCGGATCGACGCTCGCCAGGCGATGGCCCTCATGCGGGCCGTCCAGCCCGTGGAAATACCACCAGGGCACGCCGTTGACCGCCATGACGACGGCGGTTTCCGGGCCGAGCAGCGACTGCAGCAGGGGCACCACGCCCGGCACCTGGTGCGCCTTGAGGGTGACGATGACGTAGTCCTGGGGGCCCAGCGACGCAGGATCGTCGGTGGCGGTGACGGGCGCGGTGAAGCGCTCGTCGCCGTCGATCAGCGTCAGGCCGTTGGCCTGCATGGCGGCGAGATGCGGGCCGCGGGCGACGAGGCTGGTCTCGACCCCTGTCCGGGCGAGCCGGGCGCCGAGCAGCCCGCCGATCGCCCCGGCACCATAGATGCAGACCCTCACTGGCCGAGCCCGAGCTTCTCGGCGAGGCCGATGCGCTGCAGTTTGCCGGTCGCACCCTTCGGGATCTCGTCGAGGATGACCACCCGGCGCGGCACCTTGAAGTCGGCGAGGCGGCCCGCGGCGAAGTCGCGAATGGCGCGCTCGTCGGCGCTCTGTCCCTCGCGCAGCACCACCGCGGCCGCCACCTCCTCGCCGAGCTTGGCGTGCGGCATGGCGAAGGTGACGACCTGCTGCACGGCCGGGTGGTCCATCAGCACCTCGTCGACCTCGAGCGGGCTCACCTTCTCGCCACCCCGGTTGATGATCTCCTTGAGCCGGCCGGTGAGGCGGAGATAGCCGGCCTCATCCATCACCCCCTGGTCACCCGTGCGAAACCAGCGCTTGCCTTCCGCCTCGAAGAAGTTCGCCGCATTGGCCGTCTCATTCGCCTCGTAGCCGGGCGTGACGTTGGGGCCGGAGATCACCACCTCGCCGATGCCGCCCGTGGCGAGAAAGCCGTTCCCGGTGTCGGCGATCCGCACCTCCGGCCCGGCGGCGGTGCCGACCGAGCCCGCCTTGCGCGGTGCCGGGGGCAGGGGGTTCGACGCCATCTGGTGGGTCGCCTCGGTCATGCCGTAGCTCTCGATCACCGGGCAGCCGAAGGTTTCCTCGAGCGCCGCCATGACCTGCGGCGGCAGCGAGGCCGAGGAGGAGCGGATCAGGCGGAGCCGTGCCTTGTCGATGACCTCCCGGTTGCGGTCGGCGCGCGCCAGGATCGTCTGGTGCATGGTCGGCACCGCCGTGTACCAGGTGGGGTCGACCTCCTCGAGCCAGGCGAAGAAGCGGAGCGCGTTGAAGCCCGGCGCGCAGGCGACCGAGGCCCCGGCGGCGAGCGAGCTCGTCACTGCCGCGATCAGGCCGTGGATGTGGAAGAGCGGCATGATGTTGAGGCAGCGATCTTCCGGCGTGAGCGCCAGCGTCTGGCCGATATGGCGGGCCGAGGCCGCGAGGTTGCGCTGCAGGAGCGGGACGATCTTGGGCCGCGACGTCGTGCCGGAGGTGTGCAGCACCAGCGCCACGTCGTCGGCCCCGGCCGCGGCCGGGCTCGCCCCCTCGACCTTCGGCCCGTCGCTCACGAGGCGGAAGCTGCCCGCCGGCGCGCCGGGATCGCTCTCGAGGCGCAGGATGCGGCAGCCATGGCGCTCGGCCGCCGCGACCGCCGGGCCGGTCTCGTCCCGGCCGACGATCAGCGCCTTCGCCCCGAGGTCGGAGAGATAGAAATCGAGCTCCTCGGCGCGATAGGCCGGGTTCAGGGGTGCCGTGGTGGCGCTGGCGGCGACGGCGACGAAGGCGGCGGCCATCTCCGGACCGTTCGGCAGGACGATGGCGACCCGGTCGTTGCGGCCGATGCCGTTGGCGGCGAGACTCGTGCGGGTCTCGGCCACGAGCGCGCGCAGCCCGGCGAAGTCGAGCCACGGCCGCTCAGGGGCGCCGATGGCAGGAGCATCTTCGGCATGGTGGGCGAGAAGGTCGTCGATGGTCTGGGACATGGGGCGTTCCGGCAGCATTTGAATCCCGTTGCCCCGGTACGGGGCGCCTTCGGGGAGATAGGCGCGAATCGCATCCGTGGCAAAGCGCGAGCCTTCGCAGATATTCCTCTTATTTAGCCTTGTGCTTACCGCGAAGAGAGGTAATTCTGCCCGGAACAGGGAAGGCAGGCGAGCGTTCGCGTTGTTCGCGGCCAGATACAATCGCGCAAGAACGACGTCGGGGAGCCATGACCAGGGAACGCCCGAACATCATCCTGATCATGACCGATCAGCAGCGCTACGACACTGTCGGTGCGCTCGGCTTTCCCTACATGGAGACGCCGCATATCGACCGGCTGGTGCAGGAAGGCACGGCGTTCAGTCGCTGCTACGTCAACGGCGCCACCTGCGTGCCGTCGCGGGCGAGCCTCTTCTCCTGCTACCACCCGCATACCACGGGTGTCCTCGCCAACGGCGATCTCTGGCAGCGGACCTGGGTCGAGCGCCTGGCCGAGAGCGGCTATCGCTGCGTCAATCTCGGCAAGATGCATCTCCAGCCCTTCGATGCGCGGGCCGGGTTCCACGAGCGCCTGCCGATCGAGAACAAGGAGCGGCGGATCAAGGCGGTCGGGAAGTACTATCTCGACGAATGGGACAAGGCGCTCGCCGCCAACGGCATCGGCGAGCGGCCGAACTACCGGGCCTGGCCGGACTTCGAGGACCGGCTCGGCGCCTATGAATGGCCGCTGCCGGCCGCCATGCACGCCGACAACTATACCGGCGACATGGCGAGCTGGTGGCTCGAGCGGGCGGAGCAGACGGACGAGCCGCTCTTCCTGCAGATCGGCTTCCCGGGGCCGCACCCGCCCTACGATCCGACGGAGGAAATCGGTGCCCGGTACCTGGCGAAGGACCTGCCGCTCGACCCGATCACCGAGGAGGACCTCGCCTCGCAGCCCGCCGCCTACGTGGCGCTCCGCGAGAAGCATGCCGAGCGCCAGCCGGATTCCGTGGCGCACAAGATCCGCCCGACCGAAGAGGCGCGGCATCGCCAGCGGGCCTACTACCTCGCCAACACCACCATGATCGACACCAGGATCGGCCAGATCATGGAGGTCCTGGAACGCCGCGGCTTCCTCGAGAATGCGGTCGTGATCTTCACCTCCGATCACGGCGACTGCATGACCGACCACGGCCACAGCCAGAAATGGAACATGTACGAGCAGTCGGTCCGCGTCCCGCTTGCCGTCTGGAGCCCGGGCCGGGTCCGGGCCGGGGCGACGGTCGACGACATGGTCCAGCTCTTCGATCTCGGCTCGACCATTCTCGACTATGCGGGCGTCGAGAGCCCGAAGAGCTTCGAATCCATCTCGCTGCGGGACGCCCTGGAAGGCCAGGACTTCACCGGCCGGCCCTTCGTCACCTGCGAGCAGGGCCGCGACCAGAACCAGGCCCAGGCCGATCTCATCACCATGTTCCGCACCGCCAGCCACAAGCTGGTGCACATCCTGGGCCAGGATGACGGCCAGCTGATCGACCTCGAGGCCGATCCGCTGGAGCAGAGGAATCTCTGGAGCGACCCGGAAAGCAGCGACCTGAAACGCGAGCTTTTGGTCCGGCTCCACGAGTGGCGCATGGCAAGCGCGCTGCACACGCACGACTGGGCCAGCGACTTCAGGTAGCGGCCCACCAGGCCGGAAAGGCGATCGAGACCAACGAGACGCCCCGATCGAACGGCGTCGACAACGACAGGGAGATCGACATGAAGCTGAAGAACCTGGCGGGTGCCCTCTGCCTCGGCACGCTGCTCGCCGCCACCGCCTGGCCCGCCGCGGCCGAGTTCCCCGAGCGCCGCATCCAGGTCAGCTATCCCTGGCAGCCGGGAGCTCCCGCCTATGTGGTGAGCCAGCTCGTCGCCGACGGCATGGCCGAGACCCTGGGCGTCGACGTCGCCGTGGTCGCCAAGCCCGGTGCGGGTGGGGTCAACGCCATCATGGCCGGGCTGGCGGAACCGGCCGACGGCTACACCATCATCGACGCCTACCTGGCGCCGCTGGTCATCGCCCCGCTCTTCGACAAGGCGGACTTCACCTACAAGGAGTTCATCCCGCTCCATTCCGGTACGTCCAACGCCTTCGCCATCGCGTCCCGCGTCGACGAGGACCGCTGGACCGACTTCCCGTCCTTCATCAAGTACCTGCAGGACCACCCGGGCGAGACCCGCTTCAGCGCATCGGAGGAGCTCACTTTGCCGCACATCGTGACCTCCACGATGCTGCAGAGCCAGAACGCGGTCGCCCGCAATGTCCCCTATGTCGGCCTGGCACCGGCCATGAAGGACCTGCGCGGCGGGCTGCTCGACTGGATCCTCGTCAATCCCGGCGTCTACCGGTCGAACAAGGACCACATCAAGCTGCTCGCCGTGTTCACCGACCGCGACGAGGTCATCGAGATCTATGACGGTGCCCCGAAGATCAGGGACTTCGGCATCGAGACGGGGGTTTCGGGCCTGTCGCAGATGGGCTGGGACTGGTGGGTCGTCGCCCCCGACACGCCGGACGACGCGGTGGCGAAGCTGCGCGACGCCATGTCGAAGGCGCTCGCCGACCCCGAGATCCGTGAAAAGATCATGGAGGTGGGCTTTGTTCCCATCGACGAGCCTGCCGACCGCTACGAGGCGATCGCCGGCCAGGTCGAGGCGGAGCTGAAGGCGGCCATGGAATCCGTCACGTGGCTGCGCGAGGAAATCGCGAAGCTGAACTGAGACCGCCATGGCGGACAAGGACGTGCGGCGTCGGCGGGTCGGGGAGGCCGGCGTCGCGCTCGGCTTCCTCGCCCTGGCGGGGCTCGTCTTCCAGCAGACGCGGACGAGCTTCGTGGAGCAGGGGGCAGCTTCGGGCGGTGCCATGTACAACGCCGCCATGTTCCCGGAGCTCCTGGCCTGGGCCCTGGTCCTGCTCGCCGGGCTCCAGCTCGTGCGCGTCCTGCGGCCGGCCGGGCTCCCGGCCGGCGACTCGCCGCAGCTTCCCGGGGTGGCCGCCCCGGCCGGCACGGCCGACCGGTGGAGCCTGGGCAAGGCGCTGGTCTGCCTCGCCATCTTCATCGTCTACCTCATCGCCCTGCGGCCGCTCGGCTACCACCTGGCGACACCGCTCTTCATGGCGGCGACCTTCTACGTGCTGGGGACGCGCAATCCGGTGCTCGTCATTCTGCTCGCCATCGGCACCTCGCTCGCCATGTCGTTCGTCTTCGAATACCTGATGAACGTCATCCTGCCGGTCGGCCGGTTCGGCATCGGCTTCTGACCCGCGATGATCCTCGAATCCCTCTTCGCCGGCGCCGGCCTCTTCTTCACGGTGGATGCCCTTCTGCTCACCGCGGCGGGCTGCCTGCTCGGCCTCGTCATCGGCGTGCTGCCCGGCCTCGGGCCGCTCATGGGGATCATCCTGCTGACGCCGGTGGCCCTTTATCTGCCGCCGGTCGCCGGGATGGGGATGCTGATCGCCATCTTCGTCGGCGGCTCGTGCGGCGGCGCCGTCTCGGCCATCCTCTTGCGCATTCCGGGCACGCCGCTCGCCGCCGCGACGCTGCTCGATGGCTACCCCATGGCGCAGCGCGGCCGGGCGCCGGAGGCGGTCGGCATCGCCATCGCCTCGTCGGCGCTGGGGGGCCTCCTCGGCGGGCTCTGCCTCATCCTGCTGGCACCGCTCCTCGCCGACGTGGCCCTGCGCTTCGGCCCGCCCGAATATTTCGCGCTGACCGTGCTGGGCCTCGTCAGCATCACGGTGATCTCGAAGGAATCCACCTCGAAGGGGCTCATGGTGGGCGTGGTCGGCATGCTGATCTCGACGATCGGCATGGACCAGTTCGCCAGCGCCTACCGGTTCACCTTCGACCTGCCGCAGATGCTGGGCGGCTTCCACATCGTGGCGATCGTGGTCGGACTCTTCGCCCTTTCGGAGATGTTCCTGCAGGTCCAGCAGGGCGGGCTCGACAAGCGTTCCGAGGTCGAGGTCATCCGCGCCTCCTGGCGGGCGATCGTCATCACCGCCAGGCGCTGGGTGAACCTCGTGCGCTCGAGCGTGATCGGCATCTTCTTCGGTGCCCTGCCTGGTGCCGGCGGGGTGATCGCGGCCTTCACCTCCTACGCGGTGGCGAAGTCGGTCTCGTCCGATCCGGACTCCTTCGGCAAGGGCAACCCCGACGGCGTCGTCGCCACCGAATCCGCCAACAACGCCTGCTGCGGCGGCACGCTCATCCCGACCCTGGCGCTCGCCATTCCGGGCGACGCGACGAGCGCCGTCCTGATGGGGGCCCTCATCCTCGTCGGCTTCTTCCCCGGGCCCGAGCTCTTCGAGAACAATGTCGACGTCGTCGGCGGCATCTTCCTCGCCTACATCGCCGCCAACATCTTCCTCTTCGTCCTCGGCATCCTCTTCACGCCGGTCTTCGCCTCCGTCCTCCGGCTGCGCAAGAAGCACCTCATCCCGATCATCACCCTGCTCTCGGTGATCGGGGTCTTCGCCATCCAGGGCTCGACCTTCGACCTCTGGATCATGCTGGCCTTCGGCGTGATCGGCTACCTCCTGCGCAGTTTCGACTACCCGCTGGCGCCGATGGTGATCGGCGCCGTGCTCGGCCCGATCTGCGAGAACAACTTCCGTCGCTCGCTCGTCCTCTCGGCGGACGACTACGGCATCTTCGTCGACCGCCCGATCTGCCTCACCATCCTCGTCATCGCCGCCCTCTCCATCGGCGTGACGCTCCTCCCCGCCCGCAGCCTCCGCTGGCTCAAGCGCGGCGAGGCGGCGTGAGCCGCCAGGCTCAGAGGTAGCGTTTCCTGATCTGCGACTTCAGGCTGTCGAGCAGCACGGCGAGCAGCATCAGGCCGCCCCGGATCACCTGCATGTAGGAGGCGTCGAGGCCCATCACGTTGATGGCGGTGTCGATGGTCGAGAGCAGCAGCACGCCGGCGAAGACGCCGGAGAGGCGGCCGACGCCGCCCTTGAGCGAGACGCCGCCGATGACCACGGCGGCGAACACCTCGAAGAGCATGCCGAGGCCGAGATTGGGCGTCGCACCATTGGTGCGGGACGCCAGCAGGAAGCCGGCGAACGCGGCCAGCACGCCCGAGAGGATGAAGGCCGCGAACAGCATCTTCTGCACGTCGATGCCGGCGCGGAAGGGGGCCACCGGGTTGCCGCCAACCAGATAGATGTAGCGGCCGAAGCGGGTCTTCGTGAGCAGCAGGCCGAACGCGACATAGGCCAGGATCAGGATGACGACGAGGAGCGGCACGCCGAGGATGCTGGTGGCCGCCACCCCCTTGAAGCCGTCCGGCAGGCCGTAGATCGACCGGCCGCCCGTCAGGATCAGGCCGAGGCCGCGGATCGAGATGTAGGTGGCGAGCGTGACGATGAAGGCGTTGATGCCGAGCCGGACCACGAGGAAGGCGTTGAAGGCGCCGGCGATCGCCCCGAAGGCGAGGCAGCAGGCGAGCACCGCGACGGTCGGCAGGGCGATGCCGGCGGCCGAGGCGCTGGTCGCGGCGAGCCAGGCCCCGAGCATGGCGGAGAACGCCATGACCGATTCGACCGAGAGGTCCATGTGGCCGGCGATGATGCAGAACGCCAGCCCAATGGCGAGGATGCCGACGAAGGTCGCGTGCTGCAGGATGTTGAGGAAGATGCCGACCTGGAAGAAGCGGTCGATCGTGAGCGAGCAGACGAGCAGGATCACCGCCAGGATGAACCAGACGAGGTGATCGAGCACGAGCTCGATCAGGCGGGGCGGAATACCCGCCGGCGTGGTGGTCCTGGCCTGCATCACTCTTCCCGGGCGAACGCGACGCACCCGGACGGCAGGGCTGCCGCCCGGGTGCGCGTAATGGTGGGTCTGGGGCTTATTCGACGACGGTGACCGGGTCCTTCGGCGGGGTCAGGTTGCCCCAGAAGCGGGTGTCGTCGACGTTCTCGGGCGTGATCGCCGCCCCCGGCACCTTCAGGTCCGGCCCCCACTCCTCCATCGTCAGCTCGGCCGAGAGGCCGGTGACGTCGTAGGTGCCGGGCTCGAGCGGCTCGCCGGCCAGGATCTTCGGCATGAACATCGCAAGCCCGTAGATCTGGGCGTAGAGCGGCTGCTCGACCTCGACCTGCTGCCAGCCGTTCCTGATGTTGTCGAGGCCGACCGGCGCCCCGTTCGAGGCCATCAGCATGATCTCGCCGGGCTCCTTGCCCTGGGCCTCCATGATGGCGACGATCGGCACGGTCAGGTGTGCCGCGTGGGCGAAGACGAGGTCGATATTGTCGGTGACGAGCAGCTGATCCTCGAAGATGCGGCCGGCATTGGTCGCCTCCCACTGCATCGCCGCCTTGGTGACGATCTCGACGTCGGGCGCTTCGGCCGCCATCACCTCCTCGAAGCCCTGCTGGATGTCGAGCGTGTAGTTGTCGCCCGGGTCGCCCAGGATCTGCAGGACCGTGCCGGACGCACTGCCGTGCCGCTCGGTAAGGAGGCGAATGGCTTCGGCGGCGGCCGTCCGGCCGATCTCGACCGTGCCCGCGACCGAGGTCAGCTCGAATTCGGTGGTGCGGATCTGCCGGTCGTAATTGACCACCTTGATGCCGTTGGCCCGCGCCTTCTCGATGCCCGGCACGATGGCGTCGAAATCCACCGCGTTCATGATGATGGCGTCGGGCTGGAGGTTGATCACGTCCTCGAGCTGGTTGAGCTGCAGGTCGGCGCGGTTCTGGGCGTCGAGGGAGACCACCTCGTAGCCCATGCCGCCGAAGACGTTCTCGATCGCCGCCTGGCTCTCGGTCTGGAATTCGTCGAGCAGGGTCGGGATCATGTAGTAAATGGTCTCGCCCTCGGCCCGGGCGGTCGAAGCGCCCAGGAGCGCCACCGTGGCGGCAGTGGCGGCGAGCAGCCCCATTCGACGGCGTGTGCTGCGCATGATGCGTTTCCCCTCTCGTCCTTTGCTGTCCTTCGGAAAACTAGGCGGGAAGCGCCGGGTCTGGCAACGCTGCTCGCACCGCCGCCAGCAGGTCAGTCAGGCACGTGGCGCACGGCACCCCTGGCCGCACTGGTGGTGAGAGTCGCATAGGCCCGAAGCGCCGTCGTCACCTTGCGCGGGCGCTGCTCGGCCGGCTTCCAGGCGTCGCCGCCTTTGGCCTGCATCGCCTCACGTCGCCGTTCCAGCTCGGCCGCATCGACCGCGAGGTTCAGCTTGCGGTTCGGGATGTCGATCTCGATCGTGTCGCCGTTCTCGACGAGCCCAATCAGCCCCCCTTCCGCCGCCTCGGGCGAGACGTGGCCGATCGAGAGGCCCGAGCTCCCGCCCGAGAACCGGCCGTCGGTGACGAGGGCGCAGGCCTTGCCCAGGCCCTTCGACTTCAGATAGCTCGTGGGATACAGCATCTCCTGCATGCCCGGCCCGCCGCGCGGTCCCTCGTAGCGGATGACCACCACATCGCCCGGCTTGACCTTGCCGCCGAGGATGCCCTGGACGGCCGTGTCCTGGCTCTCGAAGACGACGGCGGGGCCGGTGAAGGTGAGGATCGATTCGTCGACGCCTGCGGTCTTCACGATCGAGCCCTCGGTCGCGAGGTTGCCGTAGAGCACGGCGAGCCCGCCATCCTTCGAGAAGGCGTTCTCCGCCTTGCGAATAACGCCCGTCTCGCGATCGAGATCGACCTCCTTGTAGCGCCGCTCCTGGCTGAACGCGGTCTGCGTCGGCACGCCACCCGGCGCCGCGCGATAGAGCGTGCGGACCGCGTCGTCGCCGTTCCGGGCGATGTCCCAGCGGTCGATGGCGGCACCCAGCGTCTCCGCGTGGACGCAGCCGACCGAGCGGTCGATCAGCCCCGCCCGGTCGAGCTCGCCCAGGATCGCCATGATGCCGCCGGCGCGGTGGACGTCCTCCATGTGCACATTGGCGACCGATGGCGCCACCTTGCAGAGCACCGGCACGCGGCGCGACAGCCGGTCGATGTCGGCCATGGTGAAGTCGAGCTCGGCCTCGTGCGCCGCGGCGAGGAGGTGCAGCACCGTGTTGGTCGAGCCGCCCATGGCGATGTCGAGCGTCATGGCGTTCTCGAAGGCGGCGAAGCCGGCGACGCCGCGCGGCGTCAGCTTCGCCTCGCCGCCCTCGTAGTGGCGCCGTGCCAGGTCGACGACGACCCGCCCGGCCTCGAGGAAGAGCTCGCGCCGGTCGGCGTGCGTCGCCAGCAGCGAGCCGTTGCCGGGGAGCGAGAGACCCAGCGCCTCGGTCAGGCAGTTCATCGAGTTGGCGGTGAACATGCCGGAGCAGGAGCCGCAGGTCGGGCAGGCCGAGCGCTCGATCGTCTGGATGTCGTCTTCTGAGACCGAGCTGTCGGCGGCGGCGACCATGGCGTCGACCAGGTCGACGGCCATCTGCTTGCCCTTGAGCACCACCTTGCCGGCCTCCATCGGCCCGCCGGAGACGAAGACCGTGGGGATGTCGAGGCGCATCGCCGCCATCAGCATGCCCGGCGTGATCTTGTCGCAATTGGAGATGCAGACCAGCGCGTCGGCGCAGTGCGCGTTGACC
>CAZGUW010000144.1:0-12004 GCA_964528705.1 uncultured Geminicoccaceae bacterium
GTGCCGTGCCCCACCAGACGAGGGCGGCGAGCACCAGCACCGCGAGGCCGAAGAGAAGATCGACCGCGGGCGGGCGCGCCGCAGCACCTTCCGTATCGTCGCTGCCTGCCGCCATTGCCCTGGGCTCAGCGGATCTCGGCGGCCACTTCCTGCAGCCGGCCGAGGAGCTCGACCGACTCCTCCTGCGCCTGCGGGCCGTCGGTCCAGTAGTGGTCGAGCGAGTTCTCGGCGAACCAGGCCTGGATCTCCTCGTCCTGGAAGGCCTCCTGGAGCGCCTCGGCGATCACGTCGATGTTCTCCTGGGGCGTGCCGGCCGGCGCCAGCCACCAGTTCGGGTTGGCCCAGACCACGTCGTAGCCGAGCTCCTTGGCGGTCGGCACGTCGGGCAGGTTGTCGATGCGGTTGGGGCCGAAGAAGACGACGGCCTCGAGCCCCTCGCCGGCGGTCTTCCAGCCGAGATACTCGGAGGCGGCGAAGAGCGAGATGTCGGCATTGCCGCCGGCGATCATCTTCAGCCGGTCGGAGCCGCTGCCGGCCTGCACCTTGCGGGTCTCGAACTCGGCTTCCTTGGCGAGCAGCGCGCCGACGAAGTGCGGGATGGTGCCAATGCCGATGACCTCGACGAGGCTGCCCGGCTCCGCCTGGAGCTTGTCGACCAGCTCTTCGAGTGTCTCGATCCCGAGATCGCTGCGCACGCTCCAGACCGGGCTGCCGCCGCCGGTGAAGCCGATCGAGGCGAAGTCGTCGGGGCCGGCCTCGATGATCTCCATCGCGTTGGCGATCAGCATCTGGTGGTGCCAGTGCATGATCGTGTGACCATCGGCGTCGCCGTTCAGGACCTCCTGTGCTGCGACAGCACCGCCGCCGCCCGGCATGTTGACGATGACCAGCGGCTGCGGCAGCAGGCCCTTCTCCTCGATCTTGGCGGCGAGCAGCCGTGCGACCGTGTCGGTCCGACCGCCCGGGGCGAAGCCGACGACGACGCGGATGGGCTTGTCCGGGAACGCCTCGACCGTGACCGGCAGGGCGCTGACGGCGAGGGCTGCACCGGCGAGCAGGCTGCCCAGAAAGAGCTTGTTCATCACTTGGTCTCCCTGATGGCGGATGTTCGGGCGTCCGTGCCGGCCGATGCCGGCTCGCGCGCCGTGCTGGACCGAGCGATCAGCTCGGCCGTGAAGACCTTGCGGATCGCCGGTCCGCCCTCGATCCGGGCCAGCACCGCCGCGGCGGCGGCCTGCCCGATCTCGGCGCGCGGCGGGCGCATGGTCGAGAGTGGTGGCTGCATGCAGGAGGCGGCCTCGTTGTCGCCGAAGCCGATCACGGCGACCTCCTCCGGCACCCGGCGGCCACGCCGGGTCAGGCCGCGCAGCACGCCGAAGGCGATGACGTCGCTGTTGCAGACGATGCCATCGACATCGGGCGCCTTCTCCAGGAGCCGGTCGAGCAGCATCTCGCCGAGATCGGCCGTGCCGCCCTCCGCGGCGGTCACCACCAGCGGCTCGCGCCCGCGCTCCTTCAGGAGGGCGACACAGCCGTCCCGGCGGCGCTGCCCCCGGTGGTCGTGCGGCCGCACGCCGCCGACGAAGGCGATACGCCGTGAGCCCTGTTCGAGCAGATGCGCGGCCTGGGTCCGGCCGATTCCGCCATGGTCCATGCCGACGACCGAATCGATCACGGCATCGCCCGTCTCCCAGAGCTCGACCACCGGAATGCCCGACTGGCGCAGGAGGTCGGGAACCCGCGGATGGTGGTCGACGCCGATCAGCGCCATGGCTGCCGGCCGCCAGCTCAGCATCGCCCGCACCAGCCGCAGCTCCTCCTCGGGCCGATAGTGGCTGTTGGCCAGCATGGTGCTCAGCCCGCCGCGCGCGAGACCGGCCTGCAGGCCCTCGATCATCGCCGCGAACTCGGAATAGAGGAGCGAGGTGACGACCACGCCGACCACGCCGGTATGCGCGCTGGCGAGCCCGCCGGCGAGGCGGTTGGGCACGTAGTCCAGCTCGTCGAGCACCGCCAGGATGTGCCGGCGCAGCTCCGGCCGGACCGTCGCCGGCGCCCGGATCGCCCGCGACACCGTGTTGATCGAAACGCCAGCCCGAGCCGCGACCTCCTTGAGCCGCACCGTGCGCCGGGCGGCAGGTTCCGCCGGTGCAGGTTCGGGGACGGCGTCAGCCACGACCAGGTTTCTCCCCCGCTGCGCAATGCCCGAAAAGGGCGCGAAATGAGCGTTGCGTTAACGCTCACTTTTGTTACCCTGCACCAGGACAAGCGGTCGACGCAAGCGGAACATCGACCCGGCGCCGGCAGAAGACGGCGCGCAACCCAGGGAGCCGAACCATGGATTTGGATCGACAGAACCGGTCGAGCGGCACACGCGCCACATTGGGTGCAGCCCGCCTGCACCGGCGCCGGATGTTGCAGAGCGCCCTCGCCGGCTCGGCGGCGCTGGCCGTCGGCCTGCGGGCCCCGGCAGTGCTCGGCCAGGCGAAGCAGTTTGCCGGCGTGACGCTGCAGGGTGCGTCCTTCGCCAGCACCTTCTTCGGCTATCTCGAGAACTACATTCCGGAGTTCGAGGAACAGACCGGGATGAAGGTGAACTTCGAGACCAACGCCTTCCCGGTCTTCAACCAGCGCACCGACCTCGAGCTCTCCACCCAGGGCAGTGCGCTCGACGTCATCAACGTCACCTTCATCTATTCCGGCCGCTGGATCGGCGCCGGCTGGGTCGAGAACCTCAAGCCCTATCTCGAGGACCCGAACCTGACGCCCGACGACTGGGACCCGCAGGACTTCGTCGGCGGCACCATGGCCTCGCTCTCGGACGCCAATGGCGACCCCTACGGCTTCCCCTGGGAGGCCGGGGCGATGATCCTGTCGGCGGCCCGGAACGACCTGCTCGAGCAGAAGGGGCTCGGCCTGCCGACCACCTTCGACGAGCTGATGAACATCTGCGACCAGACCAAGGGCATGGAGCGCGTCGCCCCCTTCACCGCCGACAAGCTGCACCACTGGAACTGGATCCCGTATCTGATGGGCTTCGGTGGCACGGTCTTCAAGGACCCGCCCGGCAACCTGACGCCCACTTGGGACACGCCGGAGGCCGCCGAGGCCGCCGACTTCTACGGCCGGCTCTTGAGCGAGTACGGCCCGCCCGGCGTGCTGTCCTTCACCGACGACCAGGCGATGCAGTCGCAGAAGACCGGCCGCGCCAACATGCGCACCCAGGCCATCACCTGGATGGTGCCGCTCGCCAAGGACCCGGACAGCCGCGTCAAGGACACCGTCCGCTACGGGCTGGTGCCCTCCGGCCCGGCCGGCGCCTTCCCGGGCTCCAACAGCCACGGCTTCGGCATCCCGGTCGGCTCGAAGAACAAGGAAGCCGCCTGGGAGTTCATCAAGTGGGCGGTCGGCAAGCAGACGACTCTCAAGATGCTGGAGCAGCACGGCTATCCGAGCATCTGCCGCCGCTCGATCATCGATACCGAGCTCTTCAAGGAGACGCTGACCCTGAACGGCCAGGACGTCGCGTCGCTCTACCTCGAGGTGCTCGAGCTCGGCGGCAAGGGCGGCTACATGAAGTACCGCACCGTGCCGCAGTTCCCGCAGGTGGGCGACAAGCTCAACAAGGCGATCGAGAAGGTGGCGACCGGCCAGGCGACCGGCCTCGAGGCGATGGCCGAGGCCCAGGCCGAGGCGGTCGCCGACCTGAAGAAGTCCGGCGTCCAGATCGACGAGGGCTGATCACGTGCAGCGGTCGGGCGAGCTCACTGCGGATCGGGCCACGGGGAACAACACCCCCGTGGCCGGGCTCGCCCGCCGCTTCGAGGAGCAGCGCCGGCGGTTCTACTCCAACCTCCTGCTGCCGGCGCTCGCCGCCCTCATGGTCGTGACACTGCTGCCGACCATCTATCTCGTCCTCGTCAGCCTCACCCCGCTCGACCTCGCCCGGCCGGAGACCCACTGGGACTTCTCGCGGCCCTTCGCCCAGTACGAGAACGTCCTGAACGACAGCCGGCTGCACAACTCGCTCTGGGTGCAGGCCAAGCTCTCCTTCTGGACCGTGCTGCTGCAGGTCGTGCTCGGCTTCGTCTTCGCCCTCCTGCTCAATGTGAGCTCGAAGGTGCTGATGGCGCTGCGCACCGTCTTCCTCATCCCGATGGTGCTGCCGCCGATCGTCGTCGCGATCATCTGGAAGGTGCTCTACACGCCGGACATCAGCCCGTTCCACTGGGCGACCGAGGCGCTTGGCTTCGTCGTCCCGTCGCTGATCACCGACCCCAACTGGGCGCTCACCGCCATCATCATCGCCGACGTCTGGGAGTGGTTCCCCTTCGTCATGCTGATGGTGCTCGCCAGCCTGCAGATGATGCCGTCCGAATACATCGAGGCGGCCAAGGTGGACGGCGCCTCGGTCCTGCAGCTCACCTTCTACGTCACCCTGCCCTACCTCAAGGGCGTGCTCCTGGTCGCCGCCCTCTTCCGCCTGGTCGACAGCATCAAGGCCTTCCCGCTCATCTACATCCTGACCGATGGCGGCCCCGGCACGGTGACCGAGGTCACCAACTTCTACTCCTTCATCCAGGCCTTCAACTTCTCGTATCTCGGCTTCTCCAGCGCCATCACCGTGGTGCTCGTCGCCATCACGGTCCTGTTGAGCTGGCTGATCATCCGCATGGTGGGTTGGGGGCAGCGTGTCGACTAGCACCGACTATCAATCGCACCTGAAGTGGCAGCGGTTCTGGCTGCACGCACTGGTCATCGTGCTCGTGCTGCTGGTGATGTTCCCGTTCGTCTGGCTCCTGATCATGTCGTTCAAGACCATCGACGACATCTTCGCCTGGCCGCCGAAGTGGTTCTTCGTGCCGACGCTCGAGAACTATACCGGGCTCTGGGAAGGCGACTTCCCCAAGAGCTTCGCCAACAGCCTGATCACCAGCGTCGGCTCGACCGCGATCGCGATCCTGCTCGGCGTGCCCGGCGCCTACGCGCTGTCGCGCATGGACATGGGCAAGAGCAACCAGCTCAGCATCCTGATCCTGGCGAGCCGCATGGCGCCGCCGATCGCGTTCACCATCCCCTACTTCCTGGCCTACCGCTACATGGGCCTGCTCGACAGCCGGCTCGGCCTCATCATCATCTACCTGACCTTCAATCTCTCGCTGGTCGTCTGGCTGATGCGCAGCTTCTTCGACGCCACGCCGCGCGCGCTCGAGGAGGCCGCCTGGATCGACGGCGCCAGCCTCTGGCAGTCATTCGTCAAGATCATCCTGCCGCTCTCCGGGCCCGGCCTCGCCGCCACCGCGATCCTCTGCTTCCTCTATTCCTGGAACGACTTCTTCTTCGCCCTCATCCTGACCAGGACGGAGGCGACCACCGCCCCCGTCGCCATCGTCAACTTCATGAACTACGAGGGCTGGGCCTGGGGCAAGATCGCCGCCGGCGGGGCCATGGTCATGCTGCCGGTGCTCGTCTTCTCGTTCCTCGTGCGCCGCTTCCTGATCCAGGGCATGACGGCTGGAGCCATCAAGGGATGACGCCTGACCTCGTACTCGACGCCCGGGCCGAATGCGCCGAGAGCCCGTTCTGGGACGAGCGCTCGGGCCGGCTCTGGTGGACCGACATCCCGGCCCGCCGCCTGCACCGCCTCGACCCCGCCACCGGCCGGGACGAGACCTTCGAGGTGCCCGGCCGCGTCGGCTGCTTCGCCCTCGCCCGCACCGGCGGGCTGGCAGTGGCGATGGAGCACCAGTTCGCCCGGCTGAACGTCGAAACGGGCGAGCTGGAAACCCTGGCCGAGGTCGAGCCGGAGCGCCCGGAGAACCGGCTCAACGACGGCCGCTGCGACCGTCGCGGGCGCTTCCTCGCCGGCACCATGCACGAGCCCCGCACGGTGCCGCAGGGTGCTTTGTGGCAGCTCGATCCGGAACACGGCGTCCGGCTGCTCGCCGACCACGCGCTGGTCGCGAACGGCCTCGCCTTCAGCCCGGACGACAAGCGGATGTACTGGTCCGACAGCCGCATGGGCCGCGTCTTCACGCTCGACTACGACATCGACAGCGGCAGCGCCTGGAACCGCCGCCTCTGGCTGCAGACCGACGACAGCATCGGCCGGCCCGACGGGGCCTGTGTCGATGCCGATGGCTGCTACTGGAGCGCCAGGTTCAAGGGCAGCCGGGTCATCCGCTTCACCCCCGACGGCCGGATCGACCGCGAGATCCACCTGCCCTGCTCGCAGGTGACCATGTGCGCCTTCGGCGGCCCGGACCTGAAGACCCTCTTCATCACCACCGCCCGCGAGGGGCTCGACGCGGCCGCCCTGGCCCGGGAGCCGCATGCGGGTGGCATCTTCGCCGTGGAGGCCGGCGTCGCCGGCCTGCCGGAGCCCGAATTCAACGCCTGACCCCCCAGAATTCAACGCCTGACCCCGAGGAAACGATGCGCCAGCCTTCCGGCAAGACCAAGATCTACGCCATTCTCGCCCATCCCGTGGCGCATGTCCGGGCGCCGGAGTTCATGAACCCGTTCTTCGAGGCGGCCGGCCGCGACGGCTTCATCGTGCCCTTCCACGTGCAGCCGGAGGACCTCGACGACCTGATCCCGCGGCTCGTCGCGATCCGCAATCTCGGCGGCTTCATCGTCACCATCCCGCACAAGCCGGCCATGTGCCGGATGTGCAAGACGCTGGGCCCAGGCGCCAGGGCCACCGGCACGGCGAACACGATCCGCATCGAGGCGGACGGCAGCCTGACCGGCGACATGTTCGACGGGCTGGGCCTGGTCGAGGGCTGCCGCGTCAACGGCATCGAGCCGACCGGCAAGGACGTCCTCATGGTCGGCGCCGGCGGCGCCGGACGGGCCATCGCCTTCGCCCTCGCCGAGGCGGGCGTCAGCCGGCTCACCATCGCCAACCGCACGGCAGCCAAGGCCGAGGAGATCGCGGCCGACGTGACGAAGGCCTTCCCCAACGTGCGGGCCGCCGCGGGACCCGCCGATGCCACCGGCCACCAGGTCATCATCCAGGCGACATCGCTCGGGCTGAAGCCGGGTGACGCCCTGCCGATGGATGCTGCCACGCTGCAGCCCGATATGCAGCTCTTCGACATCATCGCGGCCCGCGACACCGAGCTCATGAAGGCGGCCGAGGAACGTGGTCTCAAGACCGTGGTCGGCGGCCGGCCGATGATCGAGCAGCAGGCCAAGGCGCAGATCGCCTTCCTCGACCCGCCGGCGCTGCCTGCATAGGGCAAGCCCAATGGGTGGATCCCTCTCCGCCGAGGCCGTCGCCGCCTATCGCCGCGACGGCTTCCACTTCCCCTACCGGCTGATGCCGCGCGAGCAGGCGCTCAGGACCGGCGAGGACTTCCTGGCGTTCACGCGATCGGCCACGGCCCGGCGCTACCCCGACCCGCAGAACCAGCTCTATCTCCTGAAGGCGCACCTGATCTTCACCTGGGCCGATGCTATCGTCCACGACCCGGGCCTGCTCGACGCGGTCGAGAGCCTGATCGGCCCGGACATCATGGTCTGGTCCTCCGGCGTTTTCTGGAAGGCGCCGCATTCGGGCTCTTATGTCTCCTGGCACCAGGACTCGACCAATTTCGAGCTGGACGATGCCGAAGGCGTGGTCCGCGCCTGGGTGGCGCTCACCCCGGCGACGCTCGCCAACGGCACCATGCGCTTCGCTCCGGGCCTGCACGTCAAGGGGCCGGTCCGCCATGTCGACAGGAAGGCCGAGGGCGAGCTCCTTTCGCGCGGCGAGACCATCGATCTCGAGATCGACGAGGCGCGGACCGTGCCGGTGCTGATCGATGCCGGCGAGGTCTCCTTCCACCACCTGCACACGCCGCACGGCTCGGGCCCCAATGCCAGCGACCTGCCGCGGGTGAACCACGTCATCACCTACGTCGCCCCCAAGGTCCGCCCGATCCGGGGCGAGGACAGCGCCCTGCTCGCAAGGGGGCAGGACCGGTTCGGCCACTACGCGCCGGAGCCGCGGCCGAAGGCCGATCTCGATCCCGCGGCGCTGGCCGCCCACGAATCCGCCATGGCGCTCAGAAACGCCATCATTTACCGGGGCGCGCCGCTGCCGCAGGCGCCGCGCCATGCCGAGGTCTGGAGTTGATGCGTACGATCAAGGGTCCGGGCATTTTCCTTGCCCAGTTCATCGCCCCCGTTGCCCCCTACGACAAAATCGAGACGCTCGCCCCCTGGGCGGCGGAGAAAGGCTACAAGGGCGTCCAGGTGCCGACCTTCAATCCCGCCGTCTTCGATCTGGAGCAGGCGGCCGCCAGCAAGACCTGGTGCGACGAGTACAAGGGGCTGCTCGCCGAGCACGGCCTCGTCATCTCCGAGCTCTCGACCCACCGGCAGGGACACTGCGTGGCCGTGCACCCGGCCTACAACCTGACCATCGACGCCTTCACGCCCGATGCCGTCACCCGCAACCCGGAGGCGCGCGAGGCCTGGGCCAAAGACCAGCTCATGAAGGCCGCCCAGGCTTCCGCCAATCTCGGGCTCGACCGCCACGTCACCTTCCCGGGCTCGCTGCTCTGGCCCTATCTCTATCTCTACCCGCCGCGTCCCTTCGGCCTGATCGAGGAGGGCTTCACCGAGCTCGCCCGCCGCTGGCGGCCGATCCTCGATCGCTTCGACGAGCTCGGCATCGACGTCGCCTACGAGATCCACCCGGGCGAGGACCTGCATGACGGCCTGACCTTCGAGATGTTCCTGGAGAAGCTCGACGGCCACAAGCGGGTGAACATCCTCTACGACCCCTCGCACCTGCATCTGCAGGGCATGGACTATGTCGGCTTCCTCGACGTCTACGGCGAGCGGATCCGCTCCTTCCACGTCAAGGATGCCGAGTACCGCAAGGGTGCCAGGACCGGCTACTGGGGCGGCTACCAGAACTGGCCGACCCGTGCCGGCCGCTTCCGCAGTCCCGGCGACGGCCAGATCGACTTCGGTGCGATCTTCAGCAAGCTCAGCGAGCTCGACTATGACGGCTGGGCCTCGGTCGAATGGGAGTGCTGCATCAAGCACCCGGACCAGGGTGCCACCGAGGCCGCCGAGCTGATCAAGCGCCACATCATCCAGGTCCAGGAGCGCGCCTTCGACGCCAACATGCAGGCGCAGGGCGTCGATACCGAGCGCAACCGCGCCGCCCTGGGGCTGAAGTGATGGCGATGGGCCGTGCCCTTGGAGTGTATGAATGCCGAACGAGTGAAGCTTCGATGACAACTGAAGCAGTGATTCCATTCGGTTTGGTCCTGTCCAAGCCGAACAGATGAGCTTTGCTGGATGAGGAGCTGGTCTTTGAATGATATTCACATCAGCGCATCATTGCTGCTTACGCTTACATTGCGATATCAGCACTAATAAAACCCTAGCATGATTCGGAAACTTGACGCCATATTTTATTTGTCGACGCATATTGTTGACTCGCATCACGATGACCATTCTTGAATGCAGAAATAATCAACATGATATTTCGCATTTTCCTCACTTCAAGCTTATCCACTAATGGTTGAAATACTAGTAGTTTATACTTACTTGTGGTGCCTGTTCCTTCATCGCATAATTGATCGTCGAAACTTGGACTAGGACGTTCGGTGGTGGTGCAACCGTATCTTTCGGAGCTGCCGTTATGCCGTTCACGTCTTTCCATCCATTGAATCATGGTTTCCGTTTTGCGAACAGATTCGCGAATCAGGTAATTGATCTTGGCCCTTTGAATATTACTACGCGTGGTCGCTGCGGGGGAATGGTATATGCGGCCCTCGATTATTGGCGACTCAGTCGACGTATTCCAACGCGGACGGACCTGCCGCCGGACGGCGATCCGCTGGCCGACTTTATATTAGACCGTCAGATGAAAAGCATGGTTGATATGGGTCCCAAGTTCCTGACTAAGTTCGCGCAACAGGCTGCGCCACATATCGACATACCTCTCTTGGGCGAACTAGGGCCTGGCTTGAGTGCTGAGCAACAATTTCAATCAGGTATTGATTTCATCGACGGTATTACGATCGCGATCGATCGAGGCAATCCGATCCCCGTCGGCCTCATCGCGATGGGCTTCGATCCCGCAGCCAACCATCAAGTTCTGGCCATTGGCTATGATCCGCATCCGGATCGAACGAAGAGAGTTGTGCATCTATACGACCCCAATCATCCGATGCTCGTGACCGTGCTGACTCCCGATTCTTCGCATAGCCGATTCGTCGATCAGTTCGGAAAACAATGGCGAACCTTGTTCAATCACGATGCGCACGAGGTTCGCACACCACCAACGGCTAACACGCCGAGCGCAGTGAGCGGCTTTGCTTCGGCGCGGCATTCCAAACAGATGGACGTCTTCTGGGTACGACCGGATCGTGGTGTTGAGTCGGCATTCTGGGGTGCTGCGATCAACAATGCCCGGTGGAATCCGCCGATTCGAATTGCTCCCGCTGCTGCGGCGTTGGCCCCGCAACCGATTGCCGCCGTGTCGCGTCTACCGGAGCATCTCGATGTCATTTGGATCGGACCCGATCGCGCCGTTGGCAGCGCCTTTTGGAGCCCATTCATGAATGCGGGGCGCTGGAGTGCTCCGTTCCCGATCACGCCGCCGCGCGCTGCCCGCAGTGACTCCCCTCTCACCGCACTCGCGCGCCTGACCGAACATCTCGACGTCTTCTGGATCGGCGGCGATGGCGCAATAGGAAGCACGTTCTGGGACCGCTCCGTGAACAGCGGAGATTGGAACCCGCCCTTCCCAGTGACACCTCCGGGCGCCGCAGGTTCAGCTTCGGGGTTGGCCGCATGCTCGCGATCGGAACACCATATGGATGTCTTCTGGATCGGCAGCGACGGCGCCATCGGTTCGACTTTCTGGAGCCGCGACGTCAACCGGGGGTACTGGAATGCGCCTTTCACGATCACGCCGCCGCGTGCTGCCCGAGCCGGGTCACCCCTTGCGGCCGTGTCCCGCCTGCCCAATCACATCGATGTTTTCTGGGTCGGACCCGACGGTGCGATCGGCAGCACATTCTGGAGCAGCGACGTTAATCGCGGCCGCTGGAACTCTCCGTTTCCGATCTCCCCACCGGCCGCGGCCGGCCAGGGGTCCGGCCTTGCTGCTGCATGCAGGCGCCCTCACCATGTCGACGTCTTCTGGGTGGGTGCAGATGGGGCCCTCGGTTCGACATTCTGGAGCAGAGATTTCAACGCCGGGAAGTGGAATCCACCGTTTCCCATCACACCGCCGGGTGCGGCCCGCCAGTCGTCGCCCGTGGCGGCCCTCGCCCGTGAGGCTGAGCATATTGACGTATTCTGGATTGGGCCCGATGGTGCGGTGGCGAGCAACTTTTGGGACAGAGCGATCAACCAGGGCTACTGGAACACGCCATTCCCCATCAGCCCACCCGGTGCAGCCGGTTGAAGCCGTGCTTTGAGCTGATAGCGTTGGATTGATCATTATTTCGGTCGACATGAGAGAAGTGGGGACGTTGGCTGAATTGCTTCTGAAATCTTGCTTTCGTTGCCACAATTCCAATGTTGGCAAGATCGTTTTCCGCGGCATCTTCGCGGCTCCCGTGGAGACCGAGCGTGACGGCCCGGCTTCGGTCGAGTGGGAGCGCTGCATCAAGCATCCGGACCATGTTGCCACCGAGGCTGCCGAGCTGATCAAGCGCCACATCATCCAGGTCCAGGAGCGTGCCTTCGACGCCAACATGCAGGCGCAGGGCGTCGATACCGAGCGCAACCGCGCCGCCCTGGGGCTGAAATGACGGCGGCGAACGGCGGCCGCCGCATCCGCCTCGGCTTCGTCGGCGGCGGCCGGGGTGCGCTGATCGGGCCGGTGCACCGCACCGCCGCCCGGCTCGACGACCGCTTCGAGGTGGTGGGCGCCGTCCTCTCGTCCAACCCCGAGAAGTCGGTGGCCGACGCCGCGGCCCTCGGCATCCCGAAGGGCTACGGCTCGCTCGCCGCCATGATCGCGGCCGGCGGGCTCGACGCCGTC
>CAZGUW010000145.1:0-4709 GCA_964528705.1 uncultured Geminicoccaceae bacterium
CGAGCGGCGGAGGAAGTCGAGCGGGGTGAGCGGGACGAAATTGGCGGGCCGCGGGGCGAGATGGCCGTCCGTGCGCATCGTCTCAGCTCCCGGGACCGGCAGCTTCCGCCCGGGCCCTCGCCCGCCTGACTTCCGCCCGGGCGACCGTGCGCAGATGCACCTCGTCGGGGCCATCGATGAAGCGAAGCGCCCGTCCCCAGGTCCAGAGATAGGCGAGCGGCGTGTCGTCGGTGAGCCCCATGGCGCCGAACACCTGGATGGCGCGATCCAGCACCTCCGTCTGCAGGCGCGAGACGACGAGCTTGATGGCCGAGACTTCGGCGCGTGCTGCCTTGTTGCCCTCGCGGTCCATGCGCCAGGCGGTCCGCAGCACGTAGAGCCGGGCCTGGTCGATCTGCATGCGGGAGAGAGCGATCCAGTCCTGGATGTTGGCGAAGTCGGCGAGCTTCTGGCCGAAGGCCTCGCGTGCCATGGCGCGCTCGGTCATGAGCTCGAGCGCCAGCTCGCACTGGCCGATCGAGCGCATGCAGTGATGCACGCGGCCGGGACCGAGCCGCGCCTGGGCGAGGGCGAAGCCCTTCCCTTCCTCGCCGAGCCGGTTGGCGACCGGAACGCGAACCCCGTCGAACGCCAGCTCGCAATGCCCCTCGGGAGCCAGATGCCCCATGATCGGCAGGTTGCGGACGATCTCGAGGCCGGGCGTTCCGAACGGCACCACGACCATGGAGTGGCGGGCATGCGGCTCGCCATCCGGCCGCTCGTCGGTGAGCCCCATGACGATCACGAAGCGGCAGGCGGGGTGAAGGGCACCTGTGGTGAACCACTTGCGGCCATCGATGACGTAGTCGTCACCGTCCCGGCGGATGGTGGTCCGGAGATTGGTCGGATCGGAGGAGGCGACGCCGGGCTCGGTGATCGCGACGCAGGAGCGCATGTCGCCCTCCAGCAGCGGCCGGAGCCAGCGCTCGCGCTGGTCCGGCGTGGCGCAGAGGTGCAGGAGTTCCATGTTGCCGGTGTCGGGGGCACTGCAGTTGAAGACCTCGGCCGACCACGGCACGCGTCCCATGATCTCGGCGAGCGGCGCATAGGCGAGATTGCTCAGCCTGGTGCCCGGCTCGTCGTCCCGGAGCGCCGGCAGGAAGAGGTTCCACAAGCCCGCCTCCCGGGCCTTCGCCTTGAGCGGCTCGAGGATCTCGATCGCATGGCGCGACGTGGCGGCCGCTGCACGGAAGGCCGGGTCGGCGGGCAGGACGTGCTCCGCCATGAAGGCCCGAAGCCGGTCCTGCAGGTCCTGCACCTCGGCGGCATAGGCGAATTCCATCGGCCCTTCCTCCCGTTCAGACGTGAGCGACGCCGTCGATCACCTCGATGGCGCGGCGGGCGAAGCGCGCCGAGAGCCGGCCGACCTCGGCGGCGTTGTCCGCGGCGGCATTGCCGGCCAGTGCGCGGGCCGCGATGCCCTCGAAGATGACGGCGAAGCGAAAGAGCGCCATGGCGTGGTGGAAGGGCTCGAGCCGCAGCCCGTGGCCGGCCACCGCCTGGTAGGCATCCAGGAACTCGCTTTCCTCGGGAATGCCGAGCGTCCGGCGGTCCAGCCCGACGAGCCCGCCGAATTCGGCCGGGGCCGAGTGCCAGGCCATGGCGGCATGAGCGAGGTCGGCGAGCGGATGGCCGAGGGTCGAGAGCTCCCAGTCGAGGATGCCGACGACGCGCGGCTCGCTCGGGTGCAGCATGAGATTGCCGAGGCGGAAATCGCCGTGGACGATGGCCGCCGCATCGTCCGCCGGGAGATGGGCCGGCAGCCACGCGATCAGCCGCTCGATGTCGGGCAGTTCCCGGGTCTTCGAAAGCTCCCACTGGCGTGTCCAGCGGGCGATCTGGCGGGTGAAATAGCCGGCCGGCCGGCCGAAATCGCCGAGGCCCAGGACGGCGAAGTCGACCGCGTGCAGGCGGGCCAGCGTCTCCGCCATGGAAAGATAGACGGCACGGCGCTCCGCCGGCTGAAAACCGGGCAGCGCGTTGTCGTGGACCACCCGGCCGTCGAGCCGCTCCATCAGGTAGAAGGGCGTGCCGACGATCGCCTCGTCGTCTTCGTAGAGGATCGTCCGTGGCACCGGCACGGCGGTCTCGCCGAGTGCGGTGAGCACGCGGTACTCGCGGTCGACGGCATGGGCGGACGGCAGGACCGGGCCATCCGGCTTCTTGCGCAGGACCAGCCGGCGGTCGCCGCAGGTGACGAAGAAGGTCGGGTTGGACTGGCCGCCGGCAATGCGCTCGACCGCCATCTCGCCGCCGAGGCCGGGCAGGCGGCCCCGCAAATAGCGATCGAGGCGACGGGTATCGAAGGCCGGCGGCGGTGGCTGTGCGATGTCCGTCATGCCGCCTTCCTTGCCGTGCGGGCCGCCGCCTCTGCCAGGTCGAGGCGGTAGAGGAGGAGGCCGCTCGTGACGATGACGGCGGCACCGATGACAGTCGTGACACTCGGCAGGTCGGCGAAGACCAGCCAGCTCGCGATCATCGCCCAGAGCAGCTGGACATAGGTGAAGGGCGCCATCTTCGAGGCCTCGGCGCGCTGCAGCGCCATGATGACGAGGAGATGGCCCGCGGCACCGAGCGAGCCGATGGCGATGAAGAGCAGCCACTGCAGCGCCGTCGGCGCCTGCCAGTAGAAGGGGACGACGAGGCTGAGCACGACGATGCCGACCAGCCCGCCATAGAGCAGCGAGACGATGGGCTGCGCCTCGCGCACGATCCGGGTGGTGATCTGGTAGAGGGCGAAGAAGAGGGCGCAGGCCAGCGCCGCGGCTGCGCCGAGACCGAAGGTTCCCCCCTGCGGCTGAACGATGATCAGGGCCCCGCTGAAGCCGAGTCCGATGAGCAGCCAGCGCCAGGCCGCAACCCGCTCGCGCAGCACGAGGACGGCGAGCCCGGCGACGAAGATGGGGGCGAGGAAGATGATCGACGCCACCTCGGCGAGCGGCAGGAGCGCCAATGCCACGAAGTTGGCGATGGTCGCCATCAGGAGGAGCACTGAGCGGCCGATCTGGAAGAGTATCTGCTCGGTGCGGAGCACGCCGAGGAGGCTCTTCGGGAAGACGACCACGACGAAGCCCACATGGAAGAAGTAGCGTGCCCAGGTGAGCATCACCGGGTTGAACTCGGTCGTCAGGAACTTGACCAGGGTGTTCATGATGACGAAGAGCACGCCGCCGGCGATGACCAGGCCGAGGGCGATCAGGACCTGTCGCTGCTCCGGATCCACGGTGCCGTCAGGCCGCCACCAGGCCGTGCTCGACCGCGAGCCGCTTCAGCATGGTCATGCCGGGATCGAGCACCTCCTCGGCGCTTTTCGCGACCGGGCGCCAGACGGAGAGCGCCTTGGCGAGCGCCGGCGGCATGTTGATGAAGGCCTCGCCGACGAGATCGCCCTGAAAGCCGATCTCGGCGAGCGCTGCCATGGTGGCGGCGAAATCCACCGTGCCGGTGCCGGGCACGCCCCGGTCGCTCTCGGAGAGGTGGATGTACTTGAGGTGCCGGCCGGCCTTCAGGATGCCGCTCCTGAAGCCCTTCTCCTCGATGTTCATGTGGTAGGTGTCGAGATGGATCATCAGCGCCGGCTCGCCGATCCGCTCGATCAGCGCCACGGCCTGGTCCGCCGTGTTGAGCAGGTGGGTCTCGTAGCGGTTGCAGGGCTCGATGCCGAGGGTCATGCCGAGCTCGCCCGCCCGCTTCGCCACGGGCCCGAGCGCCTTGGCGATATTGGCGTACTCGGCCTCGGTCGGCGGCACGCCCGTGGTGTAGCCGAGGGTCGAGAAGGTGACGCCGGAAAGCGTCGTCGACCCCAGCCCGTGCGCCGCCTCGAGCGCCGTCATGAGGAACGCCGTCGCCTTTTCGGGGTGCAGCGGCGCGCAGACCTCGAACGGCAGGCCGAGCGAGCAGGTGGGTGCGATGCCGTGCTGCTCGAAGAGGGCCCGGCTGTGCGGCACGTCGACGGCGGCGGGCTCGAGGAGGGCGACCTCGATCACGTCGAGGCCGTGGGCCGCGGCCAGCGGCACCACACGCTCCGCGGCCTCCCTGGTCCAGGCCGCCGTCCAGAGGCTGCTGTGCATGCCGAATCGAACCATTGCGTCTCTCCCCGGACGACTGTTCACTGCCCGGCGGAACCTAGCAGGCTGTTGAAGAAGTCGCGATGGCCGCGATGTGTTCGGGATGATCGGGAGCGAGGAGGTACGAGGGCCAGCGATGCAGCGCGCATCGCGCCCGAGCGCCGACGAAGCTCGCCGGTCATCCTAGACGCACTCCTTCGGAGCGGGCCGATTGTCGCCGCTGCATGCGTTGCTCGACACGTGACGATGCTGCGGCATCGCCCCGCGCCGAGCGCCTTCCCGGCGACGAAAATCGATCCGTCGCGGCCGTCGGGACTTCTCCAACAGCCTGCCAAAAAAGCGTTCGGCGAGCCGCGAAAGAGGCAGGACGGCGATGATCACGACCAGCTACGTGCGCACCATGGCCCGCTACAATGCATGGCAGAACGGGCTGATCTACGATGCGGCCGACACGCTCGACGATACCGTGCGGCGGGCCGAGCGCGGCGCCTTCTTCGGCTCGATCCACAAGACCCTCTGTCATCTCCTCTGGGGTGACCAGATCTGGCTGCACCGCTTCGCCGGCACCCCGACACCGGATCTGCGGGCACGCGAATGCGCCCC
>CAZGUW010000145.1:4719-11947 GCA_964528705.1 uncultured Geminicoccaceae bacterium
CGGACATACCCGGCTCCGTGGCGCTCTGCGCCACCTGGGAGGATCTCTGGGCCGAGCGCCGGCGATTCGACGAGGTGATCCGCGACTGGGCGGCGAGCCTCGACCCGGACTGGCTCGCGGGCGAGCTCTCCTGGTACTCCGGAGCGGCTGGCCGCGAGGTGACCCGCCCGCGCGCCCTGCTCGTGGCCCACCTCTTCAATCACCAGACGCATCATCGCGGCCAGGTGCACGCCATGCTGACCGCTGCCGGGGCGAAGACCGGCCCGACCGACCTGCCCTTCATGCCCGAAGAGCCCTGAGCCACGCCGGTATCCCGTTCCGTGCCGCGAGCCCGGGCGGGTTCAGTCGACGGCAGCGAGCTGCCTTTGGCCCTGCCCGGCCGCCGGCCTGACTGGACCCGCTGCCGGCGCCGTCCGGTCCGGCGCAGCGGCGCTGGCGACGGCGGATCGGGCGCCGCCCCTGCCGTGCCATTCGACCAGCGCCGCAGGCAACATCGGCCGCCCGGTCAGGTAGCCCTGCAGCGTGTCGCAGCCGAGCCCCCGCAGGCGGCGGAGATCGGCCGCGCTCTCCACACCCTCGGCCACGGTCTTGAGATCGAGCCGCCGTGCCAGCTCGACGATGCTGGCGACCACGTCGTCGCCGCTCCGGTCGCCCGGCACGGCGCGAACGAGTGCACGATCCAGCTTCAGCCCGCTGAGCGGCAGGTCGCGCAGCAGGCCGAACGACGAATAGCCCGTGCCGAAGTCGTCGAGCATGACCTCGAAGCCGGCGTCCCGGAGCTGCCCGAGCAGGGCCACGGCGACCGTCGGGTCCTGCATGACGGCCGTCTCTGTAACCTCGAACGCGATCGTCGCCGGCCGGGCACCGAGGCCGATGACGTGGTCGACGAGCGAACGGCCACCGTCGGCAGCGCCGAGCGAGCGGCCGGAGAGGTTGATCGCCACGGGCACGGCGAGGCCGCCGGCCGCCAGCACGGCCTGATCCCGCATGACCTGCGCCGCGACGAGCCGGGTCAGCTCGTCGATCAGACCCGCCTCCTCGGCGATGGGAACGAACTCGGCCGGCGAAACGGGACCGAATGCCGGATCGTTCCAGCGGACCAGCGATTCGAGGCCGGCGAGGGCAAGGGAGCCGGCATGGACCTTGGGCTGGTAGACGACGGTGAACGCTTGCTCGCCAATGGCGGAGCGCAGGGCCGAGAGCACACTCCGCCGCCGCTGCAGGCGGCGATCCAGGGACGGGTCGTAAGGAGCCACATGCACCGGCCCGGCCTCGGCGTGGCGGGCGGCGACGGTGGCACAGCGGACGAGATTGCGGGCATCCGCCGCATGCGCCGGATAGCTGGCCACACCCAGCCTGAGCTCGACGCCGAGGCTCTGGCCGCCGACCCGGCAAGGCTCGCCGGCAGCCTCGACCAGGCGTGAGAGGAAGGCGCCGTCGTCTCCCGCCCGCTGCGGCACCTCGATCGCGAACTCGAACGGGCCCGTTCGGGCGAGCGCCGCGCCGTCGCCGGCCAGCCGACCGAGCCGGTCGCCGAGCTGCACGACCATCTCGTCCGCGAGGGTGGCGCTATCGATCTCGGCGAGCCCTTCCAGGGCGACGACCACGCAGTCGACCTTGACCCCCGCGATGCGCGCCGCGGCGATGCTGGCCTCGAGCCCGCGCTCGAACAGCACCCTGTTGGGCAGACCGGTCAGCTGGTCGTGGTGCCGCACATGATCGAGTGCCGCGGCCGTCGCCCGCAGCTCGGAGACATCGCGCAGCACGAGGATGCCGACGACGCTGCCGATCCGCGCGTCGAGGAAGGTCGACAGCACCACCTCCAGCGTCTGCTGGCCGGACCCGGGTCGCGCCAGCGCGACCGTGCCGCGAAAGTCCCGCGAGAGGCTGCAGGATTCGATGAGCCGGCCGGCAATCGTCGGCAGCAGCGCGCCGAGCTCGCGGCCGACGAGCTGCGCCGGCGCTGCGTCGAAGATCGCCGCAGCAGCCGGATTGGCCGAGAGGACGCGCCCCGCCGCCGAGCAGGTGAGGATGCCGTCGAAGCTGTTGGCCACGATCCCCTCGACGAGCCGGTGACGCCGCTCGGCCCGGCGCGCCGCCACCCGCCGGCGCAAGCGCAGCAGCGCCACATGGCGCTGCGCGAGGGCAGCATTCACGGCGACCCAGCCGACCAGCACGGCGTCCAGCTCGAAGGTCCAGGCAGCGAGGATCTGCCCGGCCGAGGCCAGGGCGACCGCAAGAACGGCCGCACCGGTCGTCAGCAAGGCGGCCCGCCGCCATCTCAGCAGTTCCAGGCGTCGACCCAGCACGAGCGCTAGCAAGGCGAGGACGACCCCGAACGGCCGGGCGTCGAGCACGCGCAGCGGCCGGTCGAGCAGCAGCGTTTCCGCCGCCAGGGCGTGGAACATGACGCCGGGCAACGCCCGGTAGCGCGGCGTGGCGACGAAGTCGCCGAGCGACAGGTCGATGGCACCGATCAGGACGACGCGACCCTGAAACCATGCCGGATCGAACCGACCCTCGAGGACATCGACGAAGCCGACATAGGGGACGGTTTCGACATCGATGGAGAAGTCGACGGCGATCGGTCCGGGAGGGAGGCGCTCCACCGTCGCGACGCCGTCGCCACCGATTGCCCAGACCGCCAGTGCGGGGTGCTGCGCGCCTTCCAGCGCTTCGCCCGGCGGGTAATGGCGAACCAGCCCGTCGACATCCGGCAACACGTTCACATTGCTCAGCGCCACAAGTGGCGCGAACTGCGGATGCGGCCCCGTCTCGACGACCCGCAGCGATCCGTCGGCGTCGGGTTGCATCTGGCGGAAGAACGGCAGGGAGACCCGCGCCGGACCGGCCCTCGCCAGCGCCCGGCGCAAGGCCGCGTCGTCGACCTCGTTCGAGGCGGAGCTGAAATCGACATCGATGGCGATTCGCCGCGCATCGGCCGCCAGCAACCGGTCGATCACGGTCGCATGATAGCGGCGCGGCCAGGGCCATTGCCGCAGGGCCTCGATGCTCTGCGCGTCGATGCCGACGACCACGACCTCGCCGCTCGCCTCACGACTGACCAGGCCGCTGCGCAGGTCGATGATGTCGAGATCGACCCGATCCAGCACGCCGCTGAACGTGCCTGCCAGGATAGCGACGGCGGCGAGGATCCAGCGCCAGCGGGCCGCGTGCCTGATCAGAACGGAGCGCATGGCGAAGCGCTGCGGCGAGCGGGCGCGGCGACGGCCTCAGTCGCCGCCGAGACCGAGACCGCCGCCCAGGCCTTCGCCGAGATCGCCGAGGCTGCCGCCGAGCCCCCCGCCAATGTCACCCAGGCTGCCGCCCAGGCCACCGCCGATGTCGCCCACGCTACCGCCGAGGCTGCCACCGATGTCGCCCAGGCTGCCGCCGAGGCTTCCGCCATTGCTCTGGCCGCCACCACTGCTGAAGCCGCTGCTCGTGCCGTAGCCACCGCCGCTGCCGAAGCCCGCGCTGTGGCCCTCGCCCGCCGAAGAAGCCGATCGACCGACGAGACCCGGAATCACGCCCTGCCGGCCGAGGAGAGCCCGCTTGCCGGTGGCCACGGCGTCGCTGAACGGCCGCAAATGCCGCGTCGGCGCGCCGGTTTGCAGCGTGACCGGCTCGAAGGCGGCCTCCGGCTCGGCCGAGCGCACGGCCAGGGAATCCGTGCCGGCATCGAGGCGGGCGGCCTCGCCGGCCCTCAGATCGGTGCTCTGCCCGCTCGCATAGCTGTCGACCTGAACGACGCCGTGGCTCACCTCGACCGAGACGGCGCCGCTCTCGACGGCGACCGCGAAGGCTGTGCCCTTCACCGTGATCGCCAGATAGGGCGTTTCGACCTGAAACCGCCCCTTCGGACGGGTCTCGACCTCGTAGCGCATGCGGCCGTCGCTCTGGATCAGGCCGACCGCATCTGCCGTGGATTCCGGAACGGTGAACCTGCTGCCGCCCTCCGCCGTCACCAGGTCGCCGGCGCTCGCCAGCTGCAGGCGGCCTTCCGGGGCGACCTCGACCTCCGCACCGGGTGCGAGCATCGCCGCGACCAGCGGCTGCCAGGCCGCGTCAGGCGACGTCCGCATCGAGGCGGCGCCGGTGACGTCGGCGACCCGCCAGACAGCCGATGCCGGTTCCACGGCCGGCCGATCGGTGCAGGCCGCGATCAGGGCGAGACACGCGATGGCGATCGAAAAACCGGAGCGCAGGACGGAACGGAGCATGAGAATTCCAGACCAGCTCGATACCGAAGCGTCCTGCTTGCCATGGACTGGTGAAGAAATCGCGAACCCGCGGCCGCGGAGTTGGCCCGTTCAGCGACGCGCTGCAGCGGGGTGCATGAGTCCCGTCGGCTGAGCCGTCCGACCCAGGCGGCCCGCGGCCGACCACATCGCCCGGCCGCGGGTCAGCCGGTGAGGTCGTCGATCAGCGGGCTCGGCTTCGCCAGCTTCTCGAGGGCACCACGGTCGTGGAGCATGACCTTCGGACCCTGCACCTCGACGCCATAAGTGCCGAGCGTGGCGAAGGCGCGGGAGAGGTTCTCCGGGGTCATGCCGAGCCGGGCGGCGAGCGTGCGCTTCTCGACCGGGATCAGCACGGCACCTTCGTTCTCGTGCCGCAGGAGCCAGTTGGCGAGCCGCTCGGCGCCGTTGCGCAGCTTCTGGCTCTTCAGCTCCTTGATGACGTTGCGATAGGCGGCGGCGAGCTCCCGGGTGACGGCCGTCATGAAGGCCGGATCGGCGCGCATGATCTCGCGGACGGCAGCGGCCGGGATCATCAGGATGCGGGACTTCTCGAGCGTGCGGGCGGTCTGCAGGTAGACTTGGTCGGTCAGCACGGCGGCGAGGATGAACGTGCCGAAGGGCCGGACGAAGCCGAGCGCGGTCTCGCGGCCGGCATGGGACGTCACCATCTCGACCATGCCCTCGACGACGACGTGGAGGAAGTCGGCGGGGTCGTCCTCGTGGATCAGCACCAGCCCGGGCGGGAAGCGCTGCAGGAAGCCGCGCTGCAGCAGGGTCGAGAAATGCGGGTCGGCGCAGTCGCGGAACAGCGGCAGGGCACGGATCTCGTCTGCTTCCTCTGGCCGCATGCTTCCCCCTCACTGGCGGCGTCAGCTTATCGGGAGGCGACGAGGACGGCAATGATTGACAGAGATCAAGCCGCCTGCCGGCTTTCAATAATCGCCCATCACACTTTAAGCATTCGCCGAGACGAAGAAGACCTTCCCCTGAATTATTTCGGCGCCCGACTCACCAATTCTTGATCTGGATCAACGAAAGGCGCACGTCGCAAAGACAAATGAGCCCGCCGGCAACCTGCCGGCCCAGACAACAATGACGCTGAAGGCGGCACGATGCAGCAATCAGAGGGCGCCACGCGCGGCAACCAGAACCGCGCCTTGACGATGAGCACCGTCGCGTTCACGGCCTGCTTCGCCGTCTGGACGATCTTCTCGATCATCGGCATCCAGATCAAGGAGGAGCTGGGGCTCAGCGAGACCCAGTTCGGCCTCCTGGTCGGCCTGCCGATCCTCACGGGCTCGCTCAGCCGCATCTTCCTCGGCATCTGGACCGACCAGTATGGCGGGCGCATCGTCTATGTCGCCGTCATGGTGCTGGCGGCCATCGCGACGCTGCTGCTGACCTGGGCCGACACCTACCCGATGACGCTCCTGGCAGCGCTCGGCGTCGGCCTCGCCGGCGGCTCGTTCGCGGTCGGCATCGCCTACGTGGCGCGCTGGTACCCGGCGGAGAAGCAGGGCACGGCCCTCGGCATCTTCGGCGTCGGCAATGTCGGCGCCGCGGTCACCAAGTTCGCGGCACCCTTCGTGCTCGTCGCCTATGGCTGGCAGACGGTGGCCAATGTCTGGGCCATCGGCCTCCTCATCATGGCGGCCGTCTTCTGGTTCACCACCTCCGACGACCCGGTGCTGGTCGCCCGGCGCCGGCGGGGCGAGAAGCCGCGCGGCACGCTGCTCGAGCTCTCGCCGCTCGCGAAGCTGCAGGTCTGGCGCTTCGCCCTCTACTACTTCTTCGTCTTCGGCGGCTTCGTGGCGCTCGCCCTCTGGCTGCCGCACTACCTGATCGACGTCTACGGGCTGAGCATCGAATCGGCCGGCATGATCGCCGTCTTCTACTCGATCCCGGCCTCCCTCTTCCGCGCCTATGGCGGCCACCTCTCCGACCGCTACGGTGCGCGGTCCGTGATGTACTGGACCTTCGGCGTGGCGCTCCTCTGCCTCTTCATGCTGTCCTACCCGCCGACCGACTACGTCATCCGCGGCATCGAGGGACCGATCCACTTCTCGACCGAGATGGGCCTCGTCCCCTTCATCGTCGTGATCTTCGTCCTCGGCTTCTTCATGAGCCTCGGCAAGGCGGCGGTCTACAAGCACATCCCCGTCTACTACCCCGGCCATATCGGTGCGGTGGGCGGCCTCGTCGGCATGATCGGCGGGCTCGGCGGCTTCATCCTGCCGCTCGCCTTCGGCGTGATGAACGACCTGACGGGCATCTGGACGAGCTGCTTCGTCCTCCTCTTCGCCATCGTCGGCGTCTCCCTGCTCTGGATGCACTTCGCCATCCGCCGGATGGAGCAGGAAGCCGTCGGCCAGACGCTTCGCACCCTGCCCCAGCTGCCCGAGTTCCAGGAGATCCACGATCCGGGCAGGCACCCGGCAGGCCGGGCGGTCCTCACCGACTGGCGGCCCGAGGATGCCGGCTTCTGGGAGAAGGAAGGCAAGGGCATCGCCAACCGCAATTTGTGGATCTCGATCCCCTGCCTGCTCCTCGCCTTCGCGGTCTGGATGGTCTGGAGCATGGTGGTCGCCAAGCTGCCGGCCGTGGGCTTCGACTTCACGACCGGCCAGCTCTTCTGGCTCGCCGCCCTGCCCGGGCTCTCCGGCGCCACGCTCCGCATCTTCTACTCGTTCATGGTGCCGATCTTCGGCGGCCGGATGTGGACGACGCTGACCACGGCGACCCTCCTGATCCCGGCCTTCGGCATCGGCTATGCCGTGCAGGACCCCGAGACCCCGTATCTGATCTTCCTCGTGCTGGCGCTGCTCTGCGGCCTCGGCGGCGGCAACTTCGCCTCGTCGATGGCCAATATCAGCTTCTTCTTCCCCAAGCGGGAGAAGGGCAACGCGCTGGCGCTCAATGCAGGGCTCGGCAATCTCGGCGTCAGCGTCATGCAGTTCCTCGTCCCCATCGTCATCACCGCCGGC
>CAZGUW010000146.1:0-11860 GCA_964528705.1 uncultured Geminicoccaceae bacterium
CGGCACCAAGTACTCCGAGCCGATGGGCGCTACCGTGATCGGACCCGACGGCGCCAACCAGCCGGTGCACATGGGCTCCTACGGCATCGGTGTGTCGCGGCTCGTCGGCGCGCTGATCGAGGCCAATCACGACGAGAAGGGCATCGTCTGGCCCGAGACCGTGGCCCCGTTCAAGGTGGGCATCGTCGATCTTCGGCCCGACGATGCGGTTTCCCATGGCCTAGCCGAAGGGCTCTACGACCGGCTCCGGCGGGCCGGCGTCGAGGTCCTGCTCGACGAGCGCGACGAGCGGGCCGGCGCGAAGTTCGCCACAATGGAGCTGATCGGCCTGCCCTGGACCGTGACCGTGGGCCCGCGCGGTGCGAAGGAGGGCAAGGTCGAACTGAAGGCCCGCGCCACCGGGGAGACCGCCGAGCTCGACCCGGACGCACTCGTCCAGCGGCTTACCGCCTGATGCGCAGCGCCGAGCGGCTGATCGCCTGGCGCTATCTTCGACCGACCCGGGGCGAGGGTTTCATCTCGGTGATCGCCGCCTTCGCGCTCGTCGGCATTGCCCTCGGCGTCGGCACGCTCATCGTTGTCCTCGCCGTCATGAACGGCTTTCGCTCGGAGCTGCTCGGCCGCGTGCTCGGCGTCAACGGCCACGCCACGGTGGTGGCCGGGCCGGAGGGGCTCGCCGACAGCGACGTGCTGGTGACGCGGCTGCGCGAGGTCGACGGCGTGCTCGACGCCATGGCCTATGTCGAAGGCCAGGTGATGGCCAGCGGCAACAATGTCGCCTCCGGGGCCATCGTGCGCGGCGTGCGGGCCGAGGATCTCGGCCGCCGCGCCGTCTTCGCCGATAACATCGTGCAGGGCTCGCTGGCGCGGCTGGACGCTGGCGGGACCATCCTCATCGGCAGCCGGATGGCGCAGCGCATGGGCCTCGGCGTCGGCGACCGGGTCAGCCTGATCTCGCCGCAGGGTGCCGCCACCGCCTTCGGTACGGTGCCGCGCATCCAGAGCTTCGAGATCGCCGGCATCTTCGAAGTGGGGATGTACGAGTACGACAACAGCTTCGTCTATGTCGGCCTCGACGACGCGATGCGCTATTTCCAGCTCGAGAACCGGGTGACGGCCGTCGAGATCCTGGTCGACGACCCGGAACAGGTGCGGCAGCTCCGCCCGGCGCTCACCGCGACAGTGGCCGGACAGGGCCGCCTCGTCGACTGGCAGCAGCTCAACTCGCATTTCTTCAATGCGCTCGAGGTCGAGCGCAACGTGATGTTCCTGATCCTGACGCTCATCATCCTGGTCGCCGCCTTCAACATCATCACCGGCATCACCATGCTGGTGAAGTCCAAGGGCCGCGACATCGCCATCCTGCGCAGCATGGGCGCCACCCAGGGTGCCGTGATGCGCATCTTTTTCCTCGCCGGCGCCAGCATCGGTGTCGCCGGCACCCTGATCGGCTTCGGCCTCGGCATTGCCTTCGCCCTCAACATCGACAGCATCCGCCTCTTCCTCGAGGGCCTGACCGGGGCCGAGCTCTGGTCGGCGGAGATCCGCTTCCTCTCGCGCCTGCCGGCCGAGATTAATGCCGACGACGTCACCCGGGTCGTGCTGATGGGGCTCGGGCTCTCCTTCCTTGCCACACTCTACCCGGCCTGGCGGGCGGCGCGCGTCGATCCTGTGGAAGCGCTGCGCTATGAGTGACCCGGTGCTGGTGCTCAGCGGGATCGAGCGACGCTTCCACCAGGGCGCCACGACGCTGCCGGTGCTCCAGGGCGTGGATCTCAGCCTGGCACCGGGCGAGCTGGTGGCACTCGTCGGGCCGTCCGGTTCCGGCAAATCGACGCTGCTGCACATCGCAGCACTGCTCGAGCGGCCGAGTGCAGGGGAGGTCACCATCGACGGCCGGGCCTGCGGCCGGCTCGGTGATCGCGAGCGCACCGGCCTGCGTCGCAATCGCATCGGCTTCGTCTACCAGTTCCACCACCTCCTCGCCGACTTCACCGCCCTGGAGAACGTGATGCTGCCGCAGCTCCTGGCCGGCCGTGGCTGGGCGGGTGCGAAGGGCAGGGCCGGCGACCTGCTCGGCCGCCTGGGTCTCGCCGAGCGCCTCGACCACCGCCCGGGACGGCTCTCCGGCGGCGAGCAGCAGCGGGTCGCCATCGCCCGCGCTCTCGCCAACGGGCCGGGCCTGCTGCTGGCCGACGAGCCGACCGGCAATCTCGACCCGGCGACCTCGACGCGCGTGCTCGACCTCCTGGTCGACTTGGTGCGCGAAACTGGCACCGCCGCCTTCATCGCCACCCACAACCCGGACATCGCGGCCGCCATGGACCGCACGCTGGAGCTCGCGGATGGCCGCCTGCGTCCTTGGCAGGCCGTGCCGGCGACCGGCCGGGAAGGAGTCGTCCGGCAGCCGACACCGGCCTGATCCGAGCGACGGCAACCGGTTCACATTTCGGGCATCCTGCGGTAGGACGGGGACCGCACCACCAGATATAGGGCCTTCGATGCCGCATGCCCCCTTCGTCCATCTGCGGGTCCGCAGCTCGTTTTCGCTGCTTGAGGGGGCGATCGACCACAAGGCGCTGGCGGCGCGGGCCGCCGGGCTCGGCATGCCGGCGGTGGCCGTCACCGACAACGCCAATCTCTACGGGGTGATGCCATTCTGCGCCGCGGCCCTCGCTGCCGGCGTCCAGCCGATCATCGGCGCCCTGTTGCCCCTGGCGCTGCCCGAGAGTCAGCGCTCATTCCGCCGCGAGCGTCAGCAGAGCCCCGCCCTCGTGCCCGTGCTCGCCCAGAACGCGACTGGCTATGGCAGCCTGATGAAGCTCATGAGCGCTCTCCATTTCTCGGGCGGCGCCGAGAAGGGGCTGGCACCGGATGAGCTGGCAAGCCACAGCGAGGGCCTGATCCTCCTGACCGGCGGCGCCGACGGGCCGCTCGGCCGGCTGCTGCGGCGCGACGACAGGGATGCCGCCACAGCCCTGCTCGATCAGCTCGCCGAGGCGTTCACCGGGCGGCTCTATGTCGAGCTGCAGCGCCATGGCGAGGAGGCCGAGGCGCTGGTCGAGCCGACCCTGCTCGATCTCGCCTTTGACCGAAACCTCCCGATCGTCGCCACCAATGACTGCCTCTTCCTCGATCCGGCGATGCATGCCGCGCACGACGCGCTGATCTGCATCGCCGAGGGGCAGCATGTGGGCAACGAGGAGCGCCGCCGTTTCTCGCTCGACTACCGCTTCAAGACCGCGGATGAGATGGTGGAGCTCTTCGCCGACCTGCCGGAGGCGATCGAGAACACCCTGCTCGTCGCCCGCCGCTGCGCTGTCGAGGCGCCGGCCCGCGACCCGATCCTGCCGCCTTTCGCCGGTGTCGATGGTCGCAACGAGGTCGAGGAGCTGCGCGCCCAGGCGCGTGCCGGGCTCGCCCGGCGGCTCGAGCGCCTGGGGATCTCCGGTGAGGCCGCAACGCCTTATCAGGAGCGGCTCGAGTATGAGCTCGACGTCATCGTCCAGATGCAGTTCCCGGGCTACTTCCTCATCGTCTCGGACTTCATTCGCTGGGCCAAGCAGCAGGACATCCCGGTCGGCCCCGGGCGCGGCTCGGGGGCGGGCTCGGTCGTCGCCTGGTCGCTCGAGATCACCGACCTCGACCCGCTGCGCTTCGGCCTGCTCTTCGAGCGCTTCCTCAACCCCGAACGCGTCTCGATGCCGGATTTCGACATCGACTTCTGCCAGGACCGCCGCGACGAGGTGATCCGCTATGTCGAGGGGCGTTACGGGGCCGACCGGGTCGCCCATATCATCACCTTCGGGAAGCTGCAGGCGCGGGCGGCGCTGCGCGACGTCGGGCGCGTGCTCGGCCTGCCGTTCGGCCTCGTCGACAAGATCTCGAAGCTCGTGCCCTTCAACCCCGCCAACCCGCCGACCCTGGCGCAGGCGGTCGAGATGGAGCCGCGGCTCGCCGAGGCGCGCGACGGCGATCCCGCGGTGGCCAGGATGATCGAGATCGCCCTCGAGCTCGAGGGCCTGCCGCGCCACGCCTCGACCCACGCGGCAGGCGTGGTGATCGGCGACCGGCCGCTCGACGAGCTCGTGCCGCTCACCTGCGATCCCAGGAGTGGCAGCGCGGTCACCCAGTTCAACATGAAGGACGTGGAGAAGGCCGGCCTCGTCAAGTTCGACTTCCTCGGCCTTACCACGCTGACCATGCTGCGCATGGCCGAGGACCTCGTCAACCGGCGGGGCACGGCGCTCGATCTCTCGGCCCTGCCGCTCGACGACAAGGCGACCTACGCGCTGCTCAGCCGGGCCGAGACGGCGGGGGTGTTCCAGCTGGAATCCGGCGGCATGCGGGATGCGCTGCGCAAGCTGAAACCCGACTGCTTCGAGGACATCATCGCCATGGTCTCGCTCTACCGGCCGGGACCGATGGACAACATCCCGCGCTACATCAACGTCAAGCACGGCGTCGAGGCCCCGGAATACCTGCACCCCATGCTCGAGCCGATCCTCAAGGAGACCAACGGCGTCATCATCTACCAGGAGCAGGTGATGGAGATCGCCAAGCAGCTCGCCGGCTACACGCTCGGCGGCGCCGATCTCCTGCGCCGGGCCATGGGCAAGAAGATCAAGGCCGAGATGGACGCACAGCGCGCCACCTTCGTCGAGGGGGCGATGGCGCGCGGCATCAGCCGCAAGATGGCCGACGTGATCTTCGATTCGGTGGCGAAGTTCGCCTCCTACGGCTTCAACAAGAGCCATGCGGCGGCTTACGCGCTGCTTGCCTACCACACGGCCTATCTCAAGGCGAACCACCCGCTCGAGTTCTATGCGGCGGTGATGACCATGGAAATGGCGAACCAGGAGAAGCTCGCCGCCTACCGGCACGAGATGCGCCAGCGTGGCATCGACCTCCTGCCACCGCACGTCAACGCCTCCCTGCCGGTCTTCTCGGTCGAGGACGGCCCGGCCGGCAACGGGACAGGGAGCGGAAAGGGGGGCGGCGTGCGCTTCGCCCTCGCCGCCATCAAGGGGGTGGGCCAGGCCGCCATGCAGGCTCTCTGCGCCGAGCGCGACGCGGGTGGCGCCTTCACGAGCCTTTGCGATCTCACGGCACGGCTCGCCGGTAAGGGCTTCAACCGGCGCCTGCTCGAGGCGCTCGTGCGGGCCGGGGCCTTGGACGGGCTGGCCGCCAACCGGGCGACGCTCATGGCCGGGCTCGAAGCGGCGATCGCCCATGCGGGGGCGGTGGCGGCGGCCAGGGACAGCACGCAGGAAGGGCTCTTCGGCAGCAATGGCGACGACGTCCCGGAGCCCCGCATCGCCACGCTCGATGACTGGCCGCTGGGCGAGCGCCTTGGCCACGAGTTCGACGTGCTCGGCGTCTACCTCTCGGCACATCCGCTCGATGGTTACACGGCGGCACTCGCCGAACGGGGCATCGTCGCCGCAGCCCAGGTGCTGGAGGCGCCCGGCCGCTTCGACGGAGCGACGGCCGAGCTTGCGGGTGTAATCGTCGCCCGCAAGGAGAAGCGCACCGAGCGCAGCCGCTTCGCCTTCCTCCAGATCTCCGACACCTCGGCGCAATTCGAGGTCATGCTGTTCGCGGACGTTCTGGAGCGCAGCCGCGACCTCCTGGAGATCGGCACCGCGGTCCTGATCACCGCCGACATCCGCGCCGACGGCGACGAGATCAGGTTCGCGGCGCAGCGGGTGACGCGGCTCGACGACGTGGCGGCGGGCAAGGGCGAGCTGGTCGAGATCGAGCTTCGCGATGCGAGCGTTGCCGGTCGCCTGCGGCCCCATCTGCGCGAGGGCGACAAGGGGGCCCTGGTGCATCTCGTCCTCGGCCTGCCCGACGGGCGCGAGGTGGTGGTGGCGCTGCCCGACGCGATCTCGCTCAGCCACGCGCGCCGGCCGGATGTCGAGCGGATCGAGGGCGTCATGCGGATCGCCGCCTGCGGCACTGTCCGGAGCGCTCATGCCTCGGTGCGGGGCACCCTGCACTGAGCGGCCGCTGCCGGGGACCGCGAAGTCGTCGCCACTTGCCCGCCGGCATGACCGTTTCTATGGTCCCGCCCGTGCGGGCGTAGCTCAGCGGTAGAGCACGGCGTTTACACCGCCGGTGTCGGAGGTTCGACCCCTTCCGCCCGCACCAGTCCGCCACCCCCTTCGCGAGGGAGTCCCGGTGGGGACCGGTGGTCAGAGATCGGTCGGAAAGCGCGGTATGTTGGTCGTATGGTGCACGTCGACCGACAGGAGGAAGCCGAAGCCGACCAGCGTCGTGAGCATCGCCGTGCCGCCGTAGGAAATCATCGGCAAGGGCACGCCGACGACCGGGATCAGGCCGGTCACCATGGCGACGTTGATCAGCACGTAGAGAAAAAAGTTGATGCCGATGCCCATGGCGAGCAGCCGCCCGAACTGGTGGGTCGCCCGAAGCGCCACGGCCAGCGACAGGCCGATGACCGCGAGGTAGAGGAGCAGGACGATCAGCGCACCGACGAAGCCCGTCTCCTCGGCGAGCATGGTGAAGGCGAAGTCGGTCTGCTTCTCGGGCAGGAAGCTGAGCTGGGCCTGGCTGCCCATGAGGAAGCCCTTGCCCCAGAACCCGCCGGAGCCGAGCGCTATCTTGCTCTGGATGATGTGATAGCCGGCGCCGAGCGGGTCGGTCTCGGGATCGAGAAAGGTCAGCACGCGCTGGCGCTGGTAGTCGTGCATGCCGCTCCAGGCGATCGGCAGGGCGGCGGCGACGCCGGCGATGGCGAGGCCGAACTTCCAAAGGCGTACGCCGGCGAGAAAGAGCAGGGAGCCGCCGACGGCGAGCAGCATGATGCTGGTGCCGAGATCGGGCTGCTTGAGGACGAGAACCGCGGGCAGGCCGATCATGGCCAGCGGCGGCAGCAGGTAGAGCGGCCGCTTGACCTCGTCGAGATAGGCGCTGTGGAAGTAGCGGGCCAGGCAGAGCACGAGGCCGATCTTCATCAGCTCCGAGGGCTGGATCTGGACGAAGCCGAGATCGACCCAGCGCTGGGCGCCCTTGTTGATCTCGCCCAGGATCTCCACGCCGACGAGCATGGCGAAGGCGCCGCCATAGAGGACGTAGGCCCAGCGGTACCAGAAGCGGATGTCGATCAGCGCCACGGTCAGCATCACCGAGAGACCGAAGGCGAGCCTCGCACCGTGGCGCCAGGCCCAGGGATGGTGATTGCCGCCACCGGCCGAGTAGAGAACGAGATAGCCGACGCAGCCGATCAGCAGGAGCAGGGCGACGAACGGCCAGTGGAGCGACGTCAGCTTCTCGGCGAAACGCAGCTCCTGCGGGCGGATGCGGGCCCGGCTCGCCATGGCTCAGCGGGCCCCGACGCAGGCTGGGCCGCCCACCGGCCGGCTCACAGGCTGGCCGAGACGGTGGCGACCCCGGGGCCGATCTCGAGCACCCTGGTCATGATGTCCCGGACGATCGGGGCGGCAGCACCACTGCCGCTCTGGCCGTGCTCGACGATCACCGAGACGGCGTAGCGTGGCTGGTCGGTCGGCGCGAAGGCGACGAAGAGCGCATGGTGCCGGTGCTCCCAGGGTCGGTCCTTGCGCTTGTGCAGGTTGGCCGCGCGTTCCGCCCGGGTGATGCGGCGCACCTGCGACGTGCCGGACTTGCCCGCCATCTGCACGCCCTCGATGTTCAGCCGCTGCCGATAAGCGGTGCCGCGCTGGCTGTTGACCACCATGGACATGCCCTTGAGCACCTGATCGAGCGACGCCTGGGAAACGCCGACCGAGCCGATCGCCGGTGGTTCGGCGGCGGGGTCGCGATAGAACCAGGGTGTCACGGCCCGGCCGCCGTTGCACAGACGCGCGGTCATGATGGCCAGCTGGAGCGGGGTCGCCAGCATGTAGCCCTGGCCGATGCCGATCACCAGCGTCTCGCCCTTCTGCCAGGGCTCCCCCAGGGTCTCGCGCTTCCACTGGCTGGTCGGCACGAGGCCCGGCTGCTCGCCCGGCAGGTCCAGGCCGAGCGGGCTGCCGAGGCCGAAGCGCCGTGCCATGGCGGCGATCCCGTCGACGCCGACGCGCCTCGCCAGATCGTAGAAGTAGACGTCGCAGGACTGGGCGATGGCGTCGTGCATGGCGACCCGGCCATGGCGCTTCCAGCAATGGAACCTGGCATTGCCGAGACTGACGCTGCCGCCGCAGAAGACGTCATAGCTGGGCGTCACCAGGCCGGCCTCGAGCGCTGCCAGCGCCACCATCATCTTGAAGGTGGAGCCGGGCGGGTACTGGCCGCGGATCGATTTGTTGACGAGCGGCGTGCGCGGGTTGTCCCGCCACTCCTTCCATTGCTGGTGCGACAGGCGGCCGGTGAAGGCCGCCGGGTCGTAGCTCGGCACCGAAGCGAGAGCGAGGACCGCGCCGGTGTGGACATCGACGACCACGGCACTCGCCGAGAGCTCGCTCGACAGGCGCTCGTAGCAGAAGATCTGCAGCTCGGCATCGAGCGAGAGCTGGAGATCGGCACCGCTGATCCCGTCGTCGCGGTCGAGCTCGCGGATCTCGCGGCCGATGGCGTTGACCTCGATCCGGCTGCGGCCGGCCCGACCCCGCAGGAGATGGTCGTGCGCCTTCTCGATGCCGTTCTTGCCGATGCGGAACTCGGGCAGGCGCATCAGGGGATCCGGATCCTCCTTCTGCTCCTCGGGGCTGACCGGCCCGACATAGCCCAACACATGGGCCAGCACGTCGGCGTGGAGGTATTCGCGCAACAGGGTGGAATCGAGCATGACGCCCGGCAAATGCGGGCTGTGCACGGCAACGGTGGTGACCTCGTCCCAGCTCAGCCCCTCGCGCACCAGAACGGGCACGAAGGCGCGCTGGGCGCGGGCGGTCTTCAGGATATCGTCGATCTGCGGCTGATCGAGGGGAATGAGCCTGGCGAGATCGTGCAGGGTGCGGGCCATGTCCGGCGTGTTCTCGCGGACGATGCGCAGCCGGTAGCTCGGCACGTTGCGCGCCAGCACGCGTCCCGCTCGATCGAAGATGCGCCCGCGCGGCGGCACGATGAGTCGCTGGTTGACCCGGTTCTCTTCGGCCAGCAGGGCGTAGCGGGAGGCGTCGTCCACCTGCAGCTGCCAGAGCCGCCCGGCGAGCAGGCCGAAGAGGCCGACCTGGGCGGCGCCGACGACGAGGGCCCGGCGGGTGAAGGTGCGGGTGCGGTCAGCCGCGTGATGCTGCATGGCTCGGCTTCGGAAGGACGGGCAGGAGGAAGGCGAGGGCGAGGCTCACCAGGGGATAGGCGGCGATGGTGAGGAGAATCTCGAAGAGGACAGGGCGGAGCGGCAGAGCCTGTTGCCAGAAGAGGCAGGCGATTACCCAGCGCAGGCCGAGCAGCAGGCCGGCGACGAGGCAGAAGCATGCCCAGAGCACGCCGAACGAGCGGCTGGAGAGGAAGCGGCGCGGCGCCAGCAGCACCAGCCGCGTGCCGAAAAGGGCGAGGGCGGTGAGGCCGAGCGGCATGCCGGAAGCGGCGTCGAGCAACAGGGTGAGGAGCAGGATGAGGCCGTTGCCGAGCAGGTCAGGGCGCTGGACGGTCCAGTAGAAGATGGCGGCGAGACTGAACAGCGGAGCGATGGTGGTGGGCGCAGCGCTCGGCAGCGGCGCCAGGTCGACGCAGATCAGCACGAAGACCGTGAGGAAGGGGAGGGCGGCGCGGGCGATGTCGCCCGGTCGGCCGCTCGCGACGATGCCGCCCTGGCCGAAACCGGTCATCCGCCGACCAGCCCGACGACCGCCGCCGGCCGGGCGGTGCCCTGCGGGGTGCTCCGCTGCTGGTCCGCCCCGCGGTGATCGGCCAGGGCCGGGGCGAGCGCAGGAGCGGTCGGCTCCATCCCGTCATCCGAGCCGCTCTCGGGCGGCGGCAGCGGCGCATGGCGGAGGACCGAGACGAAGTCGACGGTCGGCCACTCCACATAGGTCCTGACGGCGACCCGGCTGCCGTCGATCCGGGCGATCTCGCCGATCATCAGGCCCGGCGGCAGGACACCGCCCTTGCCCGAGGTCATCACCCGGTCGCCGATCGCGAAGCGCGGGTTCATCGGCAGAAACTGCAGCTTGGGCTCGGCCGTGTTGTCGCCGGCGAGCAGCGCCTGGTCGCCCGAGCGCTCGATGATCACGGGCAACTTCGAGTTGAAATCCGTGAGCAGCAGGACCCGGGCGGAACGCTCGCCGACATTGATGATCCGGCCGACCATGCCCTGCGGCGTCAGCACCGCCATGCCGACGTCGATGGCGTGGTCGCGACCGGCGTCGATCAGCCGGGTATGCACGAAGGGCCCGGCCGAATCGGCGACGATCTGGGCCGTGGTCATGGCCGCGTCGGGTGTCTCCGTCGTCATGTCGAGCATGGTGCGCAGCGAACGGTTCTCGACTGTCAGCCAGACGGCACGCGACTGCCACTCGAGCAGGCGACGGTTCTCCGCCCGGAGCCGCTCGTTCTCGGCACGCACGGCGAGAAGCGCGCCGATCTGGTCGCCGATCCGGCGGGTGAGGGCGATCGGCTCGCGGACCAGGGCAACCGCCGGCAGCATGCGGTCGGCGATGCCGTCGCTCACCACCTCGATGGCCCGCACGTTGAACCGGGCGAGCACCAGAAGCAGCACCGCCACGCCGATGACGGCGACCAGCACCGGGCGCTCGCCGGCGGTGCGCAAGGCAGTCCCCAACTGGGCGAAGCGGTCGACGAAGGCGATCTTCACTGTCCTGCCGCAGGCTGCAATGACGGGTGACAGACTAGCACGAGTGATCCCGCCTGGGGGCAATCATGCGTTGGGTGATGTGTTGCCTGGAGATGGTATGTCACCCGCCGGCAACAAAGGGTTAACGGCGCTTTCGGTCGACGCTCAATAGGCCGTGTGGAGGACGTGCCGGAGCCCCTTCATGTCCTCGAGGCAGCGACCGGTGCCGAGGGCGACGCAGTTGAGCGGCTCGTCCGCCTGGCTGACCGGCAGGCCGGTCGAATGCCTGAGCACGAAGTCGAGATTGCCGAGCAGCGAGCCGCCGCCGGTGAGCACAATGCCCTTGTCGACGATGTCGGCCGAGAGCTCGGGGGCGGTATGCTCGAGCGCCACCTTGACGGCCTCGATGATGGCGTTGACGGGCTCGGCCAGGCTCTCCGCGATCTGCCGCTGGCTGATCACGATCTCCTTGGGCACGCCGTTCATCAGGTCGCGGCCCTTGATCTCCATGACCTCGCCATTGCCGTCCTCGGGCAGGCAGGCCGAGCCGATGCGCTTCTTGATGTTCTCGGCTGTCGCCTCGCCGATCAGCAGGCTGTGGTTGCGGCGGACATAGTTGATGATCGCCTCGTCCATCTTGTTGCCGCCCACCCGGATGGAGCGGGCATAGACGATGCCGCCGAGCGACAGGATCGCCACCTCGGTGGTGCCGCCGCCGATGTCGACCACCATCGAGCCCGTGGGCTCCGTGACCGGCAGGCCGGCACCGATCGCGGCGGCCATCGGTTCCTCGATCAGGTGCACGCGCCGCGCCCCGGCCGCCTCGGCGGCCTCTTGGATGGCCCGCCGTTCGACCGCGGTGGAGCCCGACGGCACGCAGATGATGACCTGCGGGCTGGCAAATCCGCGCCGGTTGTTCACCTTGCGGATGAAATGCTTGATCATCTCCTCGGCAACCTCGAAATCGGCAATGACGCCGTCGCGCAACGGGCGGATCGCCTCGATGTTGCCGGGGGTGCGGCCGACCATCTCCTTGGCCTCGAGGCCGACGGCGAGGACCTGCTTCCTGCCCTTCATGGTGGCAATGGCGACGACCGAGGGCTCGTTCAGGACGATGCCCCGGCCTTTCATGTAGAC
>CAZGUW010000147.1:0-11815 GCA_964528705.1 uncultured Geminicoccaceae bacterium
CATCCAGCGGGCCGGCGACGTGATCCCGCAGGTGGTCGAGGTGGTGACCGACCGGCGGCCGAAGGGGGCCGAGCCCTTCGTGTTCCCTGAAACCTGCCCCGAGTGCGGCAGCCACGCGGTGCGGCCGCCGGGCGAGGCGGTCCGCCGCTGCACCGGCGGGCTGATCTGCCCGGCGCAGGTCGAGGCGCGGCTGGAGCACGCGGTCGGGCGCGACGCGTTCGACATCGAGGGGCTGGGGAAGAAGCAGGTGCCGCAGCTCATCGAGGCGGGACTCCTGAAGGCGCCGGCGGATATCTTCCGCCTGGCGGGCGATCCTTCGAAGGCGGAGGCCCTGGCCGGGCTCGAGGGCTGGGGCCGGAAGAAGATCGAGAACCTCGTGGCGGCGATCGAGGCGCGGCGCAACGTGCCCCTCGACCGGTTCATCCTGGCCCTCGGCATCCGCTTCATCGGCGAGGCGAACGCGAAGCTGCTGGCCCGTCACTACGGCACGCTGGAGGCCTGGCGGCAGGCCATGCTGGCGGTGGCAGCGGACGACGAGGAGGCGCGGACGGAACTTGCCGACATCGACGGCATCGGGCCGAAGCTGGTCGACGCCCTCGCCGAATTCTTCAGGGAGCCGCACAACCTCGCCGCTCTCGACGATCTGGCGGGTGAGGTCACGGCCGAGCCGGTGGCGGCGCCGGCCGGCGGCGGCTCGCCTTTTGCCGGCAAGACCCTTGTCTTCACCGGCAGCCTCGAGCAGATGACCCGGGCCGAGGCCAAGGCGCTGGCGGAGCAACTGGGGGCGAAGGTGGCGGGCTCGGTCTCGAAGAAGACGGATTACGTGGTGCTGGGTGCGGATGCCGGCAGCAAGGCGAAGAAGGCGGCGGAACTCGGCGTCGAGACCCTGGACGAGGCGAAGTGGCTCGCCATGGCGGGGGTGACGTGAACCGGCTTTTGATGCTCGGCCTGGGCTACGGCCTCCTGGTCCTCGGCTTTCTCGGCCTCTTCCTGCCGGTGCTGCAGGGCGTGCTCTTCATCGTCGTCGGGCTCGTCATCCTGTCGCGCCATGCGCCCTGGGCGGAGCGCCTGCTGGCGCGATTCAAGGCGCGTTACCCGCGCATGGGCGACGTGTTCACCCGCGCCGAGAACCTGGCCGAGCGCTGGATCCACAGGCTGGGGCGCCGCGTCAGGGGGTCATAGGGCAGCAGCGCTCACGCACGCACGGCGAGCGAGAAGTCCACGTGCACACGGTCGTACGGGAAGACGACCTGGCCCTTCGCGGTCCGGTCCAGCACGCCCGCCGCCAGCAGCGCATGCACGTCGCCGTGGACCGCCTTGACGTCGCGGCCGACGCGGCGCGCCACCTCGCGGATCGCCAGTGGACCGTCGCCGACCATGGCCTGCAGGATTCGCCAGCGTTTTGGCGCCAGCACCTGCCAGAGCACGTCGACCGAAGCGAAGTCGATACGCTCGCCCTGCGGCTCGCCACGAAAGGCCGCCACCAGCCGCTGCTTCGCGTCATCGACCGAGGCAAGACCGAGGGTCACGGTGGTCATTGTTCCTCCAGCCGGACGCGGGGTGTCTCGTGCAATGCCACCGCGTCGCCGCAGCCTCAGGGCAGGGGCTCGACCTCGGCGCCGGTATCGCCCATGAACCTGACGCTGTAGGCGCCCTCGGCGCAGTGGATGGTCCAGGCCGCCTCGTCCGGCGCGGAGCGGGCCTCGTCGCGGGTGGCGTCGCTCGGGTCGGTGCAGGCGTGGCCGGCATCGCGCACCGCCACGGCGATGTCGTCGACGGCCGCCTCCTGGGCCGGCGCGCCGGACGCGAGACCCGCCGCCAGGGCGAGGCCGGGAAGGCCGTACCGGATCGGAAATCGTTGTGCCATGGGGGTCTCCGTCGCGCTTGCCGGCGGGCAGGGTAGTCGGCCGAACTGTGCGCTTCAAGGCGATGCTCCTTGTACGGGGGCGGGGAGTTTGCTATCATTGCACTGTTGGTGTCGCTCCCGTGCCGCGCCAGGGCCGTCGGAAATGCCGACCCCGCCGGCAGTTGCAGCGGGCCAGCCGACAAGGCCGGTGCGCAGGGTCGCAGCGCCGCCAGCATGGACCAACCAGCGAACGGGAGGGTGCGAATGCGCATGGAAGATCCACCCGCGAGTTCGTGCTGATTCCGCCGCTGCGTGCCGCGGGATCACGGTCCGGCTGATCGACCGGAAATCCGGAGCGGATCCGGGCCGCCAGACAATTCGAACCGACAACCGAAGTACTGCCTGAAGAGCGTGCTTCGCTATAGAGCCGACAACAGTCGGCAATGGCCATAGCGCCGGAAAACCCCGCCAGAGCCCATGTGCCGGCGGGGTTTTCATTTGCCGGCGATCTGGCCGCAGTATCCTGTCGCGCGCTCTTGTCATCAGCCTGGATCGTCGCAACCTCTCTTGTTGCAGGCAGTTTCTGCAGGCGAAACCGGACGGGTGGTTTCGCCGGGCGGAGCGCCTGTGGCCAGCGGCGAACGAGGAGGTAGTGAGGTCATGCAGAAGCCCTTGGAGATCCGCTTCCAGCAGATGGATCCCTCACCGGCGGTGGAGGCGCGCATTCGCGAGAAGGTCGAGGCGCTCGAGCGCGTCGCCCCGCGCATGACAAGCTGCCGGGTGGTGGTCGAGAAGGAGGATCGCCATCAGACCAAGGGCAACCTGTTTCGCGTGCGGCTCGACATCGGCATGCCGGGAAAGGAGATCGCGGTGAGCCGGGCAGGGCCGAAGGATCACGCGCACGAGGACATCTACGTGGCGGTCCGCGACGCCTTCGCCGCTGCCCAGCGCCAGCTTCGCGAGCGCAGCCGCTCCGTCGCCGGCAAGGTGAAGCAGCACGAGGCGCCCCTCACGGGCCGGATCGGCCGCCTCTTCCCCGATGAAGGCTACGGCTTCGTCGAGACCACGGCGGGCGATGTGTATTTCCACCGCAACAGCGTCGCCAATGGCGGCTTCGACCGGCTGACCATCGGCGAGGAGGTGCGGCTCGAGGTGGCCGAGAACGAGAGCCCGGACGGTTGGCAGGCGACCACGGTGCAGGCGACCGGGCGGGTGCTCGCCGAGGAGTAGGCTGCCGGCGCGCCGCGGCGAGCCCGTCCCGACATTGCCGGTTTCCGGCCGATCGCCTAAGCTGGTCGATGGGAGACTGTCTGGACGACCCGGAGGCAGGCCTGTGCGACGCGGCGGCGGCGGCTCGGGAGGTGGTCGACGGCGATGGCTGGCTGCCCTGGCAGGGGGTGCCCTGCTGGCATCGGCGCAGCCCGCTTTGACCCTCGCGGCCGAGCTCACCATCCGGCCGGCCTCCTACCGGGGTGGCGGCGGCAGCTGCAGCGGCGCCACGCTTCGGGTGCAGATCGCGGCCGAACCCAATCCCAATCCCTCGCACGCGCTGCAGGTCGGCTTCTTCGAATCCAGCTCCGGCGCCATCGGCGACCAGATGAACGCGTCCGGCTGGCTCAGCGCCCTGGTCGCAGCCGAGCTGGCGGATGCGGATCTCCGCGACTACCGGCTGTCCTACAGCTGGGCCGGCCTCGTGGACGGGCCGAGCGCTGGCGGGCTGATGACCAGCGCGGTGCTCGCGCTGATGCGCGGCGAGAGCCTGCTCGACGACGCCACGATGACCGGCACCATCAACCCCGACGGCACGATCGGGCCGGTCGGCGGCATTGCCTACAAGATCCAGGGCGTGGCCGAGGCGAACATCAGGCGCTTCGCCATACCCCTCGGCAAGCGGCTGTCGGTCAACGCCTGCACCGGGGAGACCGAGGACCTGGTCGAGGTCGGCCGTGCCCTCGGCGTGGAGGTGACGGAGGTCGGCGACATCTACGAGGCCTACACCTTCCTCACCGGTATCACCCTGCCGCGACCGGATCTGCGGCCGATCGATGCCGTGTTCCCGGAGGACCTGCGCCGCGATTTCCGCGATCTCCATGCGACCTGGCTCCAGCGCTACGAGGCCGCCGCGCGGGTTGTCGCCGGGGCGCGGCCGCCGGACTTTCCCGACCCGTTCCGCGTCTTCTGGCAGGATGCTGAAGCCTTCCTCGCGGCGAGCCGGCACGAGCTCCAGGCCGGCCACGAGCCGGCAGCATTCAACCGCATCTGGATGGCGGTGCTGAACGCCGAGTTCGTCGCCCGCGCCGTCACGGCGATGCGGGCCCTGAACACGCGCGGCTTCCCCGGCCTCCACGACGTGGTGGAGCGCGAGCTGGAACTCGCGGTGGCGCATGTGGCCGACGGCCTCGACGAACTCTGGGACGTCGAGATCGTCAGCATCACCGATGCCGGTGCGGTGGCCGGCATGGGCAACCTGATCGCCGCCTCGTTCGCCTATCTCGACCAGGCGGACTGGGCCCTGGCGGAGGCCCGGTCGCGGCTCGAGACGGCGACGCCGGCGGACTTCGAGGAGATCGGCAAGCTCTCCTTCGAGGCGCTGGGCCAGGCCGGCCTCGCCGGGACGGTGCTCGACCTCGCCGTCGGCAGCAAGGGCTGGATGGGCCGCGACGTGCGGCCCTGGCGAAGGAACGCCGAGCCGATCAACGGGGGCCGCGAGCTCTACCGCGCCGCCGCCCGGTCGAACCTGCGCTATGTCGATACCCTGCACACCGCCTATCTGGCGGAAGTGCAGCGGCTCGATCTGGCCTCGGCCCAGGCCCAGGTGAGGCGGAGCGACCCGGTCTATCTCGCCGCGACCGGTGCGCTCGAACTGGAATGGGACGTCTTCGATCTCTTCGAGGACGACTACGTCGCCGGCGTGGCGCAGCTGGGCGCGCTCATGGGCTCGGTGGCCAACGCCGCCGTGCTGGTTGCGAAGTACTACTCGCTCGGCGTCGAGACGGACGCCCTCGGGAGGGTGGTCGGCCTCGACGGCGAGCCCGCGCTGCAGCGCATGATGGCGCTCGCGGAGGACGCCGCGCTGCGTGCCGTCGCCGCCGCGGACGATGCCACCCTGGGCGCCGCCACGCCGATGCTCACCTCGTCGCTCGATGTCGCGCGGCGCAACCGGGACGCGGCGGTCACGGCGCAGGACCAGCTCACCGCGCTCGCCTACTTCTGGGGCACGAGCATGAACGCCCGGCTGATGGTGCGGCTGGCTCAGGCGGAGTGAGCCGGGCCGGTGGTGCAGGGCTCGCCCGACGGTGCCGGAGGCTGCTAGGCTCGTGACCCGTTCCACCGCCTGGGGCCGCTCTTCGCCATGAGCATGACCGACGTCTATCGCACGCTCACCGCCCGGCAGCTGCGGACCTGGAGCGAGGACGAGAGCCGGGTCATGCGGCTGCGCACCAACCGCGACCTCCTGCCGTCCGGGCACCTGGCGGCACGGGTGCCGGTGCTGGTCGAGTGGCGGGCGAGCCGGCTCGACGGCCAGGCGCCCTTCCTCCTCCTGCGCAACGTCAATTACGGCGGCAGCCCGCTCGAGCGGACGACGATCCTGCGCAATGTCCGCATGCCGCTCGACGGCCTCGCCTATGTCGAGTTCACCATGGTGCCGCTCGGCCCGGGCGGCGGCCGGGGGCCGGTGCAGCACGGCCATCTGCGCTTCGTCTTCAGGCCGGACCGTCGGCCGGTGATGCTGGACCTCGACGATTCGCCGGTCGGCGCCGATGCCCGGCTCGACGACCTGGTGCTGAGCTGGGAGCCCTGGCGGTTCCGCGACGACCGGTTCAGCTTCGTCAAGGCGCTCGGCGACGACTTCGATCTCTGCCTCAGGGCCTACGCCGGGGCGCAGCGTTATCTCGAGGACATCCTCGAGGGGTATGAATGGCTCAGCTACCGGCTCCGCCTGCCGGGCGGCGGCGAGGGGAGCAGGGAGCTGCTCCTGGCGGCGCTGGCCATGGGCGACGGCGCCGCGCGCCACACCCTGGCGCGGCTCCTCGACGAGGCCGCGGCGGACTGGCTCGGCGAGGCGCCGGCGGGTGAGGGGGCGGCAGCGGACGAGGGGGCCGGGCGGAGCGAGGACCTGGCGGCCTTGCGCCGGCGGATCGAGCCCGGGCAGCTGACGTTCGATGCCCCCGAGCTGGCGCCGGAGGAGCTGACCTACCAGACGCTGGTCCGCTCATGTGCCTCGCTTGCCCGCTACACGGTCTTCCTGACAGCACGGCGGCTGGCCGACCGCGGGCTGACCGACGGTGTCGATCCGGCGAAGCTGCCGGAGCCGGCGCTCGGCGTCACCGAGCCCTGGATGCAGGCGGTCCCGAAGAGCGACCTGCGCGGCCTCTTCATGCGTGCACCGAGCGCGCTGCGCTACCTCATGCGCAATCCGGGCGTCCTGCCGAACCGGATCCCGCGCGAGCTCGACGCGGCCGGCCTGCTCGTGCGCAAGGGCGGCAAGCCATGGCTGCTCAGGTACGGGAGAAAGGGGCTCCGGCCCTACAGCTCGCAGGGTGCGAGGCATTTCGAGCCGTAGATCCGGCCGCGAGGGGGGTATACCCCGACTTCAGAACCTCGCCAGCGCCTCACGCAGGCCCTGAGCACCCGGTCGCAGGGCCAGCTCGCCGCGGAGGATCTGCCCGGCCGAGACGCCGGCGCCGTAATAGGCCTCGTTCCACTCCGTCCGCTCAAGCACGGCGGAGCCATCGGCCGCGAGGCCGCCATAGAGGCCGCGGCTGCGCGAGAAGACATAGATGTCCTCGCCGAAGCGGACAGTGGTGGCGGCACCCACACCGGCACCGATCCGGCCGACGGCCATACTGGCGTCGACGCCGAGCTTGAACTGCGAGGTCAGGAGCTTGTCGACGGCGGTGGCGTTCATCAGCGTGAAGATCACGTCGGACGACTTGCCGCCGAGCTGCAGGCCGAGGCTGCCGCCATAGAGCTCGTAGAAGGCGGGATCGCTCCAGGCACCGGTCGTGCGGTTGCGGGCGAGCAGCACGCCGACCCCGTGCTCGAGCCCGACGATCAGGCCGGCCTGCAGCATGTCCGGCACGATCAGCACGGCATAGGCGTTCTGCACGTAGATCGGGACGTTCTCGAAGTTCGGGTCGGTCTGGAACTCCTCGACGACGAGCCGCGCCCGGTCGATCAGGATCTGCTGGTCGCTCTCCTGCGCGATACCCGACCAGGGCGCCAGGACACCGGCTAGGCCCGCTGCCGTCCCGACGATCGCCGCACGTCGACTGTACTTGGCCACTGCAATCCAACTCGCGGAAGAACCATGAATTCCCGGTGCGCGCCCTCAAACACGGCCCATCACCTGGGTGCAGCCGGCAATCTATCGCGGATCGAACGGCAGCCCCAAGCCCCGCCCGGCCGGTCGCTGTCGTCTCCCCGACGACTGTGACCGGGGGACAACGAGGCGATTCCGCCCGGCCCGCGATCGTGCGGTGGCCGGCGGTGGCGACCCGGCCGTGATCAAACCTTGGGCAGAAGGGGTGCCATGGACATTCTTGTTGCATTGCAGCATGCTCGCAGGCGGGGCTTTCCGTGACGGCCTGCGCATGGCAGGCTTCTTGCTTCGTTACGGGTTCGGCAGGGTTGCGGGGAAACGGGGAACAGGATGAGCGAGACGGCGCGGATCATGCCCATGGCAGGGCCGAAGGCGGGCGGCATCGACGCCAGGATCGCCCAGTGGGCGGAGCGCCTCGAGACCCACCGGCAGCGGGTCGAGGTCGACCCGTCCGCCAACCCGATCGAGCTCCTGGCCGGCGAGCTTCGGGCCGAGCTGCAGTCGGGCGCCATCGACCGCCAGCTCCTCGGCCAGCTCGTGCAGCGGCTGATCGCCCAGGCCTTCGCCGCTCGCGCCCGGCGGATCGACGACTATCTCGGCGAGACCGATCCGGCGCAGAACCGCGCCCGCCTGCAGGAGATGATCGAGAAGCTGGTGCGCGACCCGGCCGGCGAGCTCCTGCCGGTCGCCCGGCTGCAGGAGCGGCTCGGCCGCCGGCTCTACGGGCTGGTGCTGACGGCGCACCCGACCTTCAGCCTCGCCTTGCCGCTGCAGCGCGACCTCATCCGCCTCGCCATCGGCCGGGCGGAGGACGGCGAGGCGCTCGACGACAAGGCGCGGGCGGAGCTCCTCGAGCGCGTCGAGCGCGCCAATCACCGCCCCGAGCCGGGGCTCGACCTCGATGCCGAGCACGCCCAGTCGGTCGAGGTGATCCACAATTTGCGCAAGGCGCTGCGCACGGTCTACGGCGTCGTCTTCGATGTCGTCCACGCCAACTACCCCGAGAGCTGGCAGGAGGTCACACCCTGCCTGATCAGCCTCGCGAGCTGGGTCGGCTACGACACGGACGGCCGTTCCGACATCACCTGGGCCACCACCTACGCCAAGCGGGTGCGGCTGCAGATCGACCAGTTCGAGCACGTGGTCAGGCGGATCGCCGGCCTGCAGCAGGCCGGTGGCGGCGGTGGCGCGGCGGCCGTGCTCGAGCTGATCACGGCGCGCCTTGCCCTCGCCGACAAGGAGCTGCGCGACGAGCTCAGGGTGCTCGACGGGTTCGACCAGAAGGACCCGGCGGCGCTCGAGCGGCTCGCCGAGATGTCCCGCGAGATGCACCGCATGGCCTCGAGCCGGCTGACCGACGCCCGCCAGCTCCAGGCGCTGCTCGACCGGGCGCTCCAGGCGGCCGAGGATCCGGCGACGCGCCGCGAGCTCTGGGTGCTGCGCGCCGAGATCGCGACCCAGGGCCTTACCGCTGCCCGGACCCATGTGCGCATCAACGCCGTCCAGCTGCACAACGCCATCCGCAAGTCCATCGACATGGACCACGCGGCGGACGATCCGGTCTTCCGGCTGAGCTACCAGAACGCCGTGGTCGAGATGATCGACGCGGCCGTGCCGGAGACCGTGAACTTCGGCTCGGTCGCCGCCGAGAAGACGACGGCGCGCCGCGTCTTCATGCTGCTCGCGCAGATGCTGAAGCATCTGGATGCCAGCGAGCCGATCCGTTTCCTCATCGCCGAGTGCGAGACGCCCTTCACCCTGCTGACCGCGCTCTACTTCGCCAAGCGGTTCGGGGTCGACCGGCATATCGACATCTCGCCGCTCTTCGAGACCATCAAGGCGCTCGATCGCGGCATCGAGGTGCTCGAGGGGGCGCTCGAGGTGCCCGCCTACCGGGAATATCTGCGCGGCCGCGGGCGGATGTGCATCCAGACCGGCTTCTCCGACGCCGGCCGCTATCTCGGGCAGATCGCCGCCTCCTTCGCCATCGAGCGGCTGCGCCTCAGCCTTGCCGACCTGCTGACGCGGCACGGTCTCGCCGATATCGAGCTCGTGGTCTTCGACACGCATGGCGAGAGCATCGGCCGCGGCGCCCATCCCGACAGCCTGCGCGACCGCTTCCTCTACTACGACACGCCCGAATGCCGGCGTCAGCTCGAGGCCGCGGGCATCAGGCTGACCGAGGAGAGCAGCTTCCAGGGCGGCGACGGCTACCTCTTCTTCCTGCACGAGCACGGCGCGCTGGCGGTGCTCACCCGCATGCTGGAGCACTGCGTCGAGCCCGCCGCCGAGGAGACGGACCCGTTCTACGCCGAGTCCGCCTACACGGACGAGTTCTTCGCGGCGATCCGCCAGTTCAACGCGCGGATCATCGACGATCCCTGCTACGCCACCCTGCTCGGCGCCTTCGGCACCAACATGCTCTATCCGACCGGCTCGCGCGCGCTTAAGCGCCAGCACGACCGGGGCAGTGCCGCGGCGTCGCTCGAGCATCCCTCGCAGCTGCGCGCCATCCCGCACAACGCGATCCTGCAGCAGCTCGGCATCCTCGCCAACACGATCGGCGGCGTCGGCCAGGCCGTCGACAAGGACCCGCAGATATTCCAGCGGCTGTACCGCGAGAGTGCACGGTTCCGGCGGCTGATGACGATGGTCGAGCACGCCTTCAAGTTCACCGACCCCGACGTGGTCGTGGCCTATCTCGACCTCTTCAGCCCGGGCGACTGGCTGCGCCTCGCCCAGCTCGAGAACGACCCGGTGCGCGAGGAGACGCTCCGCCAGGTTTCGGGCGTGGTCGAGCGCATGGCGCTGCACGACCGGCTCGGCCGCGTCAGCCGCACCCTGATCCGCGACTATATCGACCTCGCCCGGGCGCTGCGCGAGCACCGGCGGCTGACCCGCGACGCCGGGGCCGAGCCGATCGTCGTCGACCTCGAGACGCGCAACAACCTGAACTCGCTGCACGCGCTCCGCATCGCGGTGATCCAGGCGCTGATGCAGGCGGCCGTCCACGTCCCGGATTTCAGCGACCGCCACAACACGACGCATGACGAGGTGATCATCCGGCTGATGCGGCTCGAGGTGGAGCCGGCGCTCGAGCTCCTCACCGAGGTCTTCCCGCTGACCGACGAGCCGCGCCGCCTCGATTTCGGCGAGCCGGCCTCCTATCGGGACACGGAGAGCCACTCCTATGCCCAGGAGCACGAGTTGATCTTCCGCCCGATCGCCGCCTATTACGACGTCATCCGCCGCATCGGCAGCGGCGTGCTGCACCATATCGGCGCCATCGGCTGACGGCCGCGGGCGACCGGAGAGGAGACAGGCCCATGCCCCCGCAGCAGCTCGGTCCCGGCGCCGGCGTCCACGTCCCGGCGACGACGACCCGGCTGGCGCTTTACCCGGCGCCGCCGCCCACCGCCGGCATCATCCCGCGCGACGCCGAGCTTCGGGTCACGAAGGGGACCGGCAACCAGGGCGCGCCCGAGCACAAGTCGACGATCACCGTGCCGGGCACGGCCACCCAGGCGCACCCCGTCGTCCTCGATGTCCAGGGCCCGATCAATGTCGGGCGGATCCTGCGCATCAAGAACACGGACACGCACCAGACGCTGATGGTCGACGCCAGCTAGGGCAGGGCGCGTCCACGGCGTCGCCGGCGGCGTGTCTTCACGGCCCGTCGGGGCGGGCCAGGCGGTCGACGAGACGGCGGCGGATATGGCCCATCGCCCGGCCGGCCGAGCGGCGCCGGAACCGCTCGATGCCTTCCGGTGCCCGCACGATCACCGCGTGGTCGCCGCCGACCGGCAGGATCTGGAAGCGGATGCGCCGGCCGGTGAAGTCGACGACCACGGTCTCGGCATCCGCCTGCGCCGCCACGGCGGCGGTCATCCGCCGCGCGAGGGAGGCCGGGTCGACGCTGACCTCCATGATCCCGAGTCCGAGGGCGGGGTCGCCGAGCTCGCCGTCGCCGAGTTCGTCCAGCTCGGCGGTCTCCGGCTCGAAGGCGCTGCGGGCGACGAGCTGCCCGCCGTCGCTCACCATCGCCTCGATATGGTCGCCGAGATCGTGCCGTGGTGCCACCCACTGGACACGGCACGCGGTCCGTTCACGCATACTCGCCCCCGCTTCTCTGCCGCCGGGTCATGCGCCCGGTCGGCACCAGCACAAGGTGCGACTCTTATCACACGATCAACTAAAAGGTGATCGAAAAGCGACAGAAGTTCTACTAGTGCGGCACGAGAGCCGGCGCGGTCAGACGATGCGCTGGCCGGTCGCTTCCCAGTCGGCGAGAAAGGCGGCGAGGCCCTTGTCGGTGAGCGGGTGCTGGACGAGCTGCCGCAGCACCGCCGGCGGCAGGGTCGCCACGTCGGCGCCCATCTTGGCCGACTCGATCACGTGGACGGGGGAGCGCACGGAGGCGACCAGGACCTCGGTCGTGATCGTCTCGTACTGGCTGTAGATCTGGCAGATGTCGGCGATCAGCCCGAGCCCTTCCTGACCGATATCGTCGAGCCGGCCGACGAAGGGCGAGATGAAGGCCGCCCCCGCCTTGGCGGCGAGCAGCGCCTGGGCGGCACTGAAGCAGAGCGTGACATTGACCTTCACGCCGTCCTCGGAGAGGCGCCTGGTTGCCTTCAGCCCGTCCC
>CAZGUW010000148.1:0-11778 GCA_964528705.1 uncultured Geminicoccaceae bacterium
AAGTCGAGCACGTGGTCGACGGGGCGACCTTCAAGCGCGAGGTGCCCCTGCTCCGCACGGCGCTGCTCAAGACCCAGTTCAGGCTGCGCGAGGAGCAGGGCTTTCCGGTCATCGTTCTGGTCACCGGCCAGGACCTGGCCGGCAAGGGCCAGGTCATGCACCGTCTCACCGAATGGCTCGACCCCCGCTATCTGCGCATCAACGCCTATGTCCCGCCGCACGGCGCGGAGCTGGAGCGGCCGGCGATGTGGCGCTACTGGCGCGACCTCCCCCCGGCCGGCGAGATCGGGCTGGTCTTCGGCTCCTGGTACAACGACGCCCTGCGCGCGGCGCTCGAGAAGCGCAACGGCGGCGCGCTCGACGACTGGATCAACCGGATCAACGCCTTCGAGGGCCTGCTCGGCGACGAGGGTGCCCTGATCCTCAAGTTCCTGCTGCGGATCTCGCCCGAGGAACGCAAGCGGCGGGAGAAGCGGCTGAAGAAGGCCGCCTATCCGAGCCGCCACGTGCTGGAGGAATGGACCGATCTCGGGCCTTTGAAGAAGATCCGCCCCTTGGCCGAGGAGGTCGTCACCCGGACCAGCTCGGCCCTGGCGCCCTGGATCGTCCTGCCGTCGGACGATCCGGCCTATCGCGACCTGCTCTTCGGCCGGACCATCCAGGCCGCCCTGGAGAAGCGCCTCGAATCTCCGCCGCCGTCACGCGACGCCGCACCGGCCCTCGTCCCGAGCCTCGACGGCAAGACCGTCCTCGACAAGCTCGATCTCGAGCAGAAGCTGGATCGGGATACCTATGTGGAGCGCCGCGATGCACTCCAATACCGCCTGGCCGAGCTGACCGATTCCAGGGCGTTCGACCGCTGCTCGCTGGTCTGCGTCTTCGAGGGCAATGACGCGGCCGGCAAGGGCGGTGCCATTCGCCGGTTCACCGCCGCCCTCGATCCCCGCCGCTATCGCGTCTGGCCGATCGCCGCCCCCACCGACGACGAGAAGCGGCAGCCCTATCTCTGGCGCTTCTGGCGCCGGGTGCCGCGGCTCGGCCGCACCGCCGTCTTCGACCGCTCGTGGTACGGCCGGGTGCTGGTCGAGCGGGTCGAGGGCTTCGCCAGCGAGCCGGAGTGGCATCGCGCCTATGGCGAGATCAACGAGTTCGAGGCCGAGCTCAGCGAGCACGGCTGCGTCGTCGTCAAGTTCTGGCTGGCCACCTCGCCCGAGGAGCAGCTCCGGCGCTTCGAGGCGCGTGCCGACACCGCGTGGAAGCAGCACAAGATAACGCCCGAGGACTGGCGCAACCGGCAGAAATGGGACGCCTACGCCCAGGCCGTCTCGGACATGGTCGACCGGACGAGCACCGCAATCGCTCCCTGGACCCTGGTAGAAGCCGAGGACAAGCGCTGGGCCAGGGTCAAGGTGCTGGAGACGATCGCCGACCGGCTCGAGGCGGCGCTCTGAGGGTCGGCCTCTACCAGGAAAGGAAGATCCCGACCTCGCCGAGCATGCCGCCCGGGTAGTTGAGGACCTGCGCTTTCGCCTTGTAGCCGAGCGGCTCGAGCTCTTTCGCGTAGACGTCCATCGCCCGCTTGGCGAAGCCGGTCAGGGTGTTCGGCCAGTCGGGCTCGAAATTGTTGATCGCGCGCCCCTTGTCCGTGCACCAGTCGGCCGGAAAGCGGATCACCAGCAGCTCGTTCTTGCCCTGGTTGACGGCGTTGGTGATCGCCCGGTTGAGCCGCTCCTGCCATTCGGGGTGCACGTCGCGCTCGGAGAAGGCCTTCTGCAGGTCCTCCTCGTGCAGCTGCTTCTGTTTGAGCTGCTCCATAGCCTCGCGCAACTTCGCGCGCTCGATCTCTTCGGCGCGCTTGCGAATGTCTGCAGGGGTCACAACGCTCATGGTTCAGCGCTTCCTCGCAAATTCAACGTCATTCGCTGGATTCTATCCGACCCCGGCGGCTGCAACCAGTGCGTGGAGTGACGCAGCGAGACCGCTCAGCCCGGCTCGCGCCACTCGACGACGGCGGCGGCCACTACGGCGTAGACGACATGGCCCACCAGCGCCACCCAGGTAATGCCTGTAAAGCCGAGGAAGGCCGGCTGGCCGGCGATCAGGTGAGCCATGATGAAGAGGGCGAAAATCCAGAGCCCGACACCGTAGATCGCCGAGGTCAGCCACCACGGCCAGGTGGGGGTGAGTCGCAGGGCGATCGGGCGGGCGATCAGCATCCAGCCGAGCGGGTAGCCGACGAGACCCGCCAGGTAATGGAGCGCATGGGCACCGGGCGCCCAGGGCGCCCCGAACAGCACCTGGATGACATTGTTGGCGAGCGGCACCGGCGCCAGGTTGGCGAAGCCCAGCCCGGGACTCAGGCTCTGGCCGAAGAAGTCGAAGGCGACCGTGGCGACGGCACCGGCGAGCAGCATGGTGAGGAGACGCTCGGCACCGAAGAACCGGCGATCGGTGGCAGCCATGGTCAAATCCTCCGGCTGTTGCGCTTGCCCGAACGGTATGCCGCCACGCCACCGCTCGCGACAACTCACGAGGCGGATAGTGGAGCGTGAGCCGGCGCCTACGCCTCGAAGCGGTGCACCACCCGGCCATCCACCATCGTCAGCAGCACCCGCCCCTGGACGAGACGGCCTTCGAAGGCGGTGTTCTTGGCGAGACTGGAAAGCCCCGCCTCGGTGATCTTCCACGGGCGCTCGGGATCGAAGAGGGTGAGATCGGCGGCGCCCCCGACAGCCAGCCGGCCCGCCTCGAGGTCGAGCAGCGTGGCCGGCGCCACCGTCATCTTGCGCAGCAGATCGAGCAGGCTCATCTGCCCCTCGTGCACCAGGCGCAGGCTCACCGGCAGCATGGTCTCGACCCCGACCACGCCGAACTCGGCCTGGGCCATGGGCAGCCGCTTGCTGTCCTGATCCTGGGGCGCGTGGTCGCTGGCGATGACGTCGATGGTGCCGTCGGCAAGCCCCTCGACCACCGCCATGCGGTCGGCCTCGCTGCGCAAGGGTGGGCTGACCTTGGCGAAGGTGCGGTAGCCCTCGACCTCGAGCTCGTTCAGCGCCAGGTGATGCGGCGTCGTCTCGCAGGTGACGCGGAGACCCTCAGCCTTGGCCCGGCGGACGGCGTCGATCGCCGCCCGGGTCGAGATGCGGGCGACGTGGTAGCGGGCACCGGTCGCGCGCACGAGGTGCAGGTCGCGCTCGACCATCATGACCTCGGCGATCGCCGGAATGCCCCGCAGGCCGAGGCGGACGGCGATGGCCCCTTCGTTGACCACACCGCCCGATGCGAGGCTCGGCTCCTCGGGGTGCTGGACGACGAGGAGATCGAGAGCACTCGCATAGGCCAGCGCCCGCTGCATGACGCGCGCATCGGCGAGCGCCCGCTCGGCGTCCGTGAAGGCCACAGCACCGGCTTCCTTGAGCAGCGCCAGCTCGGCCAGCTCCTTGCCCTCGAGCGCCTTGGTCAGCGCCGCATAGGGATAGACCTTGACCGACTTGAGCTGCCGGGCGCGCCGGGCGACGAACTCGAGCATCGCCGGGTCGTCGATCGGCGGCCGCGTGTTCGGCAGGACGGCCACCGAGGTGACGCCGCCCGCGGCCGCGGCCCGGATGCCCGAGGCGAGCCGTTCCTTGTGCTCCGTGCCGGGCTCGCCGAAGTTCACCCGCATGTCGACGAGGCCGGGGCACAAGCACGCCCCCTCGCCGGCCACCACCTCCACCCCGTCCGGGCGGTCGACGCTGGGCCCGAGTGCCGCGATGCGCCCGTCCGCCACCAGGAGCTCGCCGGGCTGGTCGAGACCACTCGCCGGATCGAGCAGGCGGACACCGGTGAAGACGAGGCCCCCCGTCATGCCGCCTCGCGGCGGTCGCGGGTCAAAAGGTCGACGCAGGCCATGCGCACCGCCACGCCCATCTCGACCTGGTCGAGGATGGCGCTCCGGTCGATGTCATCGGCGATGACCCCGTCGATCTCGACCCCCCGGTTCATCGGCCCCGGATGCATGATGAGCGCATCGGGTGCCGCATGCGCCAGCTTCTCCTGGGTCAGGCCGTAGAGGTGGAAGTACTCGCGCACCGAGGGCACGTAGCTGCCCTGCATCCGCTCGTTCTGCAGGCGCAGCATCATGACGATGTCGCAGCCCTCGAGCCCCTTCGCCATGTCGGTGAAGAGCTCGCAGCCGAAGGTCGAGAACGCCCGCGGCAGGAGCGTCGGCGGCCCGATGAGCCTGACGCTCGCGCCCATCGCGAGCAAAAGGAGGATGTTGGAGCGTGCCACGCGGCTGTGGCGGACATCACCGCAGATGGCGACGGTCAGCCCCTCGAGCAGCCCCTTGCGCCGGCGGATGGTCAGCGCATCGAGCAGAGCCTGGGTCGGATGCTCGTGGCTGCCGTCGCCGGCATTGATGACCGAGCAGTTGACGTGGCGGGCGAGGAGCGAGACGGCACCACTGTCCTGGTGGCGGACGACCAGCACGTCCGGGCGCATGGCGTTGAGCGTCATCGCCGTGTCGATCAGCGTCTCGCCCTTCTTTATCGACGAGCCCTGCACCGCCATGTTGACGACGTCGGCGCCGAGCCGCTTGCCGGCCAGCTCGAACGAGGTGAGCGTGCGGGTCGAGCTCTCGAAGAAGAGGTTGATCTGGGTAAGCCCGTCGAGCAGCTGCAGCCTCTTCGCCGGGCGCCGGTTGAGATCGACGTAGCGGTCGGCACAATCGAGCAAGTCGGCAATCTCGTAAGGCTGCAGCCCCTCGATTCCGAGCAGGTGCTTCTGGCGAAACGCGAGGTCGATCATGGCGCGGTTATGCGCGCCCCGCGCGAGCTCGACAAGGCCTCGATCGGCTGAGGCCGCTAGTAGATCAGGCCCAGCTCCAGCTGCGCCTCCTCGGTCATCATCGAGGGATGCCAGGTCGGCTCCCAGACGATGCGCACCTCGCAGCCCTCGATCCCCTCGACCTGCTCGATCTTGTGCTGGACCTCCATGGGCAGCGATTCGGCGACCGGGCAGTTGGGCGAGGTCAGGGTCATGTCGACCGTCACCGTGTTCCCGTCATGGACGTCGATCTTGTAGATCAGCCCGAGCTCGTAGATGTTCACCGGGATCTCGGGATCGAAGATCGTCATGAGCTGCTCGATGATCGCCTCGCCCAGGCGGTCCACCTCGGCCATGCGCTCCGGCGAGGCCTCGGCCGCCTCTCCGTCGCCATTCGCACCGAGGAACGCCTCGGCCCGGTCGAGCCCCTGGTCGTCCTCCCGGGCCGGGCCCCGGTCGACCGGATTGTCGTCCATCGCTTCCCCCACACTCACTGGAACATCTCCGCGATCCGCCCGAGGCTCCGGACGAGGGCATCGATATCCGCCTCGTTGTTGTAGACGCCGATCGAGGCGCGTGCACTGGCGCTGATGCCCAGCCGCTCGTGCAGCGGCATCGCGCAATGGTGCCCGGTGCGAATCGCGATGCCGTCGAGATCGAGCAGCATGCCGATATCCTGCGGGTGCGCCCCCTCGAGCTCGAAGGCGAGCACGCTGGCCTTGTCGCGCGCCGTGCCGATCAGGCGAAGGCCCGGCACCTGCTGCATGGCCCGCGTGGCATAGGCGAGGAGCGCCGCCTCGTGCGCGGCGATCGCCTCGATGCCGAGGCCCTCGATGAAGTCGACGGCGGCACCGAGGGCGATGATCCCGGCGATGTCGGGCGTGCCGGCCTCGAACTTGAACGGGACCTCGTTCCAGGTCGTCCCGGCGAAGCTCACCCGCTCGATCATGTCGCCACCGCCCTGATAGGGCGGCATCGCCTCCAGGTGGGCGGCCTTGCCCCAGAGCACGCCGACGCCCGAGGGGCCGTACATCTTGTGGCCGGAGAAGGCGATGAAATCGGCATCGAGCGCTGCCACGTCGACGCTCGTATGCTGCACCGCCTGGGCCGCGTCGAGCAGGATCGGCACGCCGTGCCGGCGGGCCATGGCGACGAGCTCCTCGACCGGGTTGACCGTGCCGAGCACATTGGAGATCCAGGCCACGGCGATCATCCGCGTCCGCTCGCCGATCAGCCGCTCGAAGGCGTCGAGGTCGAGCTCGCCCGCGTCCGTCACCGGTGCGGCCACCACCCGGGCACCCCTGGCCTCGGCCACCATCTGCCAGGGGACGATGTTGGCGTGGTGCTCCATCTCGGTCACCAGGATCTCGTCACCCTCGCCGAGCGTCGGCTCGGTAAAGCACCGGGCCACGAGGTTGATCGCCTCGGTGGCGTTGCGTGTGAAGACGATCTCGCGCCAGTCGGCCGCCCCGATAAAGTGCTGCAGCTTCCGCCGCGCCTCGTCGTGCCGCGCCGTGGCACTCTGGCTGAGCTCGTAGACGCCGCGGTGGATGTTGGCGTAGCCGGCGCTGTAGACCTCGGTCAGCGTGTCGATCACCGCACGCGGCTTCTGGGCGCTGGCACCGGTATCGAGATAGACGAGCGGCTGCCCCTGCATTGTGGTGCCGAGGATCGGGAACTCGGCGCGCACCGCCTCGACATCGAGAGCCGCCTGCGGCGCCGGGCGGGTGGCGAGCGCGTTCACAGGAGATCCGAAAGGCCGGCGCCGCCCGGCGTGCGCGCGACGAGGCACTCGCGGGCGAGCTTGCGCACACCCGGATCGGTGAAGCGCTCGATCACCTCGGCGGCGAAGGCGAAGGTGAGGATGCTCTCCGCCTGCGCCCGGTCGAGGCCGCGACTGCGGAGATAGAAGAGCGCCACCGGGTCCAGCTCGCCGCAGGTCGCCCCGTGGCTGCACTTGACGTCGTCGGCATAGATCTCGAGCTCGGGCTTGCTGTCGACCTCGGCATCGTCGGACAGCAGCAGGTTGTTGTTCTGCTGGAAGGCGTTGGTCCGCTGCGCGTCCTGGTGGACGATGATCTTGCCGGCGAAGGCGGCATGCGCGCGGTCGTCCATCACGCCCTTGTAGAACTGGTCCGAATGGCCGTCCGGGGCCTCGTGATGCACGCGGATGACGTTGTCCACATGCTCCTCGCCGATCGGCATGTAGACGCCGTTGAGCTGGGCCTCGACGAAGCGTCCGCCGAGATGCAGGTCGGTCTCGTTGCGCACCAGCGATCCGCCGAGCGTGGCGAGGGTCTGCTTGAGCTCGGCCCGCTCGGCCAGGCGCTGCCGGTTGAGGCCGACGAAGCTGGTCCCGGCACTGCCGAGCTGCAGCCGGTCGTGCGTGAGGCGGGCCTTCTCGCCGAGCTCGTAATGGCCGACGAGGTTGGTCAGGCAGTGCCCCTCGGAGAGGCCGATATGCGTCTCGATCAGGTGCAGCCGCGCCTCCTTGCCGAGCCGGACGACGATCCGCGGATGCGCCATCACCGCCGAAGGCTGGCCGACGGTCAAAAAGAGGAGCTGCAGCGGATGCTCCAGCACGGCACCGTCGCCGAGCTCGATCCATGCACCGGACTGCAGGAAGGCCGCGTTCAGGTCGGCGAAGCTGTGCGGCTCCGCCGGACCGCCGAGTGCCCGGGCACTCCAGTCGGGCTCGTCCTGCAGGAGCGTGCCGAGGCTCTCGATCCGCATGCCCTGCGGCAGGCCGCGCACATGGCTGAGCTCGCTCGCAAGGTGGCCGTTGACGAAGATCAGCCGGCGCGCCAGGGGCCCGCCCGTGAAATAGCGCTGGACGTCGCCGAGCCCGACATTCGGCCGAGCCGCCAGCGCCATCGGCACGTTCGCCGCCTTGGCGATGTTGGTGTACTTCCACTGCTCGACCCTGGACGTCGGCAGGCCGGTCTCGACGAACCGGTCGAAATGCCGCTGCCGCCAGTCGAGAATCGCCGGCGCCCCCTTGCCGGGCAGGTTGGCGCGGGCCTCCGCGAAAGCGTCGGCGAAGGCCGGGATCGGCGGCACGTAACGGGACCTCGTGGCCCGGGCTGGTGCGTTCATGGCCGTCACGCCGCCTCGCCGAGCAGCTGCTCGTAGCCCTGCTCTTCGAGCTCGAGCGCCAGCTCCTTGCCGCCGGTCTTGCGGATCCGGCCATCGGCCAGGATATGGACGAAGTCCGGCACGATATAGTCGAGCAGGCGCTGGTAGTGGGTGATGACGATCATCCCCCGGTCGGGGCTGCGCAGCGAGTTGACCCCGTCGGCCACGGTCTTGAGCGCGTCGATGTCGAGCCCGCTGTCGGTCTCGTCGAGCAGGCAGAGCTTCGGCTCGAGCATCACCATTTGCAGGATCTCGTTGCGCTTCTTCTCGCCGCCCGAGAACCCGGCATTGACGTCGCGCTTGAGCAGCTCCTGCCCGACGCCGACCTGCTCGGCCACCGCCCGGAGCTTCTTGATGAACTCGGCAGCGCTGATCTCGGCCTCGCCGCGCGCCCGGCGGAGCGCGTTGAGCGACTGGCGGAGGAAGTAGTTGTTGGCGACACCCGGGATCTCGACCGGGTACTGCATGGCGAGGAAGATGCCGGCCGCGGCCCGCTCCTCGGGCTCCAGCTCGAGCAGGTCGGCATCCTCGAAGCGCACGGTGCCGCCCGTCACGTCGTAGCCGTCGCGGCCGGCTAGCACGTAGGAGAGCGTGCTCTTGCCCGAGCCGTTCGGCCCCATGATGGCGTGCACCTCGCCCGGCTTGACCTCGAGCGTCAGCCCCTTGAGGACCGGCTTGGCACCGCCGTCCACGGCGACGTGCAGGTCATTGATCTTCAACATCGAACGAACCCTCGAACCGTCTGAATCTGAAACGTTTTCCTCATCCATCAGCCAACGCTGCCCTCGAGCGAGATGCCGAGCAGCTTCCTGGCCTCCACAGCGAACTCCATGGGCAGCTCGTTCATCACCTCGCGGCAGAAGCCGTTGACGATGAGGGCGACGGCGTCCTCCTCGGGAATGCCGCGGCTGCGGCAGTAGAAGAGCTGGTCGTCGCTGATCTTGCTCGTCGTCGCCTCGTGCTCGGCCTGCGCCGTGCGGTTCCTGATCTCGATATACGGCACCGTGTGGGCACCGCACTTGTCGCCGATCAGCATCGAATCGCACTGCGTGTGGTTCCTGGCCCCCTCGGCACCCTTCTGCATCCGCACCAGGCCGCGGTAGGTCTGGTCGGCGCGGCCGGCCGAGATGCCCTTGCTGACGATGCGCGAGCGCGTGCGCTTGCCGATGTGGATCATCTTGGTGCCGGTATCGGCCTGCTGGGCGTTGTTGGTCACCGCGACCGAGTAGAACTCGCCGACCGAATCGTCGCCCTGCAGGATGCAGGACGGGTACTTCCAGGTGATCGCCGAGCCGGTCTCGACCTGCGTCCAGGAGATCTTCGAGCGCTTGCCGCGACAGGCGCCGCGCTTGGTCACGAAGTTGTAGATGCCGCCCTTGCCCTCGGCATCGCCGGGGTACCAGTTCTGCACCGTCGAGTACTTGATCTCCGCGTCGTCGAGGGCGATCAGCTCGACCACCGCCGCATGGAGCTGGTTCTCGTCGCGCTGCGGCGCCGTGCAGCCCTCGAGGTACGAGACGTACGAGCCCTCCTCGGCGATGATCAGCGTCCGCTCGAACTGCCCGGTGTTCATCTCGTTGATGCGGAAATAGGTCGAGAGCTCCATCGGGCAGCGCACGCCCTTGGGCACGTAGACGAAGCTGCCGTCGGTGAAGACCGCCGCATTCAGCGCCGCGAAGAAGTTGTCGCCGGCCGGCACCACTGAGCCCAGATACTTCCTCACCAGCTCCGGGTGGTCGTGCACCGCTTCCGAGATCGAGCAGAAGATGATGCCGAGCTCCTCGAGCTTGGCGCGGAACGTGGTCGCCACCGAGACGCTGTCCCAGACATAGTCGACGGCGACGCCGGCCAGGATCTCCTGCTCCTTGATGGGAATGCCGAGCTTGTCGTAGGTCGAGCGAATCTCCGGATCGATCTCGTCGAGGCTCTTCGGCCGCTCCTTGATCTTCGGCGCCGCATAATAGTGCACGTCCTGGTAGTCGATCGGCGGGTAGTGCACCTTCTGCCAGGTCGGCTCTTCCATGGTGAGCCAGCGGCGAAACGCCTCGAGCCGCCACTCGGCGAGCCATTCGGGGTCGTTCTTCTTGGCCGAAATCAGGCGGACGATGTCCTCGTTCAGGCCCTTCGGCGCCATGTCGGACTCGATCGCCGTCGAAAAGCCGTACTTGTAGGCCTTCGCAGCGTAGTCCTGAACCGTCTCGAGTGCCGTCGCCATTCGTCAAAGCTCCAAGAAAAACTGTCTTGCCGGTCCCCACGCCCGGGCGACCGGCGCATCCGGGCCGCCCGCGGGCCTATGGCCCGGCCAGCACCCGGCCCGGCGCCTCGGCCCGACGCTGCTCCTCGAGGGTGAGGAACGCGGTCGGGATGGCGCTCGCCATCTCGTCGAGCGATACGCTGTCCAGCGCTTCCCGGATCGCCGTGTTGATGCGGTCCCAGTTGGTGCGCGCCGGACAGAGCGCTTCGATCGTGCAGTCGCCGTGCGCGCCGTCGACGCAGTCGGTGAGTGCAATCGGTCCGTCAAGGGCCTCGATGATCTCGGCCATGGAGACGGCATGCGGCAGCCGCGCCAGCTCATAGCCGCCCTTGACCCCGCGCTGCGAGCGAAGCAGGCCGGCACGCGCCAGCGATTTCAGGATCTTGCTCGCCATCGCCGGCGGCACCTGGGTCGCCAGCGCGATCTCCTGGGCACTCTCCTGCACGCGCCCGGGATGCGCCAGGTGCGTCATGATGACAATGCCGTAGTCCGCGAGCTTGCTCAGTCTGATCAAGGCCGACCACCCGTTTCCATATCCAGCAGGCCGGAACCGAACCGACCCGCTTCCAAAGGGCCGATGCAGCCGGGCTGCGAACGAACCGGGACCATATCGGTCCACATTCTGCAATGTGGCCTATCGGCATCGCCTGTCAAGGCGGCAGCGCCCCGGATCGGTTAACCCGGCGGTAACCATCCGTGCCTAGGGTCGAAGCGAGCCCCGCGAACGCTCGGGGCGACCCGCAGGGAGTGGCGGCAGATGGCAATGAGCATACCCGACAGCAGATGGCCGGTTGCCCCGGACTGGAGCATCGCGGCTGCGCCTCCGGGTGGCGGCGGTGCCCGCCTGCTCGAGCGGCTGGTCCTCGTCCTGCCCATTCTCCTGCTGCCGCATGTCGGCACGCCGGACGACATCCTGCGGATCGGCTGCCTCGTTGCTGCCGTCCTCGCCATCGACCTCGGCCTCGACACGGGCTGGCGAGCCACGCCGGCGGCACTCGGCATCGCCATCGGTGCCGGGCTGGGCCTCGCCGTCGGCCCTGGCGCCGCCTGGCCCCTGGCCCTCTTCGCCGCGGTCGCCATGCTCGAGCGCGCCGCCCGTGCCGACCGGGACTGGCTGATCCGGATCGGGCTGCGCGCCCTCGCCGCCGCGCTCGTCGTCGACCTGGCGCTCGTCGCCCTGGACCTGGAGCGGAACCTCGACTGGCTGGCGCTGGGCGGTGGCATCGGCCTCGCCCTCGCCGCCGCGGAGCGGCTGCGGGTCGAGGCGGCCGTCGCCGCCACGCAGGAAGCGGCGAACGACCGCCGCATCGGCTGCCTCGAGACGGCCATCGCCGTCGGCCTGGTCGTCGCCATCGGCGCCCACGCGGCGCTGCTCGCCGGCGACCCGGCGCTCGTGCCCCTCGCCCGCGCCGGCGGCTATCTGGTCCTGCCGTTCTTCGCGCTCGGCCTCCTGCGTTTCGGCTGGCTGGCGCTGGCCCGTCGGGACGGGCTCGATCCGCTCGGCGGCGGCCTCCTCGTGCTCTGGGCCCTGGCGGCGAGCCTGCTGCTCGAGCCCTGAGCCTCGCCCTTGCCGCATTGGCATC
>CAZGUW010000149.1:0-4250 GCA_964528705.1 uncultured Geminicoccaceae bacterium
CTGGTGGCTCTGTGGCACGGTTGTTCCGGTACTGTGGGCGCGCGCCAGCGCCGTCGTCAGATCCTTGACCATCCGGTCGTGGGAAACGCCGGAATCGAAACGACCGGAGAGCACGAAGGGCGCGATCTTGACCTCCGTCGTGTTGTTGCGACCGGTGGAGTTGTTGAGCACGTCTAGCATCAGCTCGGGTTCGAGGCCGAAGCGCCGGCCGATCTGCAGCACCTCGATGGTGGCGGCGAAGCCCGCGGCCGAGAGGAGATTGTTCAGGGCCTTCATGGCGCCGCCCGTGCCGAGCGGGCCGCAGTGGAAAATCCGGCGCCCGAGCTGCTCCAGCACGGGTCGGGCCCGTTCGACGTCGGTCGCTTCGCCGCCTGCCATGATCGCAAGCTCGCCATTGGCCGCGCGCTTGATGCCACCTGATACCGGCGCGTCGATCAGCGCCACCCCGCGCCCGGCGAGCTGGGCGCCCAGAGCCCGCGTGTCGGCCGGATCGCTTGACGACATGTCGACGACGAGCACCCCGGGAGCCGGGTCCGAGGCCAGCACCACCTCCTGTGCGACCTGCCCGTTGGGCAGCATGGTCAGGAGCAGGTCGCAGCCTGCTACCGCCGCCCTGGGCGAGGGATGGCGGCGCTCCGCGCCGAACGGCTCCATGGCACGTCCATCGACGTCGTGGACGGCAAGAAGCAGGCCCGCATCGGCAAGCCGTCCGGCCATGCGCGAGCCCATCTGCCCGAGCCCGATGAAGGCGATGCGCGGTGTCGTCCCGGTCATGATTTTCTCCCTGCAAGAGGCCGTCTTAGTGCCGAGACCGGTGCGCGTCACGATGTTGGGATGGCGGGATATTGGTTGACCCTGTGCGGATGGCGGCGAATGATCGGACGAGGCAAGAACACGGGGCACGAGAATGAACATGACAAAGAGCCGCCTCACCGGCTGCGCCATGGTCCTGGGCCTGACGCTCGTGGCGACTTCCGCTGCCGCCGTCGAGTCGGATGAGCCGATCCGTCTGACCCTCCACGACTGGACCGGCCAGTTGTTGACGACGACCCTGATGGGCGAGGTGCTCCAGGCCGCAGGCTACAATGTGGAGTATGTCCAGGCCGACTATCTGGCCCAGTTCGCGGGCCTGAAGACCGGCGACCTGCATGTCGCCATGGAGATCTGGGAGACCACCGGCCGCGAGGCGATGGACGAAGCGGTGGCCACCGGTCAGGTGGTCAATGTCGGCGACACCGGCATGTATGCCATCGAGGAGTGGTGGTATCCGACCTACGTGAAGGAGCTCTGCCCGGGTCTGCCTGACTGGCAGGCGCTCAACGACTGCGCTGAAGTCTTCTCGACTCCCGAAACTGCCCCGATGGGGCGCTATCTCGGTGGCCCGGTGACCTGGGGCGGTTTCGACGAGGAGCGCGTCGAGGCCCTCGACCTCGACTATGAGGTGATCCACGCCGGCACTGACGCGGCACTCTTCGCGGAGCTCGAGAGCGCCTATCAGCGCGAGGCGCCGATCCTCCTCTGGGTCTACCAGCCGCACTGGGCGGTGGCGAAGTACGAGGGCGAATGGGTCGAGTTCCCGGAATACTTGGCCGAATGCTACGAGGATCCGTCGGTCGGCATCAATCCCGACCTCGCCTATGACTGCGGCAAACCAAGAGGGCCGATCTGGAAGGTCGCCTGGGCCGGAGTCGAGGACCAGTGGCCGGGAGCCTACCAGGCGATCGCCGACTTCAACATCTCGACCGAGGAGATGGCCGGGCTGATCGCCCAGGTCGACCTCGAGGGGCGGTCCGTCGACGATGTCGCCGGCGAATGGATCGCCGGCAACGAGGACCGCTGGCGGGCCTGGATCCCAGAATAGGGCGCTCGCAATGACCGGCAGGCCGACCAAGCTCGCCTGTCGCAACGTCTGGAAGGTCTTCGGCTCCGGCGCCGAGCGGCTGTTGCGCGAGGATCCCTCGCCGGCGCCCGAGGCGCTGGCCGAGCGGGGCCTGGTGCCCGCCGTGGTGGCCTGCGATCTCGCCATCGCCGAGGGCGAAATATTCGTGATCATGGGGCTTTCGGGTTCCGGCAAGTCGACCCTGGTGCGCTGCCTGTCACGGCTGGTCGAGCCCACGGTTGGCGAGATCCTCTTCGAGGATCGGGACCTCCTGCGCATGCCCATGGCCGAACTCATCGGGCTTCGCCGGCACAAGATGGGCATGGTTTTCCAGCACTTCGCCCTGCTGCCGCATCTCTCCGTGCTGGGCAACGTCGCCTTTCCCCTCGAGATCCAGGGAATTGCGAAGGGCAAGCGGGAAGCACAGGCGCGCGAGATGATCGAACTCGTCGGTCTTGCCGGTCGCGAGGATCATTTCCCGCGACAGCTTTCGGGAGGGCAGCAGCAGCGGGTCGGCATCGCCCGCTCGCTTGCGGTCGGGCCCGAGCTCTGGTTTCTGGACGAGCCGTTCTCGGCCCTCGATCCGCTTATCCGCCGCGAGATGCAGAACGAGTTCTTGAGGCTGCAGAAGCTGTTGCACAAGACCATTGTCTTCATCACGCACGACTTCGACGAGGCTGTCCGCCTAGCCGACCGGATCGCCATCATGCAGGACGGGCGGGTCGTCCAGGTCGGCACGGCCGAGGAGCTCGTGCTGCATCCAGCGACCGACTACGTGGCGGCCTTCACCGCGGATGCACCAAGGGCGAAGATCCTGTCGGCCGGTTCGGTGATGCGCCCGTTGGACCCGGGCGAGAGCTTTGCGGGCGAGGTCGAGGCCGCCGAGCGCATCGCCGCGATCGCACAGCAGGTCGAAGCGGCATCCGGGCCTCTTGCCGTGATTGAGGCAGGCCGCGTCGTCGGAGCCGTCGACCGTGATACCGTCATGGGCGTGCTGGTCGGCCGGCGGAACGCCTGATGCATGTAGAGGCGTCGGGCGTGGCAGCCCTGACCACGTACGCTCCGGCAGGGCGAGGCCGAGCCTTCATCGCCCTCGTGCTTGTCCTCGGCATTTCCTGGGGCTTCACGCTTCTGCCGAGACGCACCCTGCCGGGCTGGCTCGGTGAGCTGCCGCGCGACCTGCAGCTGCCGTTCGCCCGCTGGCTTCGGTCGTTCATGAGCTGGCTGGTCGAGGACGCCGCTCTCGGGCCTTTGGCCTTCCGCGATCTCACCCGGGCTATCGCCTGGCTCATGGCCTGGCCACTGCGTGCCGCCGAGAGCCTGCTCGTCACGGGCATCGAGACCGGCGCCGGTTCGGCCGCGGTGGCCTGGACGGCACCCGTTTCCTGGCTGGCGCTGATAGCACTGCTGGCTTGGCTCGCGCATCGGGCCGGTGACCGCCGGCTGGTGGCGCTCGTGACCCTCGCCTTCCTCTACCTGGCCATGTTCGGCCAGTGGCGAAGCGCCATGGTGACCCTTTCCTCGATCGTCGTGGCAGTGCCCTTCGCGGTCTGTGTCGGTCTCGCCCTAGGCATCAAGGCTGTCCGTTCGGCTCGCGCCGAGCGCCTGCTCAAGCCCGTGCTCGACCTGATGCAGACCGTGCCGGTCTTCGCCTATCTCGTGCCGATCCTCATCCTCTTCGGTTTCGGCCCGGTGTCGGCGATGCTCGCCACCATCGTCTACGCCATGCCGCCCATGGTCAGGGTCACCATGCTGGCACTTCGCCAGGTGCCGCCCGAGATCGTGGAGTTCGGGCGCATGGCCGGCTGCACGGAACGCCAGCTCCTCTGGAAGGTGCAGTTGCCGACCGCGCGGCCGGCGCTCATGGTAGGCGTGAACCAGGTGATCATGCTGTCGCTCAACATGGTGATCATCGCCTCGATGATCGGCGCCGGCGGCCTCGGCTACGACGTTCTCGCAGCCCTGCGCCGGCTCGACATCGGCGCCGGGCTCGAGGCCGGCCTCGCCATCACGGTGCTCGCCATAGCCCTCGATCGGCTGAGCCAGGCCGGCGCGGACCTTCAGGCCGCGACAGGCGGAAGGGGGCACGACAAGGTCTTGTGGGGTCTCGTCCTCTTGGCGCTCGCCAGCATGGTGCTCGGCCATTTCTTGCCCTGGCTTGCGAGCTACCCGGAGGCACTCCGGATCTCGACGGCACCCTTCTGGTCGGACCTCGTAGCCTGGCTCAACGTCAGCTTTTTCGACCAGCTCGAGGCTTTCAAGACCTTCATGCTGGTCCACCTCCTGGTGCCGGTGAAGCGCCTGCTCCTGGCCCAGCCCTGGCCCTGGGCGACCTTGCTTTCCAGCGCTGGAAACACGAGCGCGATCTGCG
>CAZGUW010000149.1:4260-11695 GCA_964528705.1 uncultured Geminicoccaceae bacterium
TTGCTCCTCGCCTGGTTGGGCTGGCATCTCGGCGGCTGGCGCCTCGCCATCAAGGTCGCTCTTGCCGCGCTCTTCATCGTCGCCTCGGGCCAGTGGGCCAACGCCATGACCACGGTCTATCTCTGCGGGGTCTCCGTCCTGGTGGCGACGCTCATCGGCCTGCCGATCGGCATCGCTGCCGGGCTCGATGCACGCATCTGGCGGACGGTCCAGCCGGTGATCGACACGCTCCAGACTCTGCCATCCTTCGTCTACCTGATCCCTGTCGTGATGCTCTTCCGTGTCGGCGATTTCGCCGCCATGATCGCCATCGTGCTCTATGCGCTGGCACCCGCCATCCGCTACGCGCGCCACGGTGTGGCCCGAACCCCCGGCGAGCTCGTGGAAGCGGGAACGGCTGCCGGCTGTACAAGGCGCCAGATCCTCACCCGCATCCGCCTGCCGCTGGCGGTCCCGGAGATCCTTCTCGGCCTCAACCAGACCATCATGCTGGCACTTTCCATGCTCGTCATTACGGCTCTCGTCGGTACCCGGGACCTTGGCCAGGAGGTCTACATCGCGCTCACCAAGGCGGATGTCGGCCTGGGCCTCGTGGCCGGGCTTTGCGTTGCCGCCATCGCTATCATCGCCGACCGTCTGATCGCGGCCGGCAGCCTGCGCATGCGCCGTCGCCTAGGGCTCGAAGGATGATGGAGGACGCCGCAGCTCGCGCCGCCGCCCTGCCGATCTGGAAGGGGGCGGTGGAGCCCCGGCCGCTGGCTGGCGGCATTACCAACACCAACTTCACTGTCGAGGACGGCGGCCGACGCTACGTCGTTCGGGTTGGCGGCGACATCCCCCTGCACGGCGTGCTGCGCTTCAACGAGCGGGCCGCGAGCGAAGCCGCAGCTGCAGCTGGCATATCACCCGCTGTCATCCACGCCGAGCCGGGCGTGCTCGTCCTCGACTTCGTGGAAGGCCGAACGCTGACGCCCGCCGATATCCGCGAGCGTGAGATGCAAGAGCGTATTGTGCCCCTGCTTCGACGGGTGCATTGCCAGATCGTTGACCATCTGCGCGGGCCGGTGCTGGCGTTCTGGGTCTTCCACGTCATTCGCGACTACGCCCATACGATCCGGCGAGGCGGCCACCGGCTGGCGTCGCAACTGCCGGGCTGGCTCGCGACAGCGGCAAGGCTGGAGCGGGCCGTGGGCAGGATCGATCTGGTGCTCGGCCACAACGATCTCCTTGCCGCCAACTTCATCGACGACGGCAAGCGACTCTGGCTCGTCGACTGGGACTATGCCGGTCTCAATTCACCGCTCTTCGACCTGGGCGGCCTTGCCTCCAACAGCGAGCTCGCCGAGGCCGACAGGTTGTGGCTGCTCGAGGCCTATTTCGAGCGTCCGGTCGACGACGAGCTGGCCCGGCAGAGTCGGGCCATGCTCGTGGCCTCGCTGCTGCGCGAGGCGATGTGGAGCATGGTCTCCGAGCTGCACTCAGCGATCGAGTTCGACTTCGAGGCATATACGAGCGAGAACCTCGCCCGCTTCGAGCGGGCACTCGAGGCCTTCGACAGCATGGAGCGGGCATGACCGACCTGCCATCGTCTGCCGCCGTCGTCGTTGTTGGTGGCGGCATTGTCGGCTGCTCCACCGCCTATCATATGGCTGCGATGGGCGTTGGCGAGGTGCTGCTGCTCGAGCGGGACAAGCTGACCTCTGGCTCGACCTGGCATGCGGCCGGGCTGGTCGGCCAACTGCGCACCAACGCCAACATCACCCGGCTCTTGGGATATTCGGTCGAGCTCTACGATCGGCTCGAGGCGGAGACCGGACAGGCGACGGGCTGGAAGCGCAATGGCGGCCTCAGGCTCGCCTGCAACGCCGACCGCTGGACGGAAGTGAAACGGCAGGCGACGACCGCGCACAGCTTCGGCCTCGAGATGCATCTGCTCTCGCCGGCGGAGGCGCGGGCGCTCTGGCCGCTGATGCAGGTGAGCGACGTGGTGGGTGCCGCCTTCCTGCCGACCGACGGTCAGGCCAGCCCGTCCGACATCGCCGTGGCGCTGGCCAGGGGTGCCAGGGACCAGGGTGCGCGGATCGTCGAGGATGTGGCGGTGACGGGTTTCGTCGTTGAGGAGGGCCGCATTCGCGCCGTCGAGACCGACCACGGCAGGGTCGCCTGCGGCAAGCTGGTGCTGGCGTGCGGCCAGTGGAGCCGCCAGCTCGCGGCAAAGATCGGCGTCAACGTGCCGCTGGTGTCGGTGCAGCACCAGTACCTGATCACCGAACCGATCACCGGTGTCACGCCGGACCTGCCGACGCTCCGCGATCCCGACCGGCTGACCTACTTCAAGGAGGAGGTGGGCGGGCTGGTGATGGGCGGCTATGAGCCGAACCCGATACCCTGGGCCACGGACTGTGTGCCCGAGCGGTTCGCGCATCAGCTCCTCGACGAGGACTGGGACCATTTCGAGCCGATGATGGAACTGGCACTCGGCCGCGTGCCGGCCCTGGCGGAGGCCGGCATCAAGCAGCTGATCAACGGGCCGGAGAGCTTCACGCCGGACGGAAACTTCATCTTGGGTGAGGCACCGGAGGTTCGCAACGTCTTCGTCGGCGCCGGCTTCAACGCGTTCGGCATCGCGGCGGGCGGCGGGGCTGGCATGGCCCTGGCCGAGTGGGTCGGCAGGGGTGCGCCGCCCTTCGACCTCTGGGCGGTCGACATCCGCCGCTTCGGGATGGCGCATCGGGACACGGACTGGGTGCGCACCCGCACGCTCGAAGCTTATGCCAGGCACTACACCATGGCTTGGCCGCAGGAGGAGATGACGACCGGACGGCCGCTGCGTCGCTCGCCGCTCTATGATCGTCTCGAGGGTGCCGGCGCCGTCTTCGGCGAGAAGCTGGGGTGGGAGCGGGCCAACTGGTTCGCCGGGCCGGGTGAGGAGCGGCGGGACCGCTACGGTTTCGGCCGGCAGAACTGGTTCGCCGCCGTCGGCCGCGAGCACCGGGCAGCACGCGAGGCCGCAGCCCTTTTCGACCAGAGCTCCTTCGCCAAGTTCGAGTTCGCCGGCCCGGATGCCGAGGCCGCACTCTCCTGGCTCTGCGCCAACGATGTGACGAAGCCGGTGGGCAGCCTGACCTACACTCAGCTGCTCAACGAGCGGGGCGGGATCGAGTGCGACCTCACAGTGGCACGTCTTCGGGCGGACCGCTTCTACATCGTCACCGGCACGGGCTTCGCGACCCACGACTGGGACTGGATCGAGCGCAACATCCCGGCCGGCATGAAGGTGCAGCTGAGCGATGTCACCGGTGCCCATGCGGTGCTCTCGCTCTTCGGCCCCAACGCGCGCGACGTCCTGCAGGGCCTGACCAGGGCTGATCTCGGCAATGCGGCCTTTCCGTTCGGCACGGTGCAGGAGATCGGCATTGCCGGCTGCCCGGTTCGGGCCCTTCGCGTCACCTATGTGGGTGAGCTGGGGTGGGAGCTCCACGTTCCGGTCGAGTTCGCACTCACACTCTTCGAGGCGCTGCGCGAGGCGGGCCACCCACACGGCCTGGTGCTCGCCGGCTATCGGGCGATCGAATCGCTTCGCCTGGAGAAGGCCTATCGCGCCTGGGGCAGCGACATCGGCCCGGACCACACGCCATTTATGGCGGGGCTGGGCTGGGCCGTGAAGCTGAAGAAGGCGATCCCGTTCCTCGGCCAGGAGGCCCTGCTCGCCCAGCGGCAAGAGCCGCTGCCCCGCCTCCTTGTCGGCTTCACGGTTGCCGATCCGGCCGTCGTGCTGCTCGGCCGGGAGACGATCTACCGGAACGGCGAGCGTGCCGGTTGGCTGAGTTCCGCCGGCTGGGGCTACACGATCGAGAAGAACATCGGCCTTGGCTATGTGCGCAACGAGGCGGGCGTGGACCGGTCCTACGTCCTCGACGGCAGCTACGAACTGGAGGTGGCGGGCGAGCGCGTACCGGCCGAGGTCTTCCTCGGTCCTCCGTACGACCCGGCGAACACCCGGGTCAGGGCCTGAACAGCCTGGCGCTCATTCCTCCACCTCGCCCTCGGGAGCGGGTGTCGTGCCGGGAGCCAGGCCGCCCCCGAAAACGTCGCCGAACGTTCCCTGGCCAGGATTGAGCGAGCGGGTGTCGGGTGCAGGCTCCGGAGCGGGAGCCGGCTCGGGCGTCGATCCCGGGGCGAGGCCACCACGAAAGACATCGCCGAAGCTGCCCTGGCCCGGGTTGAGGTCACGGGCACCGGGTGCCGCAGGAGCCAATTGCGTGGGCGCCGCTGGTGTAGGCGTCGCCGGCTGGTATTGCTGCTGACGTTCGAGCCGCTGCTCGAGCGCGCGCGCCTTGCAGGCGGCAGGGTCGTACTGCACGGCGAAAGCAACGACGACGACGATCACGCCGACCGCCAGTGCGGCCAGCACTGCCGCGGAATTGTGCGTGAAGAAGGCGACAAGGCCGCGCCCATGGCCCTCGAGGCGGCGTTGCTGGTGGCTCTGCGCCGCCTCGTTGGCGAGGGCCGCGACCAGGCTGATGGCGATGACGATGACCGCGAGGGCGCTGATCGTCGGATCGATGCCGAGCCGGACCTTCTGCGCAACCTCGACCGTGAAGGTGTTATAGAATGAGATGGTGAAAACGGTGGTGTTGTAGTTCTCGAAGCTGGCGAGAAAGGCGATGACCGCCGCCCCGCCGATGGCAGGCTTGAGGAACGGCAGGAGGATGCGGCGGAAGGCCTGCGTGTTGGTGGCGCCGAGATCGAGGGCGGCGTCGATCAGCTGGCTGTCGAAACGCTGCAGCCGGGCGAGGAAGACAAGCAGGCAATAGGAGGCGATGAAGCAGGACTGGCCGAGGATGGTCAGGAAGATGCCGTCATAGAAGAGCCCGCCATAGGCCATGCCGATCGAGCCGGCGATGCGGTCCCAGAAGAGCACCGTGGCGATGCCGAGCACGACACCCGGCATGAGAATCGGCGAGATGAAGACGGTATAGGTGCCGGCACGACTCCGGGCCGCGATCTGCGTGAGAAAGAGGGCGCCGGCGAGCCCGATGGCGACCGCGAGCACCACCACGCCAAAGGCGATGAACAGGCTGTTCCGGAGCCCCTGCATCAGCCGCTGGTCCTCGACCAGGCGGACGAACCACTCGAAGGTCAGGCATTCCCAGGGGCTGACGCGCGGGAAGGACGAGCTGTTGAAGGCGGTGACCGCCATGATCAGCAGCGGGCCGAAGAGATAGGCGAAAAAGAGCAAAAGGTAGGCGCCGATCACCCACTGCGACCAGCGGAGCGCAGGGCGGCCGGTCATTTGCCGATCTCGCCGAGCCGCACCTTGAAGAGGCGCATGACGAGGAGCACGAGCAGCGTGCAGGCGACGAGCAGGATGATGGCGTAGGCGGCGCCGCGCGGCCAGTTCACGCTCTCGAAGAACTGCCCGTAGATGAGCTGGGTGAACCAGAGGTTGGAGGGTCCGCCCAGGATCTGCGGTGCTGCCAGGGCGCCGGCCGCCAGCATGAAGACCATGGTGCAGCCGGATGTGATGCCCGGCTTGGCGAATGGCAGGACGATACGGGTGTGGATCCGCCACCAGGGAGCACCCAGGTCGCGGGCGGCTTCGATCTGGTTGCGATCGAGGCTCTCGATGGCGTTGTAGAGCGGAAAGACCATCAGCAGGACATAGGCGTAGCCGAGCCCGGCATAGAGAGCGATATCGGCGCGGATGAAGTCGATCGGCAGGTCGATGATGCCGAGCGCCTGGAGCGTCGAATTGATGACGCCGGTGGCGCCGAAGATGATGCGGAAGGCGAAGGCCCTGAGGATCTCGTTGACCCAGTAGGGCACGACCAGCGCCACCGCCATAACCCGCGCCTGCCGGCCCTTCGCGACCTGGGCGAGGTAGTAGGCGACAGGATAGCAGATCGCGAGGTTGAGGATCGTGACGAAGGCGGCGGCCACGATAGTGCGGCCGAAGACGCCGACATCGAGCCGGTTCCAGCCGTCCGGATTGCCCGGCAGGCCGAAGATGAAGTGGCGGTAGTTCTCGAGCGTCCAGACGTCCTGAGGCCCGCCTTGCTCTGCGGCCGGCAGGTCATGGCGCAGCGAGAAGTCGATCATCGCCAACTGCGGGAGGATGATCAGGAAGAGCAGCCAGAAGCTGACGGCGATGAGGATGTAGAGGCCGAGCGCCAGCCCGTTGCGATCGAGAAAGCCCCCGAGCCAGGACCGCTTCGCCATGCCGATGCTACTCCTCGGCCGAGAGGGCACCGGAGGGCAGGGCGACTGCCTTCATCGGGTCGAAGGCTGCAGCCAGGGTGGCGCCGATGCTGGCGGCGCCTGTTCGGCCCTTGTTGACGAGCGACGCGCGCAGTTCCGTGCCACTCTCGTGCCGAAGCTGCAGATGCAGGTTGGGGCCTTCGAACTCCTCGCCGATGACGGTGGCCTGAATGGTGGTCTGGTCGGACGCTCCGGCGACGTCGAGGTCCAATGCCTCCGGACGGATGAAGACGATGGCCTCCGCCCGGGCACGCAGGCGGTCGCGCGCGGCGGTGGCGATCCGTGCGCGCAGGCGACCGACGGCCGTATCGACCAGAGCCTCGCCATCCCGGATCTCGGCGACACGCCCGGAGAGTGCGTTGTTCTCGCCGACGAACGAGGCGACGAACGCGGTCGCGGGGTCGTCATATATCGCCCGGCCGTCACCGATCTGCTCGATTACGCCCTCGCGCATCACCGCGACATGGTCGGACATCGTTAGCGCCTCACCCTGGTCATGGGTGATGTAGATGAAGGTGAGGCCGACCCGCCGCTGGATCGCACGAAGCTCGGTTCGCATATGCTGGCGCAATTTCAGGTCGAGCGCCGAGAGCGGCTCGTCGAGCAGCAGCACGGAGGGCTCGGCGCAGAGCGCACGGGCGATTGCCACGCGTTGCTTCTGGCCGCCAGAGAGCTCGTGCACGTATTTGTCGCCCTGACCGTCGAGGGCGATCAGGTCCAGAAGCTCGTCGGCGCGCTTGCGTCTATCGCGTGCGCTGACGCCTTTCATCTCCAGGGAGAATGCGATGTTTTCCCAGACCGTCATCAGGGGGAAGAGTGCCAGGTTCTGGAAGATGAGGGCGGTCGGCCGCTTATTCGGGCCGATGAACGCCATGTCCTTGCCGTCGATCCGGACCGAGCCGGCGGTCGGCTCGAGGAAGCCCGAAATCGTGCGCAGGATCGTGGTTTTGCCGCAGCCCGAGGGGCCGAGGAAGCTGAAGAACTCGCCAGGTTCGATCCTGACATTGGCGTCGCGCACGGCAACAAACTTGTCGAACTGAACGAGCAACCGGTCCAGTTCGACGCTTACGCCACCCGCCATGCGGCCGCTCCGCTCGCGCTGTTCACCCCCCGACAATCGGTGAGCAAAAGTCGTGCCGGAGATCGGAGGCACCGGGCCGGCCGGTGCCTCCGA
>CAZGUW010000150.1:0-612 GCA_964528705.1 uncultured Geminicoccaceae bacterium
GGTGCCCGAGCCTGCATCGCAGGCTGCCGAGCCGGCCCCGCAACCGGCACCGACCCCGGCGCCGGCACCGGCACCTGCCTCGGGCGGCTTCCTCGGCAATCTCGGGATGCCAGCCTATATCGGCATCGGCGTGGTCGTGCTGATCCTGCTTTACCTGATTTTCGACTGAGCGGTTGACGCGCCGCTCGAATTCGCAACGGTGCAGCGACCAGGTGGTCGCCGCTGGGAGGGACTGAGAGAATGACCAAGGTTTCGATGACGATCAACGGCAAGGAGATGTCGGGTGATGTCGAGGGGCGCACGCTGCTCGTCGACTTCCTGCGGCAGAACCTCGGCATGACGGGCACGCATGTCGGCTGCGACACCTCGCAGTGCGGCTGCTGCGTCGTTCATGTCGACGGCCGGAGCGTGAAGGCCTGCACCATGCTGGCCGTGCAGGCGGATGGCAGCAAGGTCACGACCATCGAGGGTCTGGCCGCAGCAGACGGCGCCCTCCACCCGGTCCAGGCCGCCTTCCGCGAGCATCACGGCCTGCAGTGCGGTTTCTGCACGCCCGGCATGATCATGTCCGCCGTCGATCTCCTGCAGCACAATGCCAACCCGACCGAGCAC
>CAZGUW010000150.1:622-11516 GCA_964528705.1 uncultured Geminicoccaceae bacterium
AGGGCAACATCTGTCGCTGCACCGGCTACCACAACATCGTGAAGGCAATCCTCGCCGCCGCCGAATCCATGCGGGGCGGTGTCGCCCACGCCGCGGAATAAGCAGAACAGAACGGACGGCGGACGCTTCGACAACAGGGAAGCTAAGAGATGGTGGCTAACGGCATCGGTGCTCGGGCACCCCGCAAGGAAGACCAGCGCTTCATCACCGGCAAGGGCCGGTATACCGACGACATCAACCAGCAGGGCCAGGCCCATGCGGTGTTCGTGCGCAGCCCGCATGCCCACGCGACGCTCGTGGGTGTCGACAAGTCCAGCGTCGCCGACATGCCCGGCGTGCTGGCCGTGCTCGACGGGACGGATGTCGCGGCCGACGGCCTCGGCAACCTGATCTGCGGCTGGCTGGTCAAGTCGAAGGACGGCTCGCCCATGAAGATGGGCCCCCACCCGCTCCTGGCGCAGGGCAAGGTCCGCTATGTCGGCGACCGCGTCGCCGTGGTCGTCGCCGAGACCTATGCCCAGGCCAGGGACGCGGCCGAAGCGCTCGTCGTCGACTACGCCGAGCTGCCGGCCACCGTTGCACTCGCCGACGCCCACAGCTCGTCGACGCTGGTCCATGACGAGGTCGAGAACAACCTGATTTTCGACTGGGAGCTCGGCGACAAGGCGGCGGTCGACGCCGCCATGGCCTCGGCTGCCCACATCACCCGCATCGACCTGGTCAACAACCGTCTCGTGCCGAACGCCATGGAGCCCCGCGCGGCGATCGGCTCCTATGACAGCGGCCTCGACCAGTTCACCTGCTACGTCACCAGCCAGAACCCGCACGTGCACCGGCTGGTGATGTCGGCGTTCATCCAGGTCGCACCCGAGCACAAGCTCCGGGTGATCGGCCCGGACGTCGGCGGCGGCTTCGGCTCCAAGATCTTCATCTACGGTGAGGAGTGCGTCGTCACCTGGGCGTCGAAGAAGGTCGGCGGCCGTCCGGTCAAGTGGGTCGCGGAGCGGAGCGAGAGCTTCCTTTCCGACGCGCATGGCCGCGATCACATCAGCCACGCCGAGCTGGCGATCGATGCCGATGGCAACACCACGGCGCTCCGGGTCAACACCAAGGCCAATATCGGCGCCTACATGTCGACCTTCAGTTCCTGCGTGCCGACCTACCTCTACGGCACGCTGCTCGCCGGCCAGTACAAGACCCCGGCGATCTATTGCGACGTGCAGGCCTACTACACCAACACCGCCCCGGTGGATGCCTATCGCGGCGCCGGCCGGCCCGAGGCCTCCTTCCTCCTGGAGACGCTCTACGAGCAGGCGGCAAAGGAGATCGGCAAGGATCCGGGGGAATTCAGGCGGCAGAACTTCATCCCCAAGGACGCCTTCCCTTACCAGACGCCGGTCGCCCTCGTTTACGACATCGGCGACTATGCGACGACGCTGGACCGGGCGCTCGAGCTTGCCGACTATGCCGGGTTCAAGGCGCGCAAGGCCGAGGCCGAATCGCGCGGCATGCGGCGGGGCATCGGCATCTCCTGCTACATCGAGGCCTGCGGTATCGCGCCTTCGGCAGTTGTCGGCTCGCTCGGTGCGGGCGTCGGCCTCTGGGAGAGTGCGAAGGTCCGCTTCAGCCATACCGGCAAGGTGCAGGTGCTGACCGGCACACACAGCCATGGCCAGGGCCACGAGACGACCTTCAGCCAGCTCGTCGCCGACAGGCTTGGCATTCCTTACGAGGACATCGAGGTCATCCACGGCGATACCGAGAAGACGCCGGTCGGCATGGGCACCTACGGCTCACGCTCGCTTGCCGTCGGCGGCGAGGCGATCGCCAAGTCGTGCGACAAGCTGATCGCCAAGGGCAAGAAGATCGCGGCCCACCTCCTCGAGGCGTCGGAAGCGGACATCGAGTTCAAGGACGGCCAGTTCACCGTCACCGGCACCGACCGGTCCAAGGCGATGGGCGAGGTGGTCTTCGCCGCCTACGTGCCGCACAACTACCCGCCCGACCTGGAGCCCGGCATGGAGGAAGGGGCGTTCTTCGATCCGCCCAACTTCACCTTCCCGGCGGGCACCTATGTCTGCGAGGTCGAGGTCGATCCCGAGACCGGAGTCGTCCGTATCGAGCGGCTCGTGGCGGTCGACGATTTCGGCAACGTGATCAACCCGAACATCGTCGAGGGCCAGGTCCATGGCGGGCTGGTCCAGGGCATCGGCCAGGCGCTGCTCGAGAGTGCCGTCTACGACGGCGCCGGCCAGCTCCTCACCGGCTCCTACATGGACTATGCCATGCCGCGGGCGGACGATGTCCCGAGCTTCGAGGTGGAGACCGCCGCCGGTACGGCCTGCACCTCCAACTCCATGGGGGTCAAGGGCTGTGGCGAGGCCGGCGCCATCGGCTCACCACCGGCGGTGATTAACGCCATCACCGACGCCATCGGCGTGCGCGTGGAGATGCCGGCGACGCCACAGCGGGTATGGGCAGCGATGCAGGGTCAGCGACAGGCGGCCGAGTAGGCGATTTCAGGACACAGCAAACCGGGCAGGGCCGCGCCACCGGACGTCCCCTCGCCCGCAAGGGAGAAACCGAACGATGTATGCTTTCGAGTACAAGCGGCCCGCTTCCCTCGCCGAAGCCGCGCAGTTGCTGAGCGGCGATGACGAGGCGAAGCTCGTCGCCGGCGGCCAGACCTTCATCCCGACGCTCAAGCAGCGCCTCGCCCAGCCCAGCGCCGTCATCGATCTCGGCGCCATCGGCGAACTCTCCGGCATTCGCGAGGAAGCGGGCGGTGTGACCGTAGGTGCCATGACCCGGCATGGCGAGGTCGCGTCGAGCGAGGTCGTCAAGCGTGTCATTCCCTCGCTGGCGGCGCTCGCCGAGGGCATCGGCGATCCCCAGGTGCGCAACATGGGAACGCTCGGCGGCTCGATCGCCAACAACGACCCCGCCGCCGACTATCCGGGTGCGCTGCTCGCCCTGCAGGCGACGATTCGCACGAACAAGCGCGAGATTTCTGCCGACGACTTCCTCACCGGCATGTTCGACACCGCGCTCGAGGCGGACGAGATCATCAAGGAGGTGCATTTCAAGAAACCGGATGCCGGGCACTACGAGAAGTTTCCGAACCCCGCCTCGCGCTATGCCATCGTCGGCGCCTATGTGACCAAGTCCGGTGGCGATGTCCGGGTGGCCATCACCGGTGCCGGCGCCTGCGCGTATCGCTGGTCGGATGCCGAGAGTGCCCTCGGCGGCAATTTCTCGGCCGATGCCGTGGCCGGGCTCTCCGTCGACACCAGCGACCTCAATTCCGACATCCACGCGTCGGCTGACTATCGCGCCCATCTCGTGAAGGTGATGACGCAGCGCGCCGTCAAGGCCTGCGCCTGAGACCGCGCAAGCGACCGGCTTCCTGGTCGCGGCAGCAGCGCCGCGACCAGGTCAGTCCGGGAGTTCCGGTGCCTCCACGGCGCCCCGCTTCGAACGTCGGCGCCGCGCCAGCCAGCGTTCGCCGAGGAACACGAAGGCCAGCCCCAGCGTTACGCCACCGAGATTGGCGGCGAAATCCAGACCGTCACCGCGATCCAGCGTGCCCCTGAACCACTCGCCGAGTTCCAGGGCGAGTCCGGCACCGACCAGACCGCACCAGAGCCGGACCCATTGCAGTGTCGGCAGCAGCCGCCGCGCTACGACAGCGACCATGGCGAGCACGCCGAGATGCATCGCGAGCTTGAGCGGCCCGGCATCGCCGCCGCCACCGAGCTGGCCGAAGAACGACTGCACCGGCGCCCTGACATCGTAGGGGATCGTGGTAACGCCAACGACGGCCGCCAGTGCTGTCACCACCAGCGTGGCGGCAACCTTGTCGCGGCTGCGCCGCCAGAGCACTCCGGCGAAAAACAGTGCCGCAGTCGCCCAGCCGGCGAGGGTGATGGTGCGCATCAGCCTGTAAGCGGGTTGCAGGGCAATGCCCTGCAGCTCGATCCCGGTGACCATCAGCTGCCCGGTGGCCCGCGGCAGTCCGATCAGCACCCGAACACGGTTGCAGATTGGGTCGAGCATGAAGACGTCGCTCCAGCGCTGCGGGCTGGATGTTCCGGTCGTATGGAGGAAACGGTGCGAACGCGAAAAGTCGGAGCGCCCGTCGGGCTTCACGCCGAGCACGAAGAGCCTGGCCTTCTGCCAGCGCTCGGGGCCACGGACGACGCCATCCAGCTCGACGGTGGCGGTCAGGCGAACGCCTTCGACACCTGCCGGAACGGCAACCACCTGCTCAATGAGGACGGTCTTCCCGTCATCGCCATTCGCAAGATGCACGCCTCCCGGAACGACGTCGGCGCCGTCGGCATTGCCGAGGGAAGACCAGGGCGAGCGGTCATCGCCAAGCGTCGCAAAGGCGGTATCCGCGAGGATCTGACCACCGACCGGGTCGTAGCGTGGCAGCCACACGAACGTTACCAGCGTCAGCCCGATCAGCACGACCGCAAAGGCCGTGACGCAGCGCCGGGCACCCCCCGGCAGCAGCGGACGCGAGGCTTCCTTACAGGCGATCGACAGGTTCAGCGAAGAGCTCCGAGCTGGCCGATGGTCCGCCACAGCAAGTACCGCCCCGGTCCTTGCCGAAAGGTTAAGGGTCGATCGGTCACGTAGCCATCTGCCGACCCAGCAAGTAAAGGGTTAGGCGTTCAGCCTCGAGAAATGGAAATGATTGCACACGAAGTCCCGAAGGATATCGACGCCACGGTCGAGCTGCTGCGCGCCGCCGACTATGTCCCCGACCGAGCGCTCGCCACGGCGACGTTTCTCAGCCTCAAGCTCGGCCGGCCGCTCTTTCTCGAAGGCGAGGCGGGCGTCGGCAAGACGGAGATCGCCAAGGTCCTCAGCCAGTCGCTCGGACGGGACCTCGTCCGGCTGCAATGCTACGAGGGCCTCGACTTGGCATCCGCCGTCTATGAGTGGAACTATCAGCGGCAGATGCTCGAGATCCGCATGGCCGAGGCGACCGGCGAGGCCTCGCGCGAGACGCTGGGCCAGGATATCTTCGACCGCCGCTTCCTGATCAGCCGCCCACTGCTGCAGGCCCTCGAACCGCACGCTGGCGGGGCGCCCGTGCTTCTGATCGACGAGCTCGACCGCACCGACGAGCCATTCGAGGCCTTCCTGCTGGAGGTACTCTCTGATTACCAGATCAGCATTCCCGAGGTCGGCACGATCAAGGCCGAGACACCGCCCATCACGATCATCACATCGAACCGGACCCGCGAGATCCACGACGCGCTGAAGCGTCGCTGTTTCTATCACTGGGTCGACTATCCCTCGCCCGAGCGCGAGCACGAGATCATCAGGCTGCGCCTGCCCGGCATCGACGAGCGGCTGTCGCGGTCGATCGTCGACTTCGTGCAGGAGCTGAGGAAGCGCGACCTGTTCAAGCTGCCGGGTGTCGCCGAGACTCTCGACTGGACGCGGGCGCTGACCACCCTCGACGTCCTCGTGCTGACGCCGGAAGTCATCAACGACACGCTCGGCACGCTGCTGAAGTACCAGGACGACATCGCCAGGATCCAGGGCAGCGAAGCGGCCAGCATCCTGCGCGAGATCACCGTCAAGGCAAGCGCTGCCCGCCAATGAGCCCGGTTGATTCCTCTGGCGAGGCTGAGAGCGGGCGCTTCGCGCTCAACGTCGTCGAGTTCGCCCGGGCGCTCCGCGCGGCCGGGCTGCCGGTCGGGCCGGGACGGGTACTCGAGGCCCTGAAGGCCATCGAGGTGGCCGGTATCGGCAGCCGCGAAGATCTCTACTGGACGCTGCACGCGGTCTTTGTGAACCGCCGCGACCAGCGCGAGCTCTTCGACCAGTGCTTCCATATCTTCTGGCGCGACCCGAAGCTGCTCGAGCGGCTGATGCATCTCATGCTGCCGACGCTGCGCCACGATCAGCCGAGCGAGGAAGAGGAGCTCAACCGACGCGTCGCCGAGGCGCTCACGCCGGAGAAGCAGCCGGGTCAGGGCGAGGCCCCGGAGGAAGAAAAGGAGGAGATCGAGCTCGACGCGGTGCTCACCTATTCCGCCAAGGAGCTCCTGCAGGAAAAGGACTTCGAGGAGATGTCGGCCGACGAGCTGGCAGACGCCAAACGCCAGATCGAGAGGCTGCGCCTGCCCATCGTCGCCTTGCCGACCCGGCGCTTCCAGGGTCACCCGCATGGCCGCCGGATCGACCTTCGTCGCACGCTCCGCCAGTCGATGCGGGGCGGCGGGGCGGTGATCGACCTCGCCCGCAAGAAGCGCGTGCGGCGCCACCCGCCCCTGGTCATCCTTTGCGATATTTCCGGCTCGATGAGCCGCTACTCGCGGATGCTGCTGCTCTTCATGCATGCCCTGACCGGCGACCGGGACCGGGTGCACAGCTTCGTCTTCGGCACGCGACTCACCAACATCACACGGTACCTGCGCAACAAGGACGTGGACATCGCCCTCGACCGCGTCGGCGAGGTCGTGAAGGACTGGGCCGGGGGCACCCGGATCGGCCATTGCCTCGAGACCTTCAACCGCGACTGGTCGCGCCGGGTGCTGGGCCAGGGTGCCGTGGTGATGCTGATCACCGACGGGCTCGACCGCGACGCCGGGGACGGGCTTGAGCAGGAAATGGAGCGGCTGCACAAGTCCTGCCGCCGGCTGATCTGGCTCAATCCGCTGTTGCGCTACGACGGGTTCCAACCCATCTCATCAGGAGCCCGTGCCATGGTGGCCCACGTGGACGATTTCCGCACCGTGCACAACCTGAACAGCCTGCGGGACCTCGCCGAGGTCCTCAATCGCGAGCCGCATCGGCGGGCCGAGGGCGTCTCGATGTGGGCGGCGGAGCAGGAGGAGACCAGAGCCCATGCTGGATGATGTCGTGCTGGACAAGGCCGCCGAATGGCACGCGGCCGGCCGCAAGGTGGCGATCGCCACCGTTGTCTCGACCTGGGGCTCGAGCCCGCGCCCGGCCGGCAGCCAGCTCCTGATCGATGACCAGGGCAACATGCTGGGCTCGGTCTCGGGCGGGTGCATCGAAGGTGCGGTCGTCAAGAAGGCCCTCGACATCATCGATGGCGCACCACCCGAGGTCATGGAGTTCGGCGTCTCCAACGAGCAGGCCTGGGAAGTCGGCCTCGCCTGCGGGGGCCGCGTCCAGGTCTATGTCGAAGCTCTGGCCTAGGAAGCTGCCGTGCGCCCTGCCACGCTGGAACTGCTGAACGACGCCCGCGCCGCCAAGCGCCATGCCTGTCTCGTCCGCCATCTGGACAGCCACGAGGAAGCGCTCGTGGTCGACGGCGAGGTGAAGCTCGGGACGGTGAGCCCGGATCTGCTCGCCGAGGTGGAAGCCTGCCTGCGCGCCGATCGCTCGCGGCCGGTCGAGGTATCCGGCAAGCGAGCCTTCCTCCAGATCTTCAACCCGCCCTTGCGGCTGGCCATCATAGGCGCCGTGCATATCGCGCAGATGCTGGCACCAATCGCCGCCATCGCCGGCTATGCCGTGACCGTGATCGATCCGCGCGGCGCCTTCGCGACCGAGGAGCGCTTCCCCGGCGTGGCGCTGTCGCACGACTGGCCGGACGAGGCGATGCAGGCATTCGCACCCGACCGGCGATCGGCGATCGTGGCCCTGACCCACGACCCCAAGCTCGACGATCCGGCACTCGACGAGGCGCTGAAGAGCGACGCCTTCTACATCGCCGCCCTCGGCAGCCGGCGCAACCATGCCGCCCGCATGAGCCGCCTGAAGGAGCTCGGGCACACCGACCGGGCCGTCTCCCGGATCCACGGCCCCGCCGGCCTCGATATCGGTGCGGTGAGCCCGGCGGAGATCGCGATTTCCGTCATGGCCCAGATGACCGCCGTCCTGCGTGGGCCGCGTGACGCCGTTGCGCGGGATGAAGCGGCATGAAGTTCGGTAAGATCCCCGTCGATGAAGCCGAAGGGGCGCTCCTTGCCCACAGCGTTCGGCTCGGCGACGAGAGGCTGAAGAAGGGCCGCCTGCTGAGCGAGGACGACCTCGAGACCTTGCGCGAGGCCGGCATTGAGCAGGTCGTCGCGGCACGGCTCGAGGCGGGCGACGTGGCGGAGGACACTGCCGCCGCCCGTCTGGCCATGACCCTGGGCGGGCCGGGCATGCGCGTCGCCGAGCCGTTCACCGGCCGCGCCAACGTCTTCGCCGAGACCGACGGCGTGTTCACGGTCGACAGGCACACGATCGATGCGGTCAACAGCCTCGACGAAGCCATCACCATCGCGACCGTGGCAGACCATGCCGCCGTGAGCGAGGGTCAGATGCTGGCGACGGTGAAGATCATCCCCTTTGCCGCTCCCGAAGCCGCGGTGGACCGGGCGCTTGCCGTCCTGGCCGACCATGCACCGGTGCTTCGCCTGCATCCGTTCCGGCCGCTCGTCGCCCGCCTGATCCAGACGTCCCTGCCCGATACAAACAGCAAGATGCTGGACAAGACGGCCCGCATCACGGAGGAGCGGATGGCTGCCGTGGGCGGCAGCCTCGCGAGCGAGAGCCGCTGCGGCCACACGACTGAGGCGCTCGCGACCCGGATCTCCGAGACGCTCGCCGAAGGCTGCGATCTCCTGCTCATCGCCGGTGCATCGGCGATCACCGACCGCCGCGACGTCCTGCCCGCCGGGGTCGAGACGGTCGGCGGCAAGATCCGCCATTTCGGTATGCCGGTAGATCCGGGCAACCTGCTGCTCCTCGCCTCGCTCAACGGGATGCCCGTGCTCGGCCTGCCGGGCTGCGCCCGATCACCCAAGCTCAATGGCTTCGACTGGGTGCTGCAGCGTCTGGCTGCGGGTCTCGAGGTCGACCGGTCCACCATCACGGGCATGGGCGTCGGCGGCCTGCTCACCGAGATCCCGAGCCGGCCGCAGCCGCGAACCCGCAAGCGCCCGGCGCGGGACGAGCCCAGGATAGCCGTCCTCGTGCTGGCGGCCGGCCAGTCGCGCCGCATGGGTCCGACCAACAAGCTGCTGATTCCGATCGATGGCAAGCCGATGCTGCGGCACACGGTCGAGGCAGCCCTCACCTCGAAAGCCAACGACGTCATCGTGGTGACCGGCCACGAGCACGCGGCGGTCGAGGCGATCCTCGCCGGCACGGCGGTGCGCGTGGTGCACAATCCGGCTTTCGCGGACGGGCTCAGCACCTCGCTGAAAACCGGCATCGCTGCCCTGCCGCCCGGCATCGACGCGGCCCTCGTCTGTCTCGGCGACATGCCCGAGATCGACGCCGAGCTGATCGACCGGCTGATCGCCGCCTTCGACCCCGCCGGCGGTAGGTCGATCGTCGTCCCCACCCACAACGGCAAGCGCGGCAATCCCGTGCTCTGGGGCAGCGCCTTCTTCTCGGCCATGCTGGCGATCGAAGGCGATGTCGGTGCGCGGCACCTCATCGGCCAGCATGCCGAGGCCGTGGTCGAGGTTCCGTTCGAGAACGCCTCCAGCCTGGTGGACATCGACACGCCGGAGGCGCTCGATGCCTATCTGACGGGACAGAGTTGATGGCGGTTGGCCGAGAGCTGCGGCCGCAGTTTCCGATCTTTGCGAGCTATTCCGAGCCCCTCCATTATCTCGACAACGCGGCGACCGGCCAGATATGCAGCGCGGCGGCGGAGGCGCTCTGGCAGTACGAGACCGCCGCGCGGGCCAACGTCAAACGTGGCGTCTATCGGCTTGCCGACCGGGCATCGGCCGCCTTCGAAACCGCGCGCTCGATCATCGCCCGCTACATCGGTGCACCGAACCCGGCCGAGGTGGTCTTCACCTCAGGCGCCACATCTGCCCTCAACATCGCAGCGCACGGCCTTGCAGAACGATTGGCGCCGGGCGACGAGATCCTCGTTTCCGAACTCGAGCATCACAGCAACATCGTGCCCTGGCAGCTCGTTGCCGACACCAGGCAGGCTGTCGTCAGGACCATCCCGGTGACCGACGAGGGGCGCCTCGATCTCGATCGGCTGAATGAGTGCGTGACCGGGCGGACCCGAGTCATCTCGGTTACCCATGTCTCCAACGTCACGGGAGCGGTGACGGATCTGGCGCGACTCCGTTCTGCCGCCGATGAGGTTGGGGCCATCCTCGTGGTCGACGGCGCCCAGGGCGCGCCGCACGGGCCGTTCGATGTCCAGGCGCTCGGTGCCGACCTCTACGCATTCTCGGCGCACAAGATGTTCGGCGCCACCGGCGCTGGTGCGCTCTGGGGCAGGTCTGCCATCCTCGCCGCTTTCCCCCCCCTGCTCGGCGGCGGCGAGATGATCCGCCGGGTCAGCTTTGCTGGCACGACCTTCGCTGATCCGCCGCATCGCTTCGAGGCCGGCACGCCGCCGATCGGCCCGGTGCTCGCCATGGCTGCCGCCGCCGAGTGGCTCATGGCGCAGGACTGGGCGGCGCTGGCCGCCCACGAGGCAAGGCTGACCGGTCGGCTCCTCGACGGCCTCGCCACGCTCTCGGGCATTCGCGTCCTCGGGCCCCTTGGCCTGCAGCAGCGGCTGGGCGTGGTCGCCTTCGAGGTCGATGGCGTGCACGCCCATGATGTCTGCCAGCTTGTCGACCAGTTCGCCGGTGTCACGCTGCGCGGCGGTCACCACTGCTGTCAGCCCCTGATGGAACGTTTCGACACAATCGCCACGGCGCGCGCCAGCCTCGCTCCCTACAATGACGACGACGACATCGAGGCGCTCGTCGAAGGCCTCCAGCGCACCATCGAGATGCTGCGATGAACGAGGCTCTCTACAACCAGGCGATCATCCAAGCGGCCCGCGACAAGAGCCATGCGGGCCGGCTCGAACACCCGAGTGGCTCGGCCACGACAGACAACCCGCTCTGCGGCGATCGCGTTACGCTCGATCTCGAGGGCGATTCCG
>CAZGUW010000151.1:0-11389 GCA_964528705.1 uncultured Geminicoccaceae bacterium
AGACGAAGGTGATCGTCGCGCCGAACTCGCCCATCGCCTTGGCGAAGGCGAGGATCGCGCCGGCGATGACGCCGGGCAGGATCAAGGGCAGGGTAATGGTGGCGAAGGTCCAGAGCCGGTTGGCGCCGAGCGTGCCGGCCGCCTGCTCGAGCTTCGGGTCGACGGCCTCGACCGCGAGGCGGATGGCGCGGACCATGAGCGGAAAGGCCATGATGGCCGAGGCGAGCACGGCACCTGTCCAGCGAAAGGCGAGGACGATGCCGAAGGTCTCTTCGAGCAGGCTGCCGATCGGCCCGCGCCGGCCGAACAGCAGGAGCAGCAGGTAGCCGGTGACGACGGGCGGCAGGATCAGCGGCAGATGGACCAGGCCGTTGAGCAGCTCGCGGCCCCAGAACCGCCCGCGGGCGAGCAGCACGGCCGTGGCGATGCCGAGCGGCAGGCTGAGCAGCGTCGCCCAGCCCGCGACCCGGATCGAGAGGGCGACAGCCGTCCATTCCTCGGGCGTCAGCTGCAGCAAGGCTGCCTCAATCGAGGACGGTGAAACCCTGGCGCTCGAATGCCGCGCGTGCTGCGGCGGAGTCGAGCCAGGCCAGGAGGTCGCGGGCCATGGGCTGCCTGCCATCGGTGGTCAGCGCCACCGGATAGACGATCGGCGGATGGCTGTCGGCCGGGAAGGTGGCGACCACCGTCACCCCATCCTCGGCAGCGGCGTCGGTCGCGTAGACGATGCCCAGGGGCGACTCGCCGAGCGCCACCAGCGCCAGCGCGGCGCGCACGTTGTCGGTCTGCGCTGTCCGGTCGGCGACAGCGGCCCACAAGCCCAGTTCCTCCAGCGCCGCCTTGCCGTAGATGCCGGCCGGGACCGCATCGACGAGCGCCATGGCGAGCCGGCCGTCGCCGAGCCGCCGAACGAGATCGCCACCGTCTGCGAGCTCGACCGGGGCCGCATCCCGGCCATGTGCGACGAGGACGAGGCGGTTGCCGAGGAGGTCGCGCCGGCTCGCCCGGTCGATCAGCCCGGCTGCGTCGAGGCGGTCCATCCAGTCGACGTTCGCCGAGATGAAGAGGTCCGCCGGCGCGCCCTGCTCGATCTGTCGCGCGAGCCGGGCGCTGCCGGCATAGGAGATCGCGACGGTGCTGCCGGTCGCCGCCTGCCAGCCGGCGGCGACCTCGTCGAGCGCGTTCCTGAGGCTCGCCGCCGCGAACACCGTGACCTCCGCGGCCCGGGCCTCGCCCGTTCCGGCGAGCCCCAGAGCGGCCACGGCGACGATCACGACTGCGCGCAGCACGGTCCGCACGAAACCCCTTCCGCCTGGTTCGAAGCGATATGTTCGCCGATACTTATCGGGCTCAACGGCCGATCGACAAGCGCTATTCCTCCGGCTCCCGCTCGCGGCAGAGCGCCTGCAGACCCTGGAGCTCGGTCACGACCGCATGGGCGGAGCGCTCCTCCATCCGCCGGTAGAGGGCGAGCACCTCGGCACCTGCCAGGGTCAGCACCGCCCCGCCCTTGGCGCTGCCGCCGCGGCTGGTCCGGACCAGGGGCTCCCGGAAGCAGTGGTTCATGGTCTCGACCAGGAGCCAGGCGCGCTTGTAGCTCATCCCCATGCGCCGGCCGGCGGCAGCGATGGAGCCCGTCTCGCCGATGCCCTCCAGCAGATCGGCCTTGCCCGGGCCGATGGCGATGTCGGGCTCGAGCACGACGCGCAGGCGCAGGCCCAGGGTCCGGTTGCCGGCCTTCATGGGCGGCCGGCTCGCGTTGGCGAAATCAGGGCAAGGGGCATCGGCTCTGGCAGGACCCGGACGGCAGCGATATGCTCGACCATAGGCGAAGTCGGAACGGACACGAAGCGAGAGGGACGCCATGAGCCTCGTCATCAAGGGTGGGACCGTCGTCAATGCCGACCAGAGCGAGCGTGCCGACGTCTTGGTCGAGGGCGGCACGATCCGGGCCGTCGGGCCGGACCTCGAGGCGCCGGCCGGGGCCGAGGTCATCGACGCCGGCGGGGCCTTCGTCATCCCGGGCGGCATCGACCCGCACACGCACATGCAGATGCCCTTCATGGGCACGGTGGCGATCGAGGACTTCTACTCGGGCACCTGCTCCGGCCTCGCCGGCGGCACCACCATGATCATCGACATGTGCATCCCCTCGCCGCAGCAGAGCCTGACGGCAGCGCTCGACGAGTGGAGCGACTGGGCGTCGAAGGCGGTGGCCGATTACGGCTTCCACGTCGCCATCACCTGGTGGTCCGAACGGGTCGAGCAGCAGATGGCCGAGGTCATCGACCGCGGCGTCAACAGCTTCAAGCATTTCATGGCGTACAAGGGCGCCCTCATGGTCGACGACGAGATCCTCTTCCAGAGCTTCTCGCGCTGTCGCGAGCTCGGTGCCCTGCCGCTCGTCCATGCCGAGAACGGCGAGGCGGTCTTCCGCCTGCAGCAGTCGCTGCTCGCCCAGGGCATCACCGGGCCCGAGGGCCACGCCTTGTCGCGCCCGCCGCATGTCGAGGCCGAGGCGGCGATCCGCGCCATCATGCTCGCCAAGATCACCGGCGTGCCGCTCTACATCGTGCACACCTCCTGCCGCGAGACGGTGGACGCCATCGCCCGGGCCCGCAGCGAGGGCCAGCGCGTCTTCGGCGAGCCCTTGGCGCAGTATCTCTGCCTCGACGACAGCGTCTACCAGAGCCCCGACTGGGCCTATGCCGCGTCTAGGGTGATGAGCCCGCCCTTCCGCTCCAAGGAGCACCAGGACGCGCTCTGGGCCGGGCTCATGAACGGCCAGCTCCAGGTCACGGCGACCGACCACTGTACCTTCCTCGGCGAGCAGAAGGCCAAGGGCCGGGACAATTTCACGATGATCCCGAACGGCACGGGCGGGCTCGAGGAGCGGCTCAAGATCCTCTGGCATTTCGGCGTCAACGCCGGCCGTCTGACGCCCGAGGAGTTCGTCGCCGTGACCTCCACCAACTGTGCAAAGATCTTCAACGTCTACCCGCGCAAGGGTGCCGTGCGCGCGGGCTCCGATGCCGACCTCGTGGTCTGGGACCCGAAGGCGCACCACACCATCCGGCAGGCGAACCACCAGTCGAAGCTCGACGTCAACGTTTTCGAGGGCATCGAGGTCGAGGGCTTCCCCGCGATCACCATCGCCAACGGCAAGGTGGTCTGGCGCGACGGCCAGCTCGACGTCACCCGCGGCGCCGGCCGCCATGTGGAGCGGCCGCCCATGTCGCCGGTGATGGCGGCGCAGGCCCGGCGCAACGAGCTGACCCGGCCGCACGCCGTCGCCCGCCAGCCGAGCGTCCAGCAGACGCCCTGAACCGGACGGTCGGCGGGCGACCGCGGGATCACGCGCCCGGGACCCCGCACCGGCGCATGGTGGCGGCAGCGATCCGGCGCCGGCGTGGCGCCAAGCGCGCGCCGGCCGGTCGCCCGACTGCTGCCCGTTCAGGCTCAGAAGGTCAGCGTGACGTTGACCGTGTCGGTGTAGCTGCCCGCGGCGGCGGTCTGCCCGCCCGGAATGCTGCCATAGACCGGGATGTTGCCGGCCCCCGCCTGCAGGAGCTGCACCTGCTGGGCGTTGGCGCCGGTGCCCCAGACCTGGGTACGGCTCGAGTTGCGGTAGAGCTGGTAGCCGAGCGTCCCGCCGGCATTGCTCGCCATGCGACGGTCCTGGACGTCGCCGCTGGTGCCGCCGTCGAAATCGATGACGAGCGTGCCCACGGCGCAACCGGTGTAGCTGATCTGGCCCTGCCCGTTCAGCGCATTCTGCTGCCCGCCCGTGTAGGTGCCGAAGTCGAGGGTCGAGCCGCTGATGGCGCAGGCTTCCTGCACGGTCACCATCACCGTGAGCACGTCGGTGTCGGTGTCGGCCAGGGCCGGCACGGCGAGGGAGGTGGCGAGGACGGCGGCGAGGGCGAGGCGGCGCTTGGCGGATGCGGTCATCGAGGGGTCCCTTTTCGTGGCGCCACGGGGGCGCATCGGAAGATTCCGGAACGGCACCAGTGCCGCTCGAGGTAAGGGAACCCTAGCTTTTCAACGTTAAGGACGGATTAAGCGCAAACGCCTTTTTTGCCCGGCCGCAGCACCGGCCTGGCGTCTATTCGAGGCCGAACAGCCGGTTGCGCACACGGTTGTAGTAGCGCTCTTCATCGAAGGGCTCGACCGGCAGGACGAGCTGCGCCACCGTGAGCTCGCCGATGGCGGACTTGAGCTGGTAGGTGGCGAGCACCCACTCGCGCCGGGCGCGCACCAGGTTGACCTGGGAGACGAAGAGCTCGTTCTCGGCGTCGAGCACGTCGAGGACGGTCCGCTGGCCGACCAGGGCCTCTTCCTGGACGCCCTCGAGGGCGATGCCGTTGGCGCGGACCTCGGACTCCAGGGCGTCGATCGCGGCCCGGGCGGCGATCACCCGCTCCCAGGCCGTGGTCACCGAGCGCTGGACGCCGCGCAGCGTGTTCTCGAGGTCGTTGCGCCGCGCACTCACGAGCTGCTTGTTCTGACGCACCCGCGAATAGTCGGCGCCACCCTGGAAGAGCGGCACCGAGAGATTGAGGCCGATCCGCGCATCGTTGCTCGAATCCAGGGCCTGGCTCGGCTGCTGGTCATAGGAGACGTCGCCGGTGAGCGTGAGGCTCGGCAGGATGTCGGCGAAGGCGACGTCGACATTGTCGCGGGCGGCGCGCAGATTGAAGCTCGCGGTCGTGATGTCCGGGTTGGACGCGGCCAGCGCCTGGGCCTCCGGCTCGCTCGACGGCAGGTTGTCGAGGGGCTGTGGCTCAACCAGCACACCGGGATCGATGCCGATGACGTCCCGATAGGCGGCCGTGGAAGCGGCGAGATCGGCGATCGCCGTCTCGATATCGGCCTGCGCCCGGGAGAGGCGGGCCTCGGCCTGCGCGACGTCGGTGCGCGCCACCTCGCCCACCTCGAAGCGGTCGCGGGTGGCTTCGAGCTGGCGCCTGAGGCGTGTCTCGTTGATGCGCGCGAGCTCGAGCACGGCACGGTCGCGCCAGGTCGCCGTGTAGGCGTCCACGGTCTCCAGGAGCACGCTCTGCTGGGTCGAGAGGAGGAACGCCCGCTCGGCGCGCACTTGGTTCTCGGCCCGGCGGATACCGGCCTCGATCCCGCCGCCCGCATAGAGGGGCTGGCGCAGGGCCAGGGCAACGCCACGGCCCAGCCGGTTGTCACGTTCGGCGAGGTCGGTGTCGGAGGTCACCCCCTCGACGCGGCCGTCGAGGAAGAGGCTCGGCCGGCGGGCGGCCAGGGCCTGCGGCACCAGCTCGTCCGTCGCCCGCAACTGGTCCCGCCCGGATGCGAGCCTCGGGTTGTTCAGATAGGCGGCGGTCAGCGCCTCCTGCAGATCCTCGCCACGCGCGGCGTCGAAGCCGAGCCCGCCCGCAGCCAGCAGCGCGGCGACCAGCACGACACCGCGCAGGGTGCAGCCCGGACTCATCTGGTTCAAGGCCCGTCTCCCGTTCTCTCCGCAGGTCGCGTCATCACCATCCCCGACGGTCCCGGTCAGCAGGAAGGCGATGTCACACCCGTCGAATCGTAGGCCGATAGTCACAGCACTGGCAAGCACTGCCATTTCCGGTGCGCTGTCAGCCGGCGACATGGAGCCCATTTGTTGGCATCCTGCAACAGCTTCATAGCACAAGTGGCTCGGCGAAGGACCGAAACGGAACCACGTTGCGCAAGATCGTGCATGTCGACATGGACGCCTTCTATGCCGCGGTCGAGCAGCGCGACCAGCCGTCGCTGCGCGGCCTGCCGATCGCCGTGGGCGGGGGCCAGACGCGCGGCGTCGTGATGACCGCGAGCTACGAGGCGCGACGCTTCGGGGTGCGGTCGGCCATGCCGGGCGGGCGGGCGGCCCGGCTCTGCCCCGAGCTCGTCTTCGTGCGCCCGCGCTTCGAGGTCTACAAGGCGGTCAGCCGGCAGATCAGGGCGATCTTCCATGAGCATGCCACGCTGGTCGAGCCGCTCTCCCTCGACGAGGCCTATCTCGATGTCACCGAGCCGCCGAACGGCCCGCTTCCGGCGGTCGCCATCGCCCGGCTGATCAAGGACCGGATCCGGGCCGAGACCGGGCTGACCGCCTCGGCCGGCGTTTCGTTCAACAAGTTCCTCGCCAAGCTCGCCTCCGACATGGAGAAGCCCGACGGGCTCTGCCTGATTCGCCCGGCAGAGGCGCGCGCCGTGCTGGCCGGACTGCCGATCGAGCGATTCTTCGGGGTCGGCCCGGCGACCGCCAGCCGGCTGCGCGCGGCCGGCATCACCAGCGGCGCCGACCTGCAGGCCCTCGACGAGGCCGAGGCGACCCGCCGCCTCGGCCGCAGCGGCGGCCACTACTGGCGGCTCGCCCAGGGTCTGGACGACCGCCCGGTCATGCCGCACCGCAACCGCAAATCACTGAGCGTGGAAACAACCTTCAAGCAGGACATTGCCAACGTCGCCGAGCTGGCGACGGCGCTGGACGCGCTCGCCCGTGATCTGGCCGGCCGGCTGGCGCGCAGCGGCTACCAGGCGCCGACGGTGCAGCTCAAGATCAAGTACCGGGACTTCCGGATCAGCACCCGGCAGACCACGCTCAGTCAGGCGCCGCGCTCGGCCGAGGCGCTGGCCGCCATTGGCCGGCATCTCCTGCTGCGGGCCCCGCTCGCCGCACCGGTCCGGCTGCTCGGCATCGGGGTCGGCGGCGCCACGCCGGAGGCCGACCAGCTCACCCTCGGCCTCGATCCGTAGTCCGGGGTCCGCAGCTCCGTGCCCTTGGCTCAGGGCCCGTGCTTCATGGATAGTCGCAGCTCTGCGCCACCACCTCGATCCGCCCGGGCTCGCGCGAGGCGGTGGCCTGAAAACGCCACTCGCGATCGCCCAGGATGACCGAATGGACCAGCGGCAGCCGCCCCACCACGCGGCTGAGATCGCCGGCGATCGTGAGGAAGCGAAGCGTGACCGGCTGGCCCGGATCGTACCAGTCGAGCGGCGATCCGGACTCGTCCCGGGCAGGCCGGCCATCGCCACTGACCGTGATCCGGCGGTCGGCGAACGACACCGAGTTCTCGAGCGCGGTGCTGACCGGTGTGCGCACCAGGAGCCGCTCCGTCTGGACCCCGCTCTCGCAGGTCTGCTCGCGGCCGGCCTGCTCGATCACGAAAGCCAGGCGCTCGCGATCGACGCCGGCCCGGGCGCGAGCCTGCAGCAGCGCCAGGAGCGGCTTGAACTCCGCCGGCGGTACGTTGGCCGCATAGTCGAGGCGGAGCGCCTGGAGCTGCGTCTGCAGCCGCCCGGCGCGGTCCTCGGCCATGGCGAGGCGCTCGGTCAGCTCGAGATTGCGGGCCGCCGCAGCGGCGAGATCGGCGGCCTGACGCTCGCCCTCGTGGCGGCTCTGGGAGATCCCCGCCTGGTAGCCGGCCACCGCAAAGAGCACCAGGAGGGCGGCGACGCCGAACAGCCGCACCGCGTTCCAGATGAACCGCCGCCGTGCCTCGCGGCGCCGGCGGCCAAGAGTCGAAAGCTGCTTCATTCAGCCGTTCAAGCTCACCTGCAGACCGCCCCGAAAGGTTGCACGCGTCACGCTTCCGGCGGCCTGGCGGGGCTCTCCGCCGGCCCGGCGGCCGCCCCCGTGTCCGTTGCCCGCCCCGTCTCGACCAGCGCCCCGATCTCCGGATAGGCCCTTGCCTGAACCAACTGATAGATTGTTGCAGAGGTTTCTTCAACTGATCGCTTGGTTACGTCGATCTCCGGCCAGCCATGCCGGGCGAACAGGCGACGCGCATAGCGCAGCTCCTCGCGGACATGGTCGAGATCGGCATAGCTGCCCCCGAAGCGGCTCGTCTCGCCCCCCTCGAGGCCGAGCATCTGCTGGCGGTTGCGGCGGATATGCACGAGCTGGTCGGGACTGATCGTGAGCCCGACGATCAGCGGCCGCTGCAGCCGCTCGAGGATCGCAAGCTGCGGCAGGTCGAGCACCAGCGGCACGTTCGCCGCCTTCACGCCGCGATGCGCGAGATAGACGCAGGTCGGCGTCTTCGAGGTGCGGGACACGCCGACCAGCACGACATCGGCCTCGTCGAGCTCCTCCGGGAACTGGCCGTCATCGTGCCGCATGGTGAAGTCCATGGCCGCGATGCGCGAGAAATAGTCGTCGTCCATCGCGTGCTGGCGGCCGATCTGCGGCCGCCCGGCCGAGCCGAGCAGGCCGGTGAACGCGTTCATCACCGGGTCGAGAACCGGTACGCACGGCACGGCGAAGGCCCGGCAGCGTTCGTGCAGCAGGAACCGCAGCTCCGGCGAGACCAGCGTGTAGATGACCATGCCGGGCAGCGCCTCGACGATGGTCAGCACCTTCTCGAGCTGGGCCCGGGTCCGCACGAAGAACCAGACGTGCTCGACCGGCACGACGTCCTCGAATTGCGACACCGCGGCGCGCGCCACCGTGGTCACGGTCTCACCGGTGGAATCGGAGATCAGGTGGAGATGCAGGCGCACAGGCTCGAATTCCTCGAAAGCACACGACGGCGGAGAAGGCAGGGAGGAAGCTGTGGACAGCTGACAGGGTTTTCCCGGGGCACCACCAACGACTCGACAATGCTCCCCGATCGGCCGCCCGCCGTCCAGCCCGGACTGGCGCCGACGACAGGCTTTCCCGCCATGCCGGGAAATCCCATCGCTTCCGGCGTTATCCAGCACTTTTCCGGATGGACGGCATGCGCCGAGTGGCCCAGAAATGGCTGCATCCGCCGCCAGCCGTGCTCATGGCGTGACCCGTTTTCCACATACCGGCCGGCTGCCGGAGCGAACCGCCCCAATCGTGTTGATCGTTCGTGGATGACGACTAATCCTCGTTGTCCACGGCCATACTACTACCTCCATCTCCTTATTTCTCTTTAAGGTTAAGGAAGAGTGACAGAACCCGAGCGTGGACCGACCGGTGGGCATCCCTGACGCGAAACGGCTCCTGCGAGCTTTGCGCGGCGAGCCGGTCGACCGGCCGCCGGTCTGGCTGATGCGCCAGGCCGGGCGTTACCTGCCGGAATACCGCTCGCTCCGCCGCCGGGCGGGCGGCTTCCTCGAACTGTGCTACGATCCCGACCTCGCCGAGGAGGTGACGCTCCAGCCGATCCGACGGTTCGGCTTCGATGCGGCCATCCTGTTCTCCGACATCCTGGTCGTGCCGGACGCGCTCGGCGCCGATGTGGGCTTTCACGAGGGCGAAGGCCCGCGGCTGACGCCGCTCGCCCATCGCAGCGATCTCGCCCGCCTGTCGACCGAGCACCTGCACGACCATCTCGAGCCCGTCTACGAGACGCTGCGCCGGCTGCGGCGCTCGCTGCCGGCCGACGTGACGCTGATCGGCTTCGCCGGCGCACCCTGGACGCTCGCCGCCTACATGATCGAAGGGGGCGGCTCCAAGGACTGGGCGGTCGCCCGCCGGCTGGCGCGGGTCGAGCCCCGGCTCTTCGGCGATCTCGTCGATCTGCTGACCAAGGCCGTCATCGCCTATCTCGAGCGCCAGGTGGCCTCCGGTGCCGAGGTCCTGCAGGTCTTCGACAGCTGGGCCGGGGCGCTGCCGCCGGACGAGCGCGACCGCTGGGTCACTGCACCACTGAAGCGGATCGTAGCGGAGCTGGCCGATCGTTGCCCGAATGTTCCGATGATCGTCTTCGCGCGGGGTGTCGGCCCGGCGCTGACCGGGATCGCCGAGACCGTCCGGCCAGCCGGCCTCGGAATCGATACGACCATCGACCCGGTCTGGGCGGCCGCCAGCCTGCCCTCTGATGTCTGCCTGCAGGGCAATCTCGACCCCATCGCCCTGGTCGCCGGCGGCGATCCGATGCGCCGCGCCGCCGACCGGATCCTGGCCGCGTGGCGTGATCGGCCGTGCATCTTCAATCTCGGGCATGGCGTCGTGCCGGAAACGCCGCCCGACAATGTGCAAGATCTCGTTCGCCACTTGAAATCCGGCGTGACCTGACCTTATACTGAGTTGCGTGGCGTTCGGCCACGCACCCCCCGGAACATGAACTGGCCCCCGGCAATTGGCGCACTGACGATTTCCCGTGTCGCGAAATCGGCCTTCAACCGGCGGTCCGCAGCTGTCGTGCAGCGCATGGTGAACAGTCCTGGCTGACCTCGTTCTCTGGTTGTTGGCGCTTCATATCATGGCCTTCGCTGCCTGGATGGCGGCGATGTGGTATCTGCCGCGCCTCTTGATCTACCATTGCGATGCGGTGGTGGGCGGTGAGGCATCGGCGACGTTCAAGGTGATGGAGAGGCGCCTGCTGAAGGCGATCGGGACACCGGCGATGATCGCCACGTTCGTCTTCGGCCTGTCGCTGGCGACCCTGCAGGGGCAGTGGGACCAGGGCTGGCTGCACGCCAAGCTGGCGCTGGTTCTGGGGATCGCCGGCTGCCACGGGCTGCTGGCGCGGGACGTCCGGCGGTTCGCTGCTGATGAGCGGCCGAGGTCGGCCCGTTGGTATCGCTTCTTCAACGAAGTACCGACCGTGCTCTTCGTGGGCATCGTCCTTCTGGTTGTCTTCAGGCCATTTTGAGCTGCCAGCCGAAGCGCCGGAAATTCCAGCAAACGCAACAATCGAGACAGAGTTGACTCACGACACCGAGGACAGGATGGCCGATACGCCGCGTGACGACGCGAATGACAAGTCGCCGGAGCCGACCGCGGCCGACGAGAACGCGACGGCCACGCCGTCCGGTGCCAAAGCCGCCGAGGCCGGTGGCGACGGCGATTCGTCGACGTCCGCCGAGGGCGAGCCGGCACCCCGCCCGACGCGCCGCAAGCGGACGCGCAGCCGGCCGGCGCGCCGGACCGAGGAGGAGCAGCCCCTGCTCGCGGCGATCGAGGGGAGCGTGGAGAACGACGACAGCGACGACGGGGTGATCGGCCTGCCGGCCGAGCTCTTCGGCATGGTCGAGGCGGAGGAGACGCCCGCGCGGCCGGCGCGCGAAGCCCGCGAGCCCCGGGAGCAGAGGGAACCCCGCGAGCGTGACCGGCCCCGGGATCGCGAACGCGCCGAGCGCAGCCGGGACCGTGACCGCGGGGATCGGGACGGCAACCGTGATCGCGACGGCAATCGCGACCGCGACCGGGATCGCGACTACGGCCGCGAGCGCGATTATCCGGAAGTGCGCTCCGACCTGCCGCCGATCAGCCTGACCGAGCTCAAGCGCCGGCCGGCCGCCGAGCTTCTGCGCTACGCCGAGGAGATCGGCATCGAGAACGCCAGCACGCTGAAGAAGGGCGACCTCGTCTTCGCCGTGCTGAAAGAGCTGGCGATGACCGGCGTGCCGATCACCGGCGACGGCGTGCTCGAGATCCTGCAGGACGGCTTCGGCTTCCTGCGCTCACCCGACATGA
>CAZGUW010000152.1:0-11358 GCA_964528705.1 uncultured Geminicoccaceae bacterium
AAGTGACGAAACGTCCGGGTCCGGCGCGTCCTACGGTCTGAACGTGTCGCGGATGGCACCCAGCGCCTGGGCGTGCGCCTCGAAGCCCTCGTATTTCGCCAGCACCGCCGCGTGGCGGGCCGGCCCGGCGAAGCCGGCGCGGGTGACGTGGCCGAGGCTGGTGCGCTTCATGTAGTCCTGGACGCCGAGGGCGGAGAAGGTGCGCGCCCAGCCGCCGGTGGGCAGCACGCAGTCGGGGCCGAGGCAGAAATTGGCGATGGTCATGGGCGTGTTCTCGCCCAAGAGGATCTCGCCGGCGTCGGTGATGGCGCCGAGGTGCTGCATCGGCTCGCTCGAGAGGATCTCGAGGTGCTCGGGCGCGTAGTCATTGGTGAAGCGGATGGCCTCGTCCCAAGAGGGGGCGAGGACGATGCCGCCGCAACTGCCGCCGAGCACGGCCTCGATATAGCCGCGGCGCTCGGCGCCGAGATTGGCGATCAGCTCGGGCAGGCGGGCGCGGGCACGTTCGGCGACCTCGCGGCTGTCCGTGACGAGATAGGCGCTGCTGTCGGCGCCGTGCTCGGCCTCGATGAGGAGGTCGAGGGCGGCGATGTCCGGATTGGCGGTGGCGTCGGCGAGGACGATGGATTCGGAGGGGCCCGCAGGCAGACCGGTATCGATCCGGTCCGCCAGATGCCGTTTGGCGGCGACCACCCAGGGGCTGCCGGGGCCGACGATTTTCGCCACCTTCGGGATGCGGGCCGTGCCGTAGGCGGCAGCCGCCACGGCGACGGCACCGCCGACGCGGAAGACACGGCGCACGCCGGCCATGCGGGCGGCATAGAGCGAGGCGGCGTCGATGCCGCCCTCGGGCGTCGGCGGGGTGAGGACGATGATCTCGCCCACGCCTGCCACCACGGCCGGGATGGTGGTCATCATCATGACCGACGGGAAGGCGCCCTTGCCGCGCGGCACGTAGCAGGCGACCGAGCGGATCGGCGACCAGCGCTCTCCCGCGAAGGCGCCTCTCCGGATCTCCATCAGCCACATGTCCTCGGGCTTCTGGCGCTCGTGGAAACGGCGGATGTTGTCGACCGCATAGGCGATGGCGTCCTTGACGTCCTGCTCGAGTGCTTCGTCGGCGGCGGCGAACTCGGCTTCGGTCGCCTCGAGGCCGGCGGGGTCGAGGCTCACCTTGTCGATCTCAAGGGCAAGCTCGGCGATGGCCGCGTCGCCACCGTCCCGGACCCGCTCCACGATGCCGGCCACCGGCTGCATGAAGGCGGAGAGGTCGGCCTCGGTGCGGAGCAGGAGGGCGTCACGTTCGGCGGCAGAGAGCTTCTCGAGCTCGAAGAGATTGATCATGGGATTCGTCAGTTCCGCTTGGACTCGAGGAGGATGCCGAGGCCGACGAGGCGGTCGAGCAGCCAGATCGCACCCGTGGCGATCAGCAGGTAGACGACCGAGACGGCGGCGAGGTCGGGCGTGATGATGTTGCGGATGGCGTTGTAGACGAGGACCGGCAATGTGACGATCCGCGCATCGACCAGCATGAGGCTGACCAGGAACTCGTTGACGGCGAGGATGAACATGACCAGCGCCCCGGTCAGGATGCCGGGTGCGACCGCCGGCAGGGTGACAGTGAAGAAGGCGTGGGTGGGTGGGGCACCGCAGTTCATGGCGGCGTTCTCGAGGTCGGGGTCGAGATGGTTCACCGAGGCCGCCACCGCCCAGATCATGAAGGGCAGGTTGATGACGCAGGCGGCGAGCCCGACCGACCAGACGGCCCCCAGCATGCCCATGCGGCCGAAGAGCAGCATCAGCGCGATGCCGGAGACGACGAGCGGCACGGTGAACGGCAGCAGCAGATAGAGCTGGAGCGCGGTCGGAAAGCGGATGCGCCAGCGGGCGAGCGCCAGGGCGGCGGCGGTGCCGGCCGGGACGGCTAGTGCGGTGCAGACGAGGCCGACCCAGAGCGAGCGGCCAAGCGCTGCGAGGAACTCGGGCCTGGTCAGCAGCACGCCGTACCAGCGGAGCGAGAAGCCCTCGGGCGGGAAGGCCACCATGTTGCCGCTGGTGAAGGAGATGACGACGACGACGAGCGTCGGCACGGCGAGGAAGACGAGGTCGAAGGCGACGACCAGGCCCAGCAGCAGGGTGAAGGGCGAGCGCTGCATCAGCCGCGCCTCACATAGCCGAGCGTGCCGAGCCCGAAGAGGCCGAGCATGATGCCGGCGATGGTGGTGCCGGCGAGGGTCAGAAGGATGGCGAGCGCACTGCCGAGGCCCGGATCGCTGAGCGAGAAGAAGGCGTCGTAGATGGCATTCGCGATGAAGTCGTTGCGGCCGCCGCCCATGATCGCCGGCATGGCGAAGTCGGTGAGCGTGAGCGTGAAGACGACGACGGCGGCGGCGACGAGGCCCGGGCGGACCAGCGGCAGCACGATGTGGCGAAACGTGCGCGCCGGGCTGGCGCCGAGGCTGCCGGAGGCGAGCTCGACCTCCTCGGGCACCGCGGTGAAGGCCGGGGCCAGCATCAGGACGGCAAAGGGCAGCATGTACTGGACGAGGCCGAGCATGACGCCGGGCAGGGTGTAGAGAATGGCGACCGGCGGCAGGCCGAGCCAGCCGAGCACGGCATTGGCGAGGCCCTGGTTGCCGAGCACCACGAGCCAGCCATAGGCGCGCACGACCTGGCCGATGAAGAAGGGCAGGAAGAGCGAGACCAGCAGCAGCTTCTTCAGCCAGGGCCGGGGCGTGCGGACCATGAGCCAGGCGTAAGGCAAAGCGAGCAGCAGGCTGAGGACGGTGACGACGAGGGAGGCCCCCATCGTCCGGATCGCGAGCCAGGTGTAGACGGGGCGCTCCCAGAGGGTCTGGAAATTGGCGAGCGTCCAGTCCTCGCCGGGACGGAAGGTGGCGCGGTCGAGCTCGCGCAGCGAGGTGTCGAGCAGGGGCACGATGCCGGCGACGAGGAGGAAGACCAGGAGCAGCGCCGGCAGGAGGAAGAGCCAGGGGGTGAGGCCGCCGGCGCCATGCGGGAAGAGGGTGGCGCGGACGGTTTCGAGGCCGTCGAGCAGGCGGAGGCCGATCGTGCGGCCAGCCGCGGATTGTTCTTCGGCCGGCGGGGCGCTAGGTACGGTGCCACGAGGTTTCAAAGGCCGGCGCTCAACTGCGGGGGGCTGGCCGGCAACGGAGATTCCATTCGATGTGGCTGGACGACGAGGACGAGAAGAAGAAGCCCGACGAGAGCGCCAAGGCGGGCGGCATGCTCGAGGAGCGGCTCTTCAAGAGCCGCACCATCCTGATTTCCGGCCAGGTCGAGCACAAGATGGCGAAGCTGGTGGCCGCCCAGCTCCTGGCGCTGGCGAGCGAGAGCGACGACTGGATCAACGTCTTCGTCAGCTCGCCGGGCGGGCACGTCGAATCCGGTGACATGATCTACGACATGCTGAAGTTCGTCGGCCCCAAGGTCCGGACGATCGGCACGGGCTGGGTCGCGTCGGCGGGGGCGCTGATCTTCGTCGGTGCGGCGAAGGAGAACCGCTTCTGCCTGCCGAACACGCGCTTTCTGCTGCACCAGCCCTCGGGCGGGATGATGGGCTCGGCGTCGGACATCGGCATCCAGGCCGAGCAGATCATCAAGATGCGGGAAAGGCTCAATCGCATCTTCGCCAACGAGACCGGCCAGCCGATCGAGCGGATCGCCAAGGACACCGACCGCGACCACTGGATGTTCCCCGAGGAGGCCATGGCCTACGGCCTGCTGCACAAGGTGATCCGGACGAAGGGCGAGCTGGACTAGCATCGGATGATGGTGTCGCTGTAGGCGTAGAGGCGCTGGTCGGCGGTCAGGAGGCGCAGGGGTTCCGCCAACGCTTGAGCCAGCAGCAGGCGGTCGAACGGATCGCCGTGCAGCAGCGGCAGGTCAGCCACGGCAGCAGCATGCTCCGGAGTCACGTTCAGGAGAGTGAAGCCGGCCTCACCGAAATAGCTGATCGCCCGATCGGCGGCGAATGGCGGCGCACTCCGTTTGCCCAAGGTATGCTTGATGGCGATCTCCCAAATGGAGATGGCGGAGACGTAAATCACGTTTGCCGGCGACTGCAGCAGATCCGCGACGTGCGGCTTGATCCGCCGGGGCATGGCGACGGCCCAGATCGCGATATGCGTGTCCAGTAGCAGTCTCACGCATCCACGCCACGGAACATGGCAGCGATCTCGTCGTCGTCCGCGTTGAAGTCCTCGAGGCTCATGTCGGGGAACTGGCCGTCCAGGAAGCCGATCGGCCGCTTCTTCGGCTTCTCCACGCTAACCGGCACCAGCTTGGCCGCCGGCTTGCCGTTGCGGGCGATGACGATCTCCGCTTCGGCACCGCTCTCGACGGCCTCGACCAGTTTCGAGAGCTGCGTCTTCGCTTCCAGCATGTTGACGGTATGCACGGCGGGGACTCCTTAGCTAGGCTTGGCTAAGGTAGTCGTCGAGGCGGCCGATCGCAAGCACTGACGGGGGAGGCACCGCCTCCCCCGAATGCCGGCTCAGCCCTGCATGATCTCCTGGAACTGCTGGAACCAGTCGCTCTCGTTCTCGACGAGGATCCGGGTCGGGACCGAGATGAGGCGGGCGAAATCCTCCGGGGTCTGCGGGTAGGCGGGGTCACCCTCGAGGTCGGCGGGGGCAGTGAGGCCGGGGCGGAGACCGGGCAGGCCGAGCAGGCTCGTCCATTCCTGCTGGGCGGGCTGGCTCATGGCGAAGTTGACGTACTCCTTCGCCCAGTAGAGCTCGTTCTCCGGCAGGCCCTTCGGGATCCACATGCCGTCGGTGTCGACCTTGGCCCCCTCCTCCGGCACGGTCCAGGAGACGGCGATGCCGTTCTCTTTCGCCGCCCGGGCGTTGGAGAGGATGGTGCAGGCGATGTCGATCTCGCCGTTCTGGAACCAGGCGGTGAAGTCCGGGTCCTCGCCGAGCAGCGGCTCCTGCACCTTGAGCTCGCGGATGAACTCCCAGCAGGGCTCCATGTCGTCGGGGATGCCCTCGAGGGTGCCGCCGCCGGCGATCTGCGCTGCGGGGTGGAAGCCGATGCCGTCGTTGTAGAGGGCGACCCGGCCCTTGAAGCGCGGCTCCAGCATTTCCCGCCAGCTCGTCGGCGGGCCGTCGGGGAAGGCCTCGTCGCGATAGGCCAGGACGTAGACGTAGGAGTACATGTTGATCATCGGCACGCCGTCGAAGCCGGCTGGCGTGGCAGCGGGCAGCATGTCGGCGAGGTTGGGCAGGTCGCCCAGGTCCTCGGTGACGCCCCGGAGCGACGACTTGGTGGCGTTGGTCGAGGTGTCCCAGTTGATGTGGATCGGCGGCACCCGGCCCTGGTCGACGGCAGCCCAGATGCGCGGGCGGATCTCGTTGTCCTCGGTGAGGTCGTGGCGGACGGTGATGCCGGTGGCCTCGGTGAAGGGCTGCGAGACGCCCTTGTCCAGCGCCTCGACCCAGACGCCGCCCCAGGCGCGGACGATGAGCTCCGAGGGCTTGTCCTGGGCCAGGGCCGGCCGGCGCCAGAGCCAGGGCGTGGCAAGTGCCGTGGTGCCGAGGCCGGCCGCCTGGAGCAGGCGGCGACGGCCGAGGGTGGTCGTGGTCCTGGACATCCTGGGGTTCCCTCCTTTTCCGATGTCGTTCAGTTCCGATGTCGTTCAGTCGGCGAAAAGCAAGAGATGGGCCGGCGACCAGCCGATCGTCACGACGTCGCCCGTGGCATGCCGGCCGTGGCCTTCCGGATCGTGGTCGAAGAGCCGCAGCCGGGCCTTGCCCAGTGCTTCGACCTCGACCTCATAGAGGATGCGGTCGCCCTCGAACACGACCTCGGTGACGGTGGCCGGGAACTGCGTCGGCGCGGCGGCACCGGGCGCGAGCAGGCGAAGCTTCTCGGCGCGGAGCGCCGCCGTGACGCGGGCGCCGGCCGTGACGTTCCCTGAGCCCTGGAGCTCCGCCTCGCCGATCCGCACCACCCAGCTTTCGCCCTCGGCCCGCAGGGCCTCGGCCTCCATGAAGTTGGTGAGGCCCAGAAAGCCCGCGACGAAGCGGTTGGCGGGCCGGCCGTAGGTTTCGGCCGGCGGGGCCGACTGCTGGACGCGGCCCTGGTGCATGACCATGACCTCGTCCGACATGACGAGCGCCTCGCGCTGGTCGTGGGTGACGTTGATCGTGGTGACGCCGAGCTCCTGCTGGATGCGGCGGAATTCGAGCTGCATGTCCTCGCGAAGCTTGCGGTCGAGGGCGGCGAGCGGCTCGTCGAGGAGGAGGATGTCCGGCTCGAAGACGAGGGCGCGGGCGATGGCGACGCGCTGCTGCTGGCCGCCGGAGAGCTCGTGCGGCCGCCGGCTGCCCATGCCGGGCAGACGGACCAGCTCGAGATAGCGCTCGACCCGCTCCGCGATGCTGGCTGCCGGGAAGCGCCGCATGCGGAGCGGATAGGCGACGTTGTCGAAGGCCGAAAGGTGCGGGAATAGGGCGAGGCGCTGGAACACCATGCCGATCGAGCGGCGCCAGGGCGGCACGCTTTCGACGGCGGTGCCGTTGACCTCGATGCGCCCGGAGGTCGGGGCGATGAAGCCGGCGATCATGCGGAGCAGCGTGGTCTTGCCGCAGCCCGAGGGGCCGAGGATGGTCAGGAACCGGCCGGCCGCGAGGTCGAGCGAGACGGCGTCGACCGCCACCGTCCCGCTGAACGTCTTGCCGACGCCCGAAAGCCGCACCATCGGCTGCACGCGCTCACCTCTGCCGGGATAGCGAAATCGCCGGCAGCCTGCCGGCAGACGTAACGAACGGCAAGTAGGCTCGGCGTCTAGGGCTCGCGCGGCGGGGCGAGATTGCGGCGCGTGTAGGCCGGGGTGAAGCCCATCTTGATGATGTTGTGCCAGGAGATCTGGGGGTCGCCCGGCACCTCCTCGCCCGTGCAGGTCGCCATCGTCCGGCAGCCGAGGTCGAGGGCGGCCTCGATCCGCCGGCGGAGCAGTGCCGACTGGCCGCTCCACCCGCGGAAGGCCGGTGCTGTGGCCCCCCAGTCGAGCCAGCCGATGCCGTCCTCGACATAAAGGGCACCGCATCCGGCGGCGGCACCGTCGTGGCTGGTCATGAAGACGCGCCAGTTGGGCCGACCGATCAGGGCGGCGAGGATGCCCTCACCTTGCGGGCCGAGATCGAAGGCGTCCGCGGCGATGCGGCCAAGGGCCGCGGCATCCGCGGGGCCGGCCTCGCGGACGTCGAGCCCGGTCGCCACATCGGGCGGCGCCTCCCGGCCGCGCTCGAACTTGACCCAGGCGCGCGCGGGGACGAGGCCGCGGGCCGCGAGCAGGACATCGAGGTCCGCCGGCTGCGCCTCGGGGTGCAGGTGGACGAAGTAGCGGCGCACACCGGCGGCGGCGTAGGTCGCGATGAGCTCATCGAGGGTGGCGGCGTCGGCCGGTTGGTGGAGACCGAGGCCGATCGTGCGGTTGACGACGATGGCCGAGGGCGGGAGGGCGCCATAGGCCGAGAGATGCCCGCCGGCGAGGTCGCGGCAGGCCTGCCCGAGCGCCCCTGCCCGGCCCTGCATGGCCCGGCTCATATCCGCCAGTGCCCGCTGCTCGATCCATTCGAGCGCATGTCGCATCCGTCGAGCCCCCGCTCCTTGCGCCGCAGCCATCGCTGCGCCAGCTTCTGTTGCTGTCGTCAACGCCTTGCCTGACGGAACGCTAACATGATCGACGCCGTCGATGCCACTTTCGACCTGAAGGGCCGCCGTGCCCTCGTCACCGGGGCCAGCCGCGGGATCGGCGAGGCGCTGGCCATCGGGCTCGCCCGGTTCGGGGCGGACGTTGCGGTGACGGCGCGCGACGTGGCGGGGCTCGCCGACGTGGTGGCGGCGATCGAGGAGCAGGGGCGCAAGGCCGTGCCGGTCGCCATGGAGGCGCGCTCGGTCGACGGCATTCGAGGGAGCGTGGCCGAGGCTGCCACGGCGCTGGGCGGGCTCGACCTCGTGGTCGTCAATGCGGGCACGGAGGAGGTCTGCGCCTCGCTCGAGGTCGAGGAGGATCTCTGGGACCGGATCCACGAGACCAATCTCAGGGGCGCCTTCTTCACCGCCCAGGCCGCGGCTCGGCTGATGGGCAAGGGGGATGGCGGCAGCATCATCAACATCTGCTCGCTGACCTCGGCGGTGGGCGTGCCGACGGCGGCACCCTATGGCGCCTCGAAGGCCGGACTGCTCGGCCTGACGCGGGCGCTGGCGACGGAGTGGGCGCCGCTCAAGATCAGGGTGAACGCGATAGGCCCGGGCTATTTTCGGACGGCGCTCACCGAGATGTTCTATTCGGACGAGGACTGGCAGCGGACGATGCTGGCGAAGATCCCGGCCGGACGGTTCGGCGATCTCCGCGATCTCGTCGGCAGCACCGTCTTCCTCGCCTCGGACGCCGCCCGCTATGTCACCGGCCAGACCCTCTAGGTCGACGGCGGCTACAGGGCCGCGACCTGCGCCGCCACCCGCCGCACCGCCGCCGCGGCGGCGTCGACGATGGGCACGGGACAGGCGGGCTCGAGCAGGGGGGCGGCACCGGCGAGCGCGCCGGAGCCGAGGAGGATCATCTCCGCGCGGTCCTCCGCCAGCGCCGCTTCGATCACGCCGACGAGGCGCGCCAAGGTGGCAGGCGAGCGCTCCGCGACTTCAGCCACGCCGAGATCGGCAGCGCGGACGGCGCAGCGCTCCCCGGCACCGTAGCGCCCGGCCAGCTCAAGCGGCCGCCCGCCGCCACGGCGGCAAGGATGCCGGCCTCGGCGAGGTCGCTGACGGGGGCTCCGACCCGGGCGCGGGTCTCCGGCACGGCGATGTCGTCGAAGCAGGCGAGGACGTAGCCGGCGAAGCCGCCTTCGCGATGCCGCTCGATCAGGCGCAGCGCCGCGGGCACGGCCGCGGCGCGGTCTGCTGGGGTTTCGATCGAGAACGGCCCGTCGGTGGGGCTGAGGGTGGTGGCGCCGTAGCCGGGCGGCAGAGCCGCCTGCACCGCCGCGTCGACGAGGCGCGTGACGAGCGGGTTGCTGTTGGGGTTGACGACGAGGAGGCGTCGCCGGTCGGCGCCCTCCACGCTCATCGGCGGCCCGCCAGGCTCTCCGGCAGCCACATGACGATGTCGGGGACGAGGATGATGACGACCGTGAAGGCGATCATGACGGCGACGTAGGGCAGAGAGCCCCTGATCACGTCGCCGAAGCTGCCGCCGTCGCGCCTGACGCCGTGCACGACGAAAAGGTTCATGCCGACCGGCGGGGTGATGAGGGCGATCTCGCACATCAGCACGATGAAGATGCCGAACCAGATGGCGTCGACGCCGACGGTCGCCATCATCGGCACGGCGATGGGCACGGTCAGCACCAGCATCGACATGGCATCGAGGAAGGCGCCGAGCACGAGGTAGAAGACGATCAGCACGAGCAGCAGCGTCAGCCGGTCGAGGCCGAAGGAGCCGACCCACTGGGTCACGGCCTGCGTCACGCCGAGCATCGAGATGGTGATGTTGAGCAGGAGCGCGCAGGCGAGGACGATGACGACCATGCCGGTGGTGCGCGCCGCCTGCATGGAGCAGTTGACGAGGAGGTCGAGGTCGAGCCGACCGCTGCCGGCGACGAAGCCGAGGGCGATGACCACGCCGAGTGCCGCCGATTCGGTCGGCGTCGCCAGCCCGCCATAGATGCTGCCCATGACGACGAGGAAGATGACGAGCGGTGGTACCAGATAGCGGAGATTGGCGAGCTTGACGGCGAGCGGCACGGCGACGCGCTCGGTATCGCCGCTGCGCTCGAAGGCGAGGATGTAGAGCGAGAAGCACAAGGCGAGGAGGATGCCCGGGACGAGCCCGGCGGCGAAGAGCTGGGCCACGGAGGTGTTGGCGAGCGAGCCGTAGACGAGGAGGTTGATGCTCGGCGGGATGAGGATGCCGAGCGTGCCGCCGGCGGCGAGGCTGCCGAGCGAGGCGCGGGTCGCGTAGTTGCGCTTCTCGAGCGCCGGGAGCGCGATGGTGCCGACCGTGGCGGCGGTCGCCACCGACGAGCCCGAGGTGGCGGAGAAGAGGGCGCAGGTTGCGATGTTGGTGTGCAGCAGCCCGCCGGGCAGCCGGCCGAACCAAACCGCCAGCGCGTCGTACATGCGATCCGCGATGCCGCCCCTAAGCATCAGCTCGCCGAGCAGCATGAAGAGCGGGATGGCGAGGATGGAGGGGCTGTTGAGGCTCGACCAGACGACCCCGCCCATCATGTCGACGAGCGGCATGCCGAAGCCGAGCCAGCCGCCGACCGCACCCACGGCGACGATGGCGACGGCGACGGGCAGGCCCATGAACATGAGGAGCAGCATGGCAGCGAAGCCGAGGCCGACGACGGCGATGCTCATGGCTGGGGCTCCCGCCTTTTCTGCAGATCGTCGAGCTCGGCCTGTAGCTCGGACTCGGCCGAGCCCGGCCCGAAGCGCCGGTCGAGCACCGCCCAGTCACGGCGGGCGAGATAGCGGAGCGCCTGAACCGCCAGGACCAGGGTCGCGAGTGCGAAGACGCCCATCGCCACGAGCCAGACCGACTGCGGGTAGATGAGCGGCGTCGCCCATGGCGTCTGGGCGATGGACCGATACGCGCTCGTGTCCTGCACCGTGCGGATGGTGAAGTAGAGGAGGAAGAGGGCGAGCAGCGCCAGCGACACGGCCGCCACGGCGTTGAGGAAGCCGCGCGCCAGCTCGGGCAGGCGGCCGTGCAGCAGGTTGATGCGGATATGTGCCTGCTCGACGGCCGCCACGGTGAAGGCGAGCGGCCCGGCGATGGCGACGGCATAACCGCCGAGCTCGTCGATGCCGCCGAAGGAGTACGCGAAGAACTTGCGCAGCACCGTCTCGGCGGCGATGGCGAAGGAGAGGGCGAGCATCATGACGCCGAAGACGATGCCGGCCAGCCGGGCGACGATCCGCATCCCCCTCCCCTCCCGTTGCGCCGCCGAGCGGCCGCTCAGAGCCCGAGCTGGGAGCCGACGGCCTCGCGCCAGGCTTCCTCGCAGCCCGGGTTGACCGCGTTGCACTGCTCGGCCCAGATCGGCAGCGACACCTCGCCGACGGCGGCGGCGACAGTGGCGAGGTCCTCGTCGGAGACCGGTGCCTCCTTCAGGGCGTAGGGCTTGCCATGGGTGCAGGGCTCCTCGCCGGCGTTGCAGCGCATGGCGTCCTCGTAGAGCTCCTCGGAGTAGGTCCAGATCTCGGCGCTGAGCGCCTCGATGGCCGACTGCAGCGTCGCCTGGTCCTCGCCCGTCATGCCGTTCCAGGTGTCGAGGTTGACGGCATAACCGTTGATGGCGAGCTGCAGGGCGATGGGCAGGA
>CAZGUW010000153.1:0-11239 GCA_964528705.1 uncultured Geminicoccaceae bacterium
GTAGAAGAGCGTGTTCTCGATGCCGGCATAACCCGCCGCCATCGACCGCTTGACGAAGAAGACCGCCTTGGCCTTGTCGACGTCGAGGACCGGCATGCCGAAGATCGGGCTCTGCGGGTCGTTCTTGGCGGCCGGGTTGGTGATGTCGTTGGCGCCGATGACATAGGCCACATCGGCCTGCTGGAAGTCGCTGTTGATGTCCTCCATCTCGTGGACGACGTCGTAGGGGATGTTGGCCTCGGCGAGCAGCACGTTCATGTGGCCGGGCATGCGGCCCGCCACCGGGTGGATGGCGAAGCGCACCTCAACGCCCTTCTTGGTCAGCACGTCGTAGAGCTCGCGCACCGCATGCTGCGCCTGGGCCACCGCCATGCCGTAGCCCGGCACGATGATCACCGACTGCGCGTTCTCCATGATGAAGGAGGCATCGTCGGCCGAGCCGGCCTTGACCGTCTTGTCGCCATCGTCCGCCGCCACGGCACCGGTCTCGCCGAACCCGCCGAGGATGACGGAGATGAACGAGCGGTTCATCGCCTTGCACATGATGTAGGAGAGGATCGCACCCGAGCTGCCGACGAGCGCACCGGTGATGATCAGCATCGGGTTCTGCAGGGTGAAGCCGATGCCGGCCGCAGCCCAGCCCGAGTACGAGTTGAGCATCGAGATGACGACGGGCATGTCGGCGCCGCCGATCGGGATGATCAGCAGCACGCCGAGGGCGAAGGCCAGAAGCGTCATCAGGAAGAAGGCGAAGCCGCTCTCGCCGCTGACGAAGGCTGCGAGCAGCAGGAGCGTGATGACGGCGATCGCGATGTTCAGCACATGGCGGTGCGGCAGCATGATCGGCTTGCTGCTCATCGCCTTGGTGACCGGCCCCTTGCGCGCCCCGAGCTTGCTCTCGATCGCCGGCGGCAGCTTCGCCTGCAGCTTGCCGAAGGCGATGATCGAGCCCGTGAAGGTGATGGCACCGATGATGGTGCCAAGCCCCATCTCGAAGAGCGACAGGAGCTTGATCGAGCCGTCCGCCTTGACCAGGCCGAAATCGACCGGGTTGAGGACGGCCGCCGCCGCCACCAGCACGGCGGCGAGGCCGACCAGCGAATGGAAGCCGGCGATGAGCTGCGGCATCGCCGTCATCTCGATCTTCTTGGCGATGACGTAGCCGACCGCACCACCGACGCCGAGCCCGACGATGATCAGGAGATAGGCCAGGAACGAGGGGTCCGGCAGCACCATCAGCGAGACGACGATGGCGAGCGCCATGCCGCCCATGCCGTAACGCAGGCCGGCCTGCGAGCTCGCCGGGTGCGAGAGGCCGCGCAGCGCCAGGATGAAGCAGACGGCGGCGATCAGGTAGCCGATGGCGGCGAGGTTCATGCTCATGCCCGTTTCTCCTGCCGCGTCAGCTGCGCTTCTTGAACATGGCGAGCATGCGCTGGGTCACCGCGAAGCCGCCGAAGATGTTCACGGCGGCGAGGATCACGGCGATGAAGCCCAGCACCGTGGCGAAGCCCGAGGCCGCACCGGCGGCGATCAGGGCGCCGACGATGATCACCGAACTGATGGCGTTGGTGACCGACATGAGCGGCGTGTGCAGGGCCGGCGTCACCGACCAGACCACGTAGTAGCCCACGAAGATCGCGAGCACGAAGACGATGAGGTCGAAGACCCCGGGATCGATGGCTTCCATGGCGCGCTTCCTCGTTCAGGCGTTCTGCAGGTTGGGGTGGACGATCGACCCGCCCTTGGTGATCAGGGCACCCTTGACGAGGTCGTCCTCCTCGTTGACCGAGAAGGCCTTCGCCTCCTTGTCGACCAGCAGCATGACGAAGTTCATCAGGTTCTTGGCGTAGAGGACGGAGGACGCCGGGGCGAGCCTGGAGGGCAGGTTCAAGGCCCCGATCAGGGCCACCCCGTTCGCGGTCGTCACCGTCTCGCCGGCGACGCTGCCCTCGACATTGCCGCCCGTCTCGGCGGCGAGGTCCATGATCACCGAGCCCGCCTTCATCGAGCCCACCATGGCGGCGGTGACGATGCGGGGCGCCTTCCGGCCCGGGATCTGCGCCGTCGTCACGACGATGTCCTGGCTCTTGAGGTGCTCGGCCACCATCTCGGCCTGCTTCTGCTGCTCCTCCGGGGTGAGCGGCCGGGCATAGCCGCCCGAGGTCGCGCCGTCCTCGGGGATGAAGCCCACGAACTTGGCACCCAGGCTCTCGATCTCCTGCTTCGCCGCCGGGCGGACGTCGGTGGCGGTCACCACCGCCCCCATCCGCTTCGCGGTGGCAATCGCCTGCAGCCCGGCGACACCGGCGCCGACGACGAAGAACTTGGCCGGCGTCACCGTGCCGGCGGCGGTCATCATCATCGGCAGGCAGCGGGAATAGGCGGCGATGGCGTCGACCACGATCTTGTAGCCGGCGAGATTGGCCTGGCTCGAGAGGATGTCCATGGCCTGGGCGCGCGTGGTGCGCGGCAGGAGCTCCAGCGCGAAGGCGGTCACCCCCTTCGCCGCGTAGGCCTCGACCTGCGCGCGGTTCTGGTAGGGATCGAGCGCGCCCACGAGGATCTGCCCCTCGCGCAGGCGGTCCAGCTCGGCATCGGTCGGCCGCTGCACCTTGAGCACCATATCGGCCGCCCAGGCGGCGTCGGCGTCGGCGATGGTCGCCCCGGCATTGCCATAGGCCTCGTCGGCGATCGCGGCACCCTGCCCGGCGCCCGCCTCGACCACGACCTCGACACCAGCGCCGGCGAGCTTCTTCACCGTCTCGGGCGAGGCCGCGACACGCTGCTCACCCGGCTGCTGCTCCTTGGGGATTCCGATCCTCATGACTGGCTGCCGCCTCCTCCACGCTGCGAGCGCGTTGATAGGCAATCGGTGGGGCCGGCGCAATGCGCGCCGTGGAGCGGCCGCCCGGACACCTGGCACGGGGCCCGCCCATGGCTTGCGTCACAATTGAGAGTCGCCGCGGAACTCTCTACCTTCCACGTCGAGCAGGAGTCTCCGGCTGCCCGCTGGCTGCCGCACGAGGGATGACGCCTTGGATAGCAGCGCCGCCGTCACAGCCGCTCCCGCCATGCCATCCACGGCGAGGGGCGTGCTGCTCCGCCAGCTGCAGGCGCAGCAGACATCGCTGGCTATCATCAACGCCACCGTCGCCCTCGTCTTCGCCGGCTTCGCCGCCCTCTACGCCCCGCAGGCGCCCATCGTCGCCTGGCTCGCCGCGGTCCTGGTGGTCCAGGCGCTGCGCCTGCTCGTGGTCGGCGACGGCGACCGGCTGGGCCTCAGGCTGACGCTGGTCTCGCTGCTCACCGGGCTGACCTGGGGGGCCATGGGCTGGCTCTTCGGCACGCTCGAGGCGGTGATCCTGGATGCGGTCGTCGCCTTCGTGCTGGCCGGCATGGCCGCCGGCTCCATCATCGCCCTGCCGGCCCATCCGCCCGCCTTCGGCACCTTCCTCGCCACGGCGCTCCTGCCGTTCGCCGTCAAGCTGGGTCTCGATCCCCGGCCGCACACCGATGTCATGGCGCTCCTGACCGTGCTCTACTTCATCGGCATCGCCTATCTCGGCCACCACAACTGGCGCGCCCAGACGGCCAACGCCAATCTCTTCCTGCGCAATCAGGCGCTGGTCGATTCGCTGATCGAGGCGGGCCAGCAGCAGGAGGCGCGGGTGATCGAGCGCACGCGGCAGCTCGCCGAGGCGAACGCGCTCATGGCCGACGAGATCAGGAAGCGACGCAAGAGCGAGGCCCAGGTCCGCCACCTCCTGCACCACGACCCGCTGACCAACCTGCCGAACCGGCTGGTCTTCGCCGACCGCCTGGAAACGGCGCTCCGCCGGGCCGAGCGCGGCCGCTCGCATGTCGCCGTGGCCCTGATCGATATCGACCGCTTCAAGACGATCAACGACACGCTGGGCCACGTCACCGCCGACCTCCTGCTGCGGGCACTCGCCGGCCGCCTTGCCGGCGCCTGCCGGGCGAGCGACACCATCGCGCGGATGGGCGGCGACGAGTTCGCCGCGATCTTCCCCGACATCCAGACGCCGGCCGACGCCGAGGCCCTCGCCGCCAAGCTGGTCGAGCAGCTCCGCCGCCCTTTCCAGATCGACGGTGCGGAGATCGCCGCCTCGGTAAGCATCGGCGTCGCCCTCTTCCCGCACCACGGGGCGGACGCCGCGAACCTGCTCACCGGTGCCGACCTCGCCCTCTACGAGGCCAAGCAGAAAGGCCGCGGCCAGCACCGGCTGCTTTCGGCCGAGATGCTGGAACTCGCCCGCGGCCGCCGGCAGATCGAGAACGAGCTGGCCGGGGCCGTCGAGCGCGGCGAGCTCCGCGTGCTCTACCAGCCGCAGACCTCGCTCAGCCGCAACCGCATCACCGGCGCCGAGGCGCTGGTACGCTGGCTGCACCCCGTGCACGGCCTGCTCACCCCCGGCGCCTTCATCCCGGCCGCCGAGTCCTGCGGCCTGATCCGCGAGATCGACCACTGGGTCCTGGCCAATGCCTGCCGGGCCGCCACCTCATGGCAGACCTTCGGTCATCCGGTCAGGGTCGCGGTCAACCTCTCGCCGGTCGAGTTCCGCCAGCCCGGGCTCGCCAGCCGCATCGCCGCCCATCTCGACGATGCCGGGCTCGCCCCCGACCTCTTGGAGATCGAGATCACCGAGAGCGCCTATCTCGACCGGGAGACCGCCGCGGTCGAGGAGCAGCTCGACGAGATCAAGGAGCTCGGCGTGCGCATCGCCATCGACGACTTCGGCACCGGCTACGCTTCCCTGGCATATCTCCGCTGGCTGCCGATCGATGTCATCAAGATCGACCGGAGCTTCGTCTCCGGCATCGCCACGAGCCGGCACGACGCCGCCATCGTCGCCAGCACCGTCTCGCTCGCCGACACGCTCGGCAAGACCGTCATCGCCGAGGGAGTCGAGACCGAGCAGCAGGCCGGCATCCTCGAAAGGCTGGGCTGCGACGAGCTGCAGGGCTACCTCCTCGGTCGACCGGCCAGCCTCCGCAACCTTCGCCGCCGGCTCGCCGCCTGACCGGGAAGGAGACGCATCGCATGCGCACCCTGCTGAAGCTCGCGCTGCTCGCGGCCCTCGTGGCCACCCCGGCGTCGGCCGGCACGATCACCGGCACCGCCGCCTATAGCGAGCGCATCGCCCTGCCGCCCGAAGCGGTCTTCGAGGCGATCCTCGAGGATGTCTCCCGGGCCGACGCCGCAGCCATCGTGCTGGGCGAGGCCCGAGTCGAGCCCGCCGGCCCGGTGCCGATCCCGTTTGCCATCACCTTCGACGACGCCCTGATCGACCAGCGCATGAGCTACAACGTCCGCGGCCGGATCACCGTGGACGGCGCGCTCTGGTTCACCACGACCGAGGCCCACCCGGTGCTGACCCGGGGCGGCGGCAGCGAGGTGACGCTCCGCCTCGAGCGCGTCGCCCGGCAGGCGGCGGCCCCCGCACCCGCCGCACCGGGCATGCTCGGCCTGCCGCCCGCGAGCTTCACCGGCACCCTGCCCTGCGCCGACTGCCCCGGCATCGACTGGCAGGTCGACCTCCTCGCCGATGGCAGCTTCCAGCTCCGCCAGACCTGGCGGGACCGCGGCCCCGACAACACCCAAGACGACATCGGCCGCTGGGCGGTCGGCAGCGACGGGCGAAGCCTCGTCCTCCAGGGCGGCCGGGAAGCGCCCGTCATCCTCGAGATCCGGGACGGCGACACGCTCCGCCTCATGGACCAGGACGGGCGCCCGATCGCCTCCGACCTCCCCTACGACCTCGCCCGGAGCGACGTCCCGCCCCTCGAGCCCAGGCTCACCATGAGCGGCATGTACAGCTACCTGGCCGACGCCGGCAGCTTCACCGAATGCCTGACCGGCGGCCGCCTGCCGGTCGCCACGGTGGCCGACAACGCCGCCCTCGAGCGCGCCTATCTCGAGGCGCGCGGTGAGCCCGGCGCCCCGCTCCTCGTCATCGTCGAGGGCCGCATCGCCCGTCTGCCGCCCATGGAGGGACCGACGCCGGTGCCGCAGCTCGAGCCCCTTTCCTTCATCCGCATCGAGCCCGGCGCCACCTGCCCGCCCACCTTCACGCCGGCAGACCTCGCCGGCACCCAGTGGCGGCTGACCCGGCTCGGCGACGATGCCGTCCCGCCGGCCGACCGGCACCATCCGCCCGGGCTCACCTTCGACAAAGCGGGGCGCTTCGCCGGCTCCGGCGGCTGCAACCGCCTCGCAGGCGGCTACGACCTCGACGGCGAGCGGATCGCCTTCGGCTCGGTCGCCGGCACGATGATGTACTGCGACGGGCTGATGGAGACCGAGCAGGCCATGATCGCGGCCCTCGACGCGGCGCGGAGCTGGCGCGTGCTCGGCCGCCAGCTCGACCTCATGGACGAGGACGGCACCCTCCTCGCCCGCTTCACCGTCGACTGACGACCGGGCACCGCCGTCAGCCGTCCGCCCGCTCGACCCGCAGCCACTGATAGCCGTAGCGCGGCAGGCTGCTCCGGACCTTCCGGCCTTTCCGCGCCGCGACGTCACCGGTGCCGAACAGGCAGGTCAGCCCGGCCGCCCGGTCGCCCTTCTCCAGCTCGAACGCCGCCTCGACCGGTGCTTCGCCGAGATTGTGGAGGAGGATGGCGGCGCTCCGGCCCCAGTCGTAGCGAAGGGCGATTACCGCCGCCTCTGCCACGTCGATGACCCGCCAGGCGCCGAAGCCGATCTCGGGCGTCTGGCGCCGCCGCCGGATCAGGCGCCCGGTCCAGCGCAAGAGCGATTCCGGATCGCGATCCTGGTCCTCCACGTTGACCCCGGCCGGACCCCATTTTCGACCCGGGACGAGCGGCCGGCGCATGGCCTCCTTCGGCCCGTCCGAGAACCCGCCATTCCGCCCGCCGGTCCATTGCATCGGTGCCCGCACGCTCATGCGCCCGGGAATCTCGAGGTTCTCGGCCATGCCGATTTCCTCGCCGTAGAAGAGGACCGGGGCACCCGGCAGCGCGAACGCGAGGCTGTAGATCATGCGCAGCCTGTCCGGGTCGCCATCGACCATGGTCGGCAGGCGGCGGCGGAGCCCGCGCCCGAAGAGCTGCATGTCCGGCTTCGGGCCGAACGCCTCGAACACTTCCCGGCGCTCGGCCTCGGTCAGTTTGTCGAGCGACCACTCGTCGTGGTTGCGGACGAAATTCGCCCAGGCGCTCTTGGCCGGCAGGTCCGGCATGGCGCGCAGGTTGTGGATCAGCGGCCCCGCGTCGCCCCGCACCAGGGTCAGCGCCATCGCCTGGTTGAGGTTGAAGTTCAAGGACATGTGCAGCTCGTCGCCGCTCTCGTCACCGAAGAACGAGCGGACCTCGTCATATTCGAGATTCACCTCGCCGAGCATGATGGCCCCGCCCGAGCGCCGCGCCAGGAACCCGCTCAGGTCGCGCAGCCAGTCGTGCGGCATGATGCTCATCTCGGTCGCGATGCCCTCGGTCTCGAGCAGGAATGGCACCGCATCGACCCGGAAGCCCGAGAGCCCGAGCTGGAGCCAGAACCCGACGATCTTGCGGATCTCGGCGCGCACCGCCGGGTTGGCGATGTTGAGATCGGGCTGGTGCTCGTAGAACCGGTGCAGGAAGAACCGGCCCGCCTGCTCGTCCCACTCCCAGTTGCTCTCCTCGGCGTCAGGAAAGACCAGGCCCTCCGGCCCGCCCTCGGGGATCGCATCCTGCCAGACATACCAGTCGTGATAGGGCGAATCGCGGCCCTGCCTGGCATTTCGGAACCAGGGGTGCTCCTTCGAGGTGTGGTTGACCACGAGATCGGCGATCACGCGGATGCCCCGGTCCCGCGCCGTGCGCATCAGCTCGACGAAGTCGCCGAGCGTGCCGAGCCGGCTGTCCACCGCATAGTAGTCGGTGATGTCGTAGCCGTCGTCGCGGTTCGGCGTCGGGTAGAAGGGCATCAGCCAGATACAGGTGACCCCGAGTGCCGCCAGATAATCGAGGCGGCTGGTCAGCCCGGCGAAGTCGCCGATCCCGTCGCCATCGCTGTCCTGGAACATCTCGACGTCGAGGCAGTAGAAGACCGCGTTCTTCCACCAGAGGTCGCTGGTCCGGCTCATGTCCATGTCGCGTCCCTGCCGCTGGGTGGAGCGGGCAGGTTGGCCGCAACGGGGTGGCCTTGGCAATGCTCTCGCGGGCGCCCTGCCCGCCGGCGAAACCACAGCCGAACACTGAGCTTTGGGAACCTCCGCCGGAGGCGTGCGTTGTTGCGCCAGATCAGTAGTCAACGCCAGGAGCGGATCAATGCACGGAATCATCTATCTCGTCGGGCTCGTCGTCGTCATTCTGGCGGTCCTGTCGCTCCTCGGCCTGGCCTGAGAGCCCCGAGCCCCTGCCAAGCTGGAGGACAAGATGACGCTCGCCACCGAGCCGGCGCCCAGCCGGCCTGTCGCCCCCACCCCCGCCTATGTTCCGGCCGATGCACCCGCCAGCTACGTCGACTGGGGCGCGGTCATCGCCGGTGGCGTGGTCGCCGCCGCCCTGTCGCTGGTGCTCCTGACCTTCGGCTCGGCGCTCGGTCTCGGCCTCACCTCGCTGGAGCCCGGCGAGGGAGTCTCGCCGCTCTGGCTCGCGATCTCTGCCGCCATCTGGCTGCTCTGGGTGCAGGTCTCGAGCTTCATGGCGGGCGGCTACCTGGCTGGTCGGCTCCGCCGCCCCGTCGGCGATGCCGATCCGGACGAGGCCGATCTGCGCGATGGCAGCCACGGGTTGCTCGTTTGGGGCACCGGCACGCTCGTCGGCGGCCTGATGCTGGCAAGCGGCGTGCTCGGCGTCATTCAGACCACCGCCCAGACTACCTCGAATGTCGCTGGCGCGACGGTCGAAGCCGCCGCCAGCGCCGCTGACGAGGCGGCCTCGTTCGGCGGCTACCTGACCGACACCCTCTTCCGCGACGAGGGCGCCGGCGATGCCGCCGGGGACGATGCCCAGGCGCGAAGCGAGGCCGGGCGGATCGTCGCGCAGTCGCTGGCCGAAGGCGAGATTACGGCCGACGACCGTGCGCGCCTCGTCGAGATCGTGGCCAACCAGACCGGCGCCGAGCCGGCCCGGGTCGAGGCCCGGGTCACGTCCCTCGAGGACCGGCTGCAGCAGCAGGCCGAGGCCGCCGTGGAGGCTGCCGAGACCGCCCGCCAGTGGAGCGTCATCGCCGCCTTCATCGCCGCCGCCACCATGCTGATCAGCGCCGCCGGCGCCTACTGGGCGGCGACCATGGGTGGCAACCACCGCGATGCCGGCCTCCGGAGCCCCTTCTGGCGCCGCGCCCACTGAGCCGCTGCCACAGAATCGAAAGGAAGCCGCGATGCTCTACGTGATCCTCTGGCTGCTCGGGATGCCGCTCACCCTCATCATCATCCTGGCAATCCTTCTCTAGCCGGCATGGCCCCTGGCGGACATGGAAAGGGCGGGGTGCCAGGCACCCCGCCCCGTTCCGCCCACGAAAGGTCACGAAGAAACGGTCCTCAGCCACCCTTGATGGCGATCTTCTTGACCTGCTTCTCCGCCGCGGCAGAGCGCGGCACCTTGATCTTCAGCACGCCGTTCTCGAAGCTCGCCTGCACCTTGTCGACATCGGCCTCGAACGGCACGGCCAGCCGGCGCATGAAGCTGCCGCGGCTCCGCTCGACCACGTGATAGTGCTTCTTCTCGTCCTTCTCCTCCTTGTCGGCCTGGTGCTCGGCCTGCATGGTGAGGATGCCGTCGGTCAGATCGAGATGGATGTCCTTCTGCTCGATCCCGGGGAGTTCCGCGCTGATCTCGAGCCCCTTCTCGGTCTCCGCGACGTCGACCTTCGGGCTCATCAGCCCCCTGGCGAGTGCCGGCGCCGGCCACTCGCGCGCGTAGCTGTCGAAGAGGCGATCCATCTCCCGCCGCATCAGGCTGAACGGATCGGCCCCGCTCCCACCCAAGAGCCCACCGAACGGCTGCAATGATTTCTTGGCCATGGCGTATCCACCCATTCGTAAGTCCACGTACCTTCCGCCAAAGGGAAGGCTCGCGAATCATCACATAGGCAAAGAGCCCGGCAGCTGCCTTGATCTGGATCAGCAAGGCCCGGCAAGCTACTCATTTACCTGCCGCAACCTCAGTCCACGAGTGCTTCCCTCGTGAGGTCGGGCTGGTCGGTGAAGAAGCCGGCCACACCCACCGCCTCGAGCCGCTCGACCAGCTCGCCCATATCGGCCGCCCAGCCCGGCAGCCGGTCCGCCCGCAGTGTGTAGGCATGCGCGAGGAGCCCGCGCGCGGTCGCCCGCTCGGCCAATCCAGTCGACCCGCCCGCGTCGTCCAGCACCCGCCCGATCGGCACGCCGATCCCGTCGACCACGCCGGCGAGCTCATCGAGCCCCGCGTCGCCGACCAGCGCCTCGTAGTCCGTGCCGGCCGCGTCCGGCCAGCTATTGCCGCCGATGAGCTGGACGAGCGGACCCGCATAGCCGATCTCCTCGCGGATCCGCCGAGTCTCGGCCCAGTCGAAGCCCTGCAGATAGAGGCGCGGGTCGCCGGCACTGCCATAGCCCGCCGCCGCCAGGGCCTCGAGCACCACCCGGCTGATGTCCTGCCCCGCCGCCTTGTGGAAGGCCGGCCGCTTGATCTCGACATAGAGCCCGATCGGCCGGCCCGTGCTCGTCTCCAAACCCTGCACGAGCTCGATCGACCCGCTTAGCGTCGACAATCGAAAACTGCCGCTAGCCACCGGAAAACGCGAAGGGAACACTGCCTCTCCCGTCTTCGGATCGAGCCGCTCGCCGACCTCGAGCGTGGCGAGCTCGGCCATGTCGAAGTCGATGGCATAGAATCGCCCGTCCTCCCGCACCCGGTCGGGAAACCGCGCCGCGACATCGGTCGTCGCCTCCAGCGTCGGATCGTGCAGCACCACCGGCACGCCGTCCCGGCTGAGCACGACGTCCAGCTCGACGAAGTCGGCACCCAGCCCCACCGCCAGCGCCTGCGCCTCGGCCGTGTGCTCGGGCAGGTAGCCCGAGGCGCCGCGATGCGCGATCACCAGCGGCTCCGCCCGGGCGTGCGTCGCCCCGCCGAGCAGGATCGCCAGCATCGCGCCCGCCGCCAGAAGTTGTCCCGCCCGCATCGCTGCCTCCTTCAGGCCCTGCCCTGCCCGCCGCTCCGGTGTAGACTTGATGGCGAGGTCTCGAAGAGGCACTGGCGGAGCCGGACGTGGCGCGCACGGCGA
>CAZGUW010000154.1:0-11236 GCA_964528705.1 uncultured Geminicoccaceae bacterium
CTGTGCGCAATCTGGAACCATCCAGAACGCAAGACAAGAAGGTTAAGTGGACATGTAACGCATGCAGTTCCGAATCGCCGACACATTCACCAGCAGTCTCGCCAGGCTGACCACGCAGGAGCAGAAGGCGGTCAAGACCACTGCCTTCGATCTGCAGATGAACGCGGCCTCGCCGGGTCTCTCCTTCCACAAGCTCGACCGGGCCAAGGACCCGAACTTCTGGTCGGTGCGGGTCAACCAGGACATCCGGCTGATCGTCCACCGGACCGGCTCCAGCCTGCTGCTCGCCTATGTCGATCACCATGACGACGCCTACAAATGGGCCGAGCGCCGCAAGCTGGAGCGTCATCCGACGACCGGCGCCATGCAGCTCGTCGAGGTGCGCGAGCGGGTCGAGGAGGTGGCGATCGTCCGGCCGGTGGACGAGGTCCGGCCCGTCGAGACACCTGCCGCGAAGCCGAGGCTCTTCGACAATCTGCGTAAAGTGGAGCTGATGGGCTTCGGCGTGCCGGAGGAGTGGGTCGAGGATGTGCGGGCCGCGACCGAGGACTCCCTCTTCGAGGTCATAGCCCACCTGCCGCAGGAGGCGCAGGAGGCGCTCTTGAAGCTGGCGGTCGGCGAACAGCCAGAGCCACCGGTGGCGGCGCCTGTCGATGCCGATCCCTTCGCGCATCCCGACTCTCAGCGGCGCTTCCGCGTGCTCACGAATATCGAGGAGCTGGAACGCGCGCTCGACTACCCCTGGGAGAAGTGGGCGGTCTTCCTCCACCCGGACCAGCTGCAGTTCGTCGAGCGCGCCTATTCCGGGCCGGCGCGCGTTTCCGGCTCCGCCGGCACCGGCAAGACGGTGGTGGCGCTGCACCGCGCCGTATATCTGGCAAGATCGAATCCCGAGGCGCGCATCTTGCTCACCACCTTCTCCAAGGCGCTAGCCAATGCGCTGCGGGTGAAGCTGCAGCACCTCGCCGGCAACGAGCCCGCCGTCCTCGCCCGGATCAGGGTGCAGTCGATCAATGGCGTCGCCTACGACCTCTACTCGGACCTCTTCAGCCAGCCGAACATCGCCCCGCCGGCCCTGGTGAATTCACTCCTTGCGAAGGCGGCAGCAAGTGCGGACGGTCAGAAATTCTCTGCCAGCTTCCTCGCCGGCGAGTGGTCGGAGGTCGTCGACGCCTGGCAGATCGGCACCTGGGAGGGCTACCGCGACGTCTCACGTCTCGGCCGCAAGACGAGAGTCGGCGGCAAACAGCGGGAGGCGCTATGGTCGATCTTCACGCAGTTGCGCGCCAGCCTCGACGAACGCAAGGTGGTGACCTGGTCGGACGTGTTCGGCCGTCTCGCTGTCCACTATGCCAGCGTGGATGCCAGCCCGTTCGACTTTGCCGTGGTCGACGAGGCGCAGGACATCGGCGTCGCCGAGGCGCGTTTTCTGGCAGCCCTCGTGTCGCACACACCGGATGGCCTGTTCTTCGCCGGCGATCTCGGCCAGCGCATCTTCCAGCAACCGTTCTCGTGGAAGTCGCTCGGCATCGACGTCCGCGGCCGATCGCACACACTCCGCATAAACTACAGCACATCGCATCAGATCCGTGCCCAGGCGGATCGGCTGCTTCCGCCCAGCATCGCCGACGTGGACGGCAATAACGAAGGCCGGCGCGGCACGATTTCCGTGTTCAACGGACCAGAGCCAGACATCCGCACGTTTGACGACATTTCCAGCGAGCACGAAGCGGTCGGCCGGTGGATCGGCGAACGCCTGAAGGAAGGGCTCAAGCCCCACGAGATCGGCGTATTCGTCCGCTCGGTCCATGAGATGCAGCGCGCGAGGGCTGCGATTCTTGCCAGCGGTGCGCCGAGCGTCGAGCTGAGCGACAAGATCGAGGCCGAAACCGGCAAGGTGGCGCTCAGCACGATGCATCTGGCCAAGGGTCTAGAGTTCCGCGCCGTCGCGGTGATGGCGTGCGATGACGAGGTGCTGCCGCTGCAGGAGCGCATTGAGGCGATTGCCGACGATGCCGATCTGGAGGAGGTCTACACGACCGAGCGGCACCTGCTCTATGTGGCCTGCACGCGGGCCCGCGAGCATCTGTGGGTCAGCGGCGTCGCGCCCGCGAGCGAGTTCCTGGACGACCTGCGGGCAAGGTGAGTCGGTCGGCCGTTCCGCGACCTCAGAAACCGCAGCGCCGCGCACTGCCGCTGTGAAGCAGCATGGTCCCATGTTGCTTGCGATGTGGACGACAGCGAACGGGAAAAGGCTAGAGTAATGGGCGCCACATAGCCCACCACCTACCACCCCACCAAAAACCGGATGGGCCCGGGAAGGCGTGCCTTCCCGGAGTCTTCACTCGCCGGGCCCGGCGGGTGGTCAGGCGACGAGGGGCAGGCGCTTGAAGTGGCGTTCGAAGTCCTCGAGGAACTGCTGCTTGAAGCTTTCGTTGACCTCGTTGGCGATGCGCTCGCGGCTTTCGGGCTTGCTGAAGTCGCGGTCGTCGGCGCTGACGTCCAGGAACTCGCAGATCTTCGCCCGCAGCCGGTCGGGGTCGAGGACGTCGGTTTCGTAGACGAGGTCGAGGCGGTGGTCGAAGAGCGCGCGCAGCGAGTCCAGGAAGGCGCTCTGGCTGCCGTAGCCGATATAGCGCTTGAGCACGCTGTGGAAGTTGTAGCGGATCGCCGGCTGATTGCCGAGCTTCGCGCGGCTGGCCGCGTCGGTGACGTGCCAGACGCCGCGCCGGGCGGCGAGCTCGCCGGAGATGGCCTGCAGCGAGCGATCCGACCGGTCGAGGAAGATCGGGAAGACCTCGACCCCGCCGCCGAGCGCCTGGTCCAGCTCGGCGAGGCCGCAGCTGTCCATGAAGTCGCTGACGAAATGTGTGATCAGCTTGGTGCCGACCCAGCCGTCCTTCGCGGAGAAGTGCAGGAAGTTGCGGATCGCCGCCGGCCTGTCGAAGCGGTAGCGCGAGGCGAAGAGCTCGATCAGGGTGTCGCGGAGGTGCTCTTTGGGCCGGCCGATGCCGAGCGCCTCGAGCACGTCGCAGACATAGCTCGAGCCGGAGCGTGGCGTGGCGAAGAGCACGGCGAGCCTGACCGGCGCCGCCGCGGTCGACAGTGGCTCGTCCGACAGCGGCTGGGCGGGCGGCGGCTCGAAGACCTTGTGCTGCGCCTGGGCGACCAGTGCTGCCACCACATCCTGGGCAAGGCCCGCGAAGCGCAGCTCGGGGTAATCCTCGCGCAGCTGCGCCAGGCGCTCGGCCTCGCCGGCGGGCGACGCCACCACGTAGAGGGGTGCTCCCGCCGGCTGCATCGCCTGCCGGTGCAGCATCTCCATCGTCTCGATCGAGTACGTGTCGACCGGCACCTCGAGCTCCACCGCGTGCCTGTCGTCGCGCCGCGCGTAATAGAGGTCGGCCACGAAGTCCGGGTCACAGAGCAGCCGGAGCCTGGCCGCGCTGGCGTTCAGGAACTTCACGATGTTGATGTCGCTCGTCGAGGCGAAGAGGGTCTTCATGCGCCGGCTCCGGCAAGCTCGCGGCCGGCCGCCTTGCGCCGCCTCGGCGCCGTCTCCGCCAGCACGTTGCGCAGGGCCGGCAGCATCAGCGCGAAGGCGTCCTCGTGCATCTCCGGCGAGGGATAGTAGGTGTTGACCGAGTTGGCGATCTTGGCATCGCCCAGATGGACCTCGATCGGTGCCTCGGTGGTCCGGTCGGTGAGCACATGCGGCATGCCGCGGCTGCTCACCACCTCGACATAGTGGTCGGCGAAGTCGGCGACCTCGTCGATCATCGCCCGGTTGACGAACTGCGGGAAGACGCCGGAGATCGCCTTGTAGCTCCGGGTGCCCTCGCGATAGTCGGGTGTTCGCTTGGAGAACCAGAGCAGCACCTTCGGCACCTTGATGCGGGCGAGCAGCTGGATGGTCTCGCGCACCCAGTTGGCGCGCAGCTCGCCGACCACGGCCCGGACCAGCGCCGCCGGCTCGTGCTCGATCATCTTCTGGAAGGCCGTGTCGCCTGGCACATAGGGCAGGCTGGAGCCGCGCGGCCGCAGCATGTTCTTGCCGTGGCGGGCCTCGAAATAGCTGTTGTGCGAGCCGCGCGCGCTCATCACCTGGACGATGCAGAAACGGGCGCGGTTGGCGTAGTCGAGATAGGCCGGGTTGCGCAGATAGAGCCCCGGGGCGGCGCCGCCGACCGAGAGATTGAGGAACGGAAAGCCGATCGCCCGCTGCAGGAGGTGGACATAGGGATCGCGCACCAGCACCCCGAAGCTCTGCCCGGCGCCCAGGACCGCGGCGTACTGCCGGTCACCCAGGTCGGCCGGCCGCGGGCCGCGGAGCGTGTACTCGATCTCCTCCAGCTCGAAGAGCTCGTAATCGACAACCGCGGAATCGCGAACCTGGTACTGGACGATCTTGCTCATCGGCTGCCTGGCTCCCTTCATAGGTGCTCCCGGACGGCGTCCGGCTGGCGGTTCCTCCGGGCGCAGGACACTCGGTTAACGTGCCGGGCGGTTATCAATCAATAGTTGATTTTTATCCACAGAATTCCTACCAGTTCCGACATTGCATTCACGGCATGCAAGCCGTCCTGCTGTCGGCGCCGCCACGGCCGCGCGCCGCCGCACGGTCTCGTGTCGCGCCAGGGAACTGCCATGCAGCCTGCTACCACCGAACTGCCGATCGCCCCCCGCCGCCCGGCCATGGCCGACGCGACAGCGGTCGACGTGGCCTATCTCGGACAGCCGGTGCAGCCCGACGCCGCCGCTGCCTGGCAGGCGGAGATCGACCTCCTGCGACGCGCCGGCTGGCGGGTCCTCCACCAGACCAGGGCGGCGCGGCGGGCGGCCCCGCTCGATGCGGCGATCGTGCAGATCGCCGATCCCAGGCTCTTGCGCGGGCTCGAGCTCGCCGGCGCCGCGACGCAGCTCGTCATCCGGCATGCCGCCCCGGAAGGTGTCAGGGATCTCCCTGCCCTCGCCCGCAGGCTCGGGCGCCGGATCGCCGTCGCCCCGGCGCATGCCCTCGAGCGACTGGCGCTCAAGCGCCACCTGCCGGAAGCCTGGCTCACCCTGGACGACTGGCCGCTGCTGGTTCCGGACGAGGCGCTTTTCGCCAGCGCCGACAAGCGCCCCAGACGGCCGCTGGCGATCGGCCTTCTGGCACCTGCCACGGAAGGTCATCTGGCGCCGGGCAGGCTGGCGGCGGCACTCCGCGCCAGGGGCGTCGGGCCTGACGCCATCGAGCTTCGCGCGGTTGCCGCGGATACGCTCGCGGCGGCCGAGCTCGCCGCTCTCGACGTGCTGATCGGCCCGCCCCTCGCCACCGATCTGGAGCTGCCGTACCTCGCCCGTCGGGCGGCGCTCGCCGGGGTGGCGCTCGTGCTCTCCGACGCCTGGAAGCCGATCCTGCGGGCCTCGGCCAGCTTCTGGGACTGGCGCGAGATCGTCGACCGGCTGGTCGAGCTCGCCACGGATCCGGGCCTCTGGCAACCGCTCTACCTCGACATCGTCGACCGCACCATCGAGCGGGCCGGCGAGGAATCCTGCCTCGACCGGCTGCGCAACGGCACGCTCGGGCCCGCCTGTCCGCCGGCAATCCCGAACGCGGGCAGCGCAGCGGCATCGACCGCCGTCGGCACGAGCTGCGATCTCCTGATCCTCGGCGACTTCCGGCGGCGCGAGGAGGCGACGGAACAGCTCGTGGCCCAGATCGCCGGCCATGCGGACGCGGGCCGGCGCGTCGGCCTCCTCCAGGTCTCGAACGGTGCGCCGGGCGCCTCGATCCATCCCGGCATCGAGGCCTGCGTGCGGCAAGGCAGGGCCGTGATCTGCGCGCCCGGCGGCCATCACACGGCGCGGGCCGTGCAGCTCGTGGTGCCGCGGCTGACCGTTCCCGCCCTCGACCGGATGCGGCCGGCGATCGAGGCGGCAGCCTGGCATGTCGTCGAAGGCGAGGCGAAGCTGCCGGACTACGATCCGGCCCGCCTGCATGCGCAGCTCGCCTGTCTCTTCGGCGCCCGGCCACTCTGGCACGCCACCGCACCCGCCGCCCGGGCGACGCTCGCCGCCCGGGTGCCGACCGCCGCCGAAGCCTGGCCCGTTCCGGCAGCGCCCGGGATCGGCACCCGGCGTCGCGCCCGGCAGCGCCCCGTGATCGGCATCGTCGCCTATGATCCATCCGATGCCCGGCGGGCACTCGAGGCGCTGGCGCCGGGCCTCGTCGACCGGAAGCGGGACTGTCGCGTCCTGCTCGCCGGCAACCGGCGCACCCTGGCCCTGCCGGCCGGGCTTGCGGCGCAGGTTCTCGCGATCGACGGTACGGACATGGCCCGCTTCGTCGACGGAATCGACCTCCTGGTGGTGCCGCCGGACTGCGCCGCTGAAAGGCTGCCGCAGCGTGCCGTCGCGGAGGCGCTGGCCCGCGGCCTGCCGGTCCTGGCCTCGCCCGGCGAGGCGCTGACGCTGCAATCCGGGCCGATCCACCTGCCGCCCGGGGAATGGCCGGACTTCGTCCGCCGGCGGCGACGTCAAAAGGCAGCTGCGGCGACGGCCAGGACGCCGGCGGCGGAGGGCCTTGCCGACCGGCTCGGCCTGCAGCACGGCACCGGCAAGCGGCGATCCCTGCCGGCCGTGTCGAACCGGGTGCTCTTCGTGACGGCGAACGGCGTCGGCCTCGGGCACATCACCCGCCTCGCCGCGATCGCCCGGCGTCTGCCCAATAAGCTCGAGCCGGTCTTCGCCACCATGAGCCAGGCCGCCAGCGTGCTCGAGCAGCTCGGCTTCGCCACGGAGCTGCTGACCACCTATGCCGGCAAGCCGGCCCGGCCGTGGAACGCCGCGACGCGCGAGCGGATGAACGCCCTCCTGGACTACCATCAGCCGGCGGCCTTGGTCCTCGATGCGTCGAACCCCTATCAGGGCGTGGTGGAAGCGGCGGCCTGCCGGCATGGCACGCGGCTGGTCTGGGTGCGCCGCGGCATGTGGCGGGCGAGCCAAGACAACAGCGAGTTCCTGACCCGGGCACCCTATTTCGACCTGATCATCGAGCCCGACGACATCGCTGCCCAGGCGGACGTCTTCCGCGAGCGGCCGGGCTTCGAGGCGACGCGCGTCCCACCGATCGGCCTGCTCGACGAGGCGGAGGTCCTCGATCGGCAGGCGGCGCGCCAGGCGCTGGGCCTGCCGGAGACGGCCGATGGCGGCTCCGTGCTCGTGCAGCTGGGCTCCGGCACGACCCGCGACCTCAACAGCCTGCTCGGCCAGGTCTTCGAGATCCTGCAGCGCTTCCAGGGCCTCGAGATCGTGCTGGCGCAGTGGCTCAATGCGCCGACCGAATACCAGGGCCGGTGGCCCGGCGTCCGCCTGCTGAGCGGCTACCCGATCCCGCGCTACTACCGCGCCTTCGACTTCACGATCAGCGCCGCCGGCTACAACTCCTTCAACGATCTGCTGCGCTTCGGCCTGCCGACGATCTTCATCGCCAACGATGCCGAGTGCATGGACGACCAGGGTGCCCGCGCCCGCCATGCGGAGGCGGCCGGCGCCGCCTTCGAGATCGACGAGAACGACCTCGGCCCGCTGCACGACTGCGTCCAGGCGATCCTGCAGCCGGCCGTGCGCGAGTATCTGGACGAGCACGCCCGGGGCCTCGCCCTGCCGAACGGGGCCGTCGCCGCCGCCCGCGCCATTGCCCGCCTGCTGTCCTGAGGCCCACCTGCTGTCCTGAGAAAAGAGGAGCCCTGCGCATGACGATCGTCAGCCGCGAAAGCCCGCCCGCCGCGCTGACGCCGCGATCCTTCGCGCCCGCCAGCCGGCTGCACGCGCAGCTCGAGCTGCAGGCCCGCGAGCTCCACGATCTGCGCGCCCGCCTCGGCGCGGCGCTCGCCGAGCTCGGCGCCCTGGCACCGACGCTCAAGGCCCCGCCGCTCGGCCCGGTACGCCGGTCGAGCTACCGGCGCCTGTCGAACGCCGCGGCGCGCATTCCCGAGCCCCGCCCCACCTGGTGGCCCGGCGACGCCGACACCGCAGGGCCGCTCAGGCCGGCGCCGGGCCATCGCTGCGCCGGGCTGATCGACGACCAGGTCCCCGTCGTCGCCGTCTCCTTCTGCGGGGTCGCCGCCGAGGCCACGGCGGCCGCGCTCGAGCAGATCACCGAGCAGCAGATCCTGCGCCGGGCGTTCGTGCCGCTCTTCATCACCGACGATGCCGGCCAGCTCCATCTCTTTCGCCACCAGGGCTACGATGCCGAGCTGCTGCCAACGCGCGAGGCCCTCGAGGCCTGCCCCGGCGGCATCGATCCGGACCGCTTCCTCGAGGCGCGCCTCGTCGCGATCCGCGAGACCTGGCAGGTCGGGCGCTTCGTCGACATGGGGGCGACACCCCTGCCTCCGGTTGCGGGGTCCGCTGGTCTGCCGCCATCGCTCGCGACCCTCGTCTTCTACAAGGATTACCGGCGCTACAACCCCTACCAGCATTTGCTCTATGCCGCCCTGCCGCGGATCGGCGCCGTGCCCGGCGATGTCGAGCTGGCGATCGCGCAGGCCCGCCTCGGCCCCACCTTCTTCCACGTCAACTGGGAGGAGGCCCTGTATCGCGGGGCACCCGACGCGGCCGCGGCCCTGGCGCTGGTCGACGCATTCCTCGAGCGCCTGGACCTGCTGCGCGCGGCCGGCGGACAGGTCGTCTGGACGGTGCACAACAGCGAGCCGCACGACAACCCGTTCCCCGATGCCTATGCGCGGCTGGCCGCGGGCATCGCCGCGCGGGCGGGCCTCGTCCTCGTTCACTCGCGGACGGCCGCGGCCCTCGTGGCCGAACGCCACGGCATGCCGGACGCGCGCCTGCTCGTCGTGCCGCATGGCGGCTACCACGCGCTCTATGGCGACCGGCCGAAGCCGGCCGCGGCCCGGCAGGCCCTGGGCCTGCCCGAGCAGGGCGTGCTCTTCGGCTTCGTCGGCAATGTCCGCCCTTACAAGAACCTGCCGCTCCTGCTCGAGGCCTTCGCGCGCCTGCCACGCGGCCGGGCACGGCTGCTGGTCGCCGGCCGGCAGGACCCGCCGCTCGGGCTCGACGGGCTCGACCCGGCGGTGCTGCAGGAGCTGGTCATCCGCGACGAGGTGATCGAGGAGAGCCTGCTGCCGCACCATCTCGCCGCCTGCGACGCCATCGTCCTGCCGTTCGGCCGCATCCTGACCTCGGGCAGCCTGATGCTGGCCCTGTCGCTCGAGGTGCCGGTCATCGTTCCGGCCGTGCCGAGCCTGCTCGAGGTGGTGACGGACGGCCAGAACGGCATGGTCTTCGAGCCGGGCGACGCCGCCGCTCTCGCCGGGCGCATGAGCGCCCTGCTCGACGCCTCCGGCCGCCAGCGCGTGGCCATGCGGCGCGCCGCCGGGCGGACGGCCCGGCGTTGCGACTGGGGCTGGATCGGGCGGCGGGTCGGCGAACGGCTGCTCGGGCTGCTCAGCGCCGGCTAGCCGCCGGCTCGATGTCGCCTGCGGCACGCCCGTCGCCCGCGAGCATCGCGAAGACCGTGCCGAAGGGCGAGATGCTCCAGCTGCCGTCGGGGCCGGCACCTTCGACCGCGATCAGCCGGTAGCCAAAGGCCTCGAGCCGCGCCCACGGCAGGACCTCGTCGAACCGATTGTCGAGGACCAGCGGTCCTGACGCCGCGTCGACGAGGAGGACCGCGTGATACTCGTCGCTCTCCGTCGCCACGGTGGCGAAGCGCAGCCGCTCGCCGGGCCAGCCGGCGGCGATTAGCCGGTGCTTCTTGGTCAGGGCGAAGTCCTCGCAGTCACCCGCTCTTGGCTCGAGCTCCCAGCGGTCGCGACCGTCCGGCTCGAACTCGGGGACGATTGCCGCATTGACCGCGTCGTTGATTCGCTCGAGCGCCTGCAGCGCCGCTCGGTCCGGCCGCTCGCCGGGGCGCGGGGCGGTGCGGTTGCACAAGTCCGCTGCCTGCGCGCAGAGCGCGTGCCAGCCCGCCGGCCCGGCGAAGCCGGCGGCATCGGCCCCGGCGGCCGGGAGGGCGGATGCGCCAAGCAGCAGGGCCATGGCCAGCCACCGCCCGGCGCCCAGCCACTGCCCGGCGCCCAGCCACTGCCCTGCGCGGTGCAGAATTCGCGTGTAACCAATATCGGCCATTTGCATAACGCCTCGTCACCGTAACGGTCTTCTAACTTTAATAAGCGATTAACCACAAGCAAAGCGAGACCCGGGCAGAGAAATACGCGCTCGGGTACTTTGCTCCATTCACTCAATTTTAAAGCGCCCGGCGGTATAAGCCGTCTCACGGATCAGGTGCCAGTGTTCGACGTGGTGCTGACCGAGAGTGAATCCCCAATCAGGAGATCCATGATGGCACAACGGCCGAACAAGCTGCTGCTGACCCTGAGTGCGCTCGGCATTGCCGCCGGCATCAATGCCGGCGAGGCGCAGGCCCAGACCGTGCACTATGACAGCCTCGGCGAATTCCTCAGCTACGCCCAGGCGTCGCTGTTCAACGACCACATGGCCAAGGTCGATTTCGTCCGCGCCTATCCGCACAGCCCGGTGGCGCAGCGCGTGGCGCGCCAGGTCGCCCGGCACATGCAGGCGATGCCGGTGGCCGAGCGTCGTTCCTTCATGGACGCCGTCACCGCCCGCGGCGGCCTGCCGTCGACCGTGGCGGAGGCGTCCAGGCTTGCCGGCCTTCCCTCGGCCTCCATCGGTCAGGCCGGCCGCCAGCCCAATGTCGAGGTCGCCCAGACCGTCGAGCAGGGCCCTGCCTCCTCGTACATGTGACGCTGCGGGCTCCCGGCGCGGCGCCCCGAGAGCGCATCGAGGCGGCGCCGGGGCGCCAGCAGTGCGGGCGCCGATGCGGCGCCCGGCTGCGCTCCGCCCCGCGAGCCGCCACCGAGCCAAGGACCGGATGGGCCCGGGAAGGCCGTGCCTTCCCGGATTCTTCCTGTTCTATCGCCGCGTGACCCAGTGCGGGCGACCAGGGCAACGCCGAACGCTCCGATCATCATCAACCCCTTCGCGCCGCCGCGTCACGGGTGGCGGCGGGTGCATCGATGCAGGATTAATAACCTATTCCGATCCGGCTGTCCAGCGCCTGCCGGGTTCGATCGGCAAAACAGCGTTTTTGGCCTGCTGGTGGGTGCGAAAAGGCGGCGGAAGGCGCGGCGGGGCTGGTTTCGGACGCTCAGCAACCGTGGTTTGCGTTGTTCATGGTTTCCATGGCTGGTTGTCTCGTGCCATG
>CAZGUW010000155.1:0-11231 GCA_964528705.1 uncultured Geminicoccaceae bacterium
TCCGGCTGGAGGGCGCGACTTTTCACCAACGAACCGCCGACCAGATCGACGGACGAAACGCCTGAACGATCGGTCGCCGGCAGCAGCAGTGGCGATCAAGAAAAATGGGCATCGACCAGGGAGCGCAAAGGACCGGCGCAACGACCGGCGGCACGGCAGACCGCATGCGGCTCGAGGCGGTGCTGCGCACGGTTCGCCAGCTGCGCCGGGGCACGCTCGACCTCACCCTGCCGGACGGCAGCGCCGAGACCATCCGCGGTGCGGAGCCCGGGCCGCGCGCGTCGCTCGTCATCCGCGATGCAAAGGTGCTCGACCGCTATCTCCGCCACGGCAGCGTCGGTTTCGCCGAAGGCTACATCGCCGGCGAGTGGGACACGCCGCATCTGGCCGACCTGCTCGAGCTGCTCGATCGCAATTTCGATGCCTGGGGCCAGGGCTATTTCGGGCCGGTCCTGACCCGCTTCCTGGCACGTCTGCAGCACTGGTTCCGCCGCAATTCGAAGCGCGGCAGCCAGCGCAACATCCATGCCCACTACGATCTCGGCAACGAGTTCTTCGCCGCCTGGCTCGACCCTTCCATGACCTATTCGGCCGCCCTCTTCGACGAGCGGCACAGCGCCGAGCGCGCCGACCTCGAGGCCGCGCAGAAGGCCAAGTATCGCCATCTCTGCCGGATGATCGACCTCCAGCCCGGCCAGCGCCTGCTCGAGATCGGCAGCGGCTGGGGCGGCTTCGCCATGACCGCGGCCGGCGAGTTCGGTGCCAGGGTGACCAGCATCACCATCTCCAGGGCGCAGCACGAGCTGGCCAGTGCCCGGATCGCCGAGGCCGGGCTCGGCGAGCAGGTGGAGATCCGCTTCCAGGACTACCGCGACGTCGAGGGCAGCTTCGACCGGATCGCCTCGATCGAGATGTTCGAGGCGGTCGGCGAGGCCTACTGGCCGACCTTCTTCGGCAAGCTCAACACGGCCCTGAAGCCGGGCGGGGTCGCCGGGCTGCAGATCATCACCATCGCCGACGAGCATTTCGAGAGCTACCGCAAGGGCAGCGACTTCATCCAGCAGTACATCTTCCCGGGCGGCATGCTGCCGTCCACCACGGCCCTTGCCGAGCACACGGAGCGGGTCGGCCTCGAGATCACCCAGAAGGTCGCCTTCGGCCGCGACTACGCCCGCACCCTGGCGATCTGGGGTGAGCGGTTCGAGTCGGCCTGGGACGGCATCCGCCAGCTCGGCTTCGACGAACGCTTCCGCCGCGTCTGGCGCTACTACCTCGGCTATTGCGAGGCCGGCTTCCGCTCCGGCAGCACCGACGTCGTCCAGCTTGCCCTCCGCCGGAGCTGAACCGCCGCGCCGATCCGGACGCGCTCAGCCGCAGCGCTTCTCCAGTTTCCAGGGCTCGAGCCCGTCGAGAAAGCGGCCGGCGTCAGCCGTGATCCGCTCCCGGCGGTCTTCCGCCATGCGGTCGAGTGTCTTGAACATCGGCGCCATGCGCGGATTGGCTTCCAGCTGCTCGCGGTGCTCGATCAGGAAGCTCCAGTAGAGGTAGTTGAAGGGGCAGGCCTTGGGCCCGAGCTTCTCCTTCACGTCGTAGGCGCAGCCGCCGCAGAAGTCCGACATGCGGTTGATGTAGTTGCCCGAAGCGGCATAGGGCTTCGAGCCGAGATAGCCGCCGTCGGCATGCATCACCATGCCGAGCACGTTCGGCAGCTCCACCCACTCGAAGGCGTCAGCATAGACGGCAAGGTACCAGGTGCAGATCTCCTCCGGGATCACCCCGGCGAGCAGCGCGAAATTGCCGGTCACCATCAGCCGCTGGATGTGATGCGAGAGGGCCTCGCGCCTGGTCTGGTCCAGGGCGTGCGCCATGCACCGCATGTCCGTCTCGCCGGTCCAGTAGAAGTCGGGCAGGTGGCGCCGGTTCTCGAGCCCGTTCAGCTTCGCGTAGTCAGGCATTTTCAGCCAGTAGATGCCACGCACGTATTCGCGCCAGCCGAGGATCTGCCGGATGAACCCCTCGACGCTGTTGAGCGGCAGGTCGCGCTCCCGGTACGCCTCGAGCACCGCCTCGCCGACTTCGCGGGCGGTGAGCAGGCCGGCGTTCACGTATTGCGAGAGGGCCGAATGGCAGAGCCAGTCCTCGCCCTCGAGCATCGCGTCCTGATGGTCGCCGAAGCCCTCGAGCCCCGTCCGCACGAAATGGGCGAGCGCCCGCCGCGCCTCGCCGCGCGTCAACGCGAACCAGAAGGGCTCCACCGCGCCGAAGCGGTCGCCGAAGCGGCGCTTCACGAGGTCGAGCACGGCCTCGGTAGTGGCGTCCGGCCTGAAGTGCATGGGCCGCGGGAAATCGGTGCCCGGTGCTGCCGGCTTCCGGTTCTCCGCGTCGTAGTTCCAGCGGCCGCCGACGGGCTTGCCCGCCTTGGTCATCAGCCAGCCGGTGCGCTGCCGCATCCAGCGATAGAACTGCTCCTGGCGAAGCTGCTTCCTGTCGCCGGCCCAGTCGGCGAACTCGGCGGTGGAGCAGAGAAAGCGGTCGTCGTTCCGGATCTCGACCGGCAGGTCGAAGGTTTCGCCCCAGCTCCGGATCCGCTCCAGCACCCGGTACTCGCCGGGCTCGGTGACGACGACGCGGTCGATCTCGCCTTCTTCCAGTGCACGGGCGAGCTCGCCCTCGAAGGTGCCCCGGTTATCGGGGTCGTCCAACTCGACATAGCGCACCTCAAGGCCCCGATCCCTGAGCTCGTCCCGGAAATGGCGCATGGCGGCGAAGAGGAAGGCGATCTTCTTGGGGTGGTGCGGAACGTGGTCGGTCTCGCCCTGGACCTCTGCCATGAGGACGAGGTCGTGCCCGGCCCGTGCGTCGGCGAGCGCGGAGAGCGCGTGGGTCAGCTGGTCGGCGAAGACGAAGCGAAGCGTTCGGGCCATGCCTTGGCTCAGGCGCGACGTTCGTCGCCGGGCCGGAAGGACAGGTCGCGATAGGCACTGCCCTCGACCTTGCGATAGTCGATTCGCGATCCGTCCGGCCCGTCGAAGGCGAGCTTCACCCAACGCTCGCCCGCATACCAGAGATCCATGTCGACATCGCCCGCGAGGCGGTACCGGTCCGCCGTCACGAACCGGCCCTCCGCCTCGACCGTCTCCTGCCCCAGCGACGTCACGGTCGAGTTGATGATCTCGCCGGTCTGGGTGTTGATCCAGCGCCCTCCCGCGATGAAGTCGGCATGCCACCAGGTGGCGGGGAGCACACCCGCAGGGGCGGTGAACTGACCGTCGCTGCCCTGGACGACCAGTCGATCACCCTCGAGTGACGCCTCGACCCGATGCAGCGTGCCGTTGTCGTCGGTGACGCTGTTGAAGCCGGCGAGCCGGCCATCCACCCATTCCTCGCGGTTCTCGTGGGTGTAGCGGTAGGCCGTGATGAAGGCGAAGCGGACCTCGAGCTCGATCTGGATGCGCACGGTCAGCCGGTCGCCCTCGGGCGCGAAGCGGAGCGCGTGATACCCGATCTCGCGGTCGTTGCGATGGACGGCGAAGCGGAGATCGCCTGCCGGCGCCGCCAGGACCGGCCCGATCCGCCCCTCAAGCACACTCCCGGCCAGGAGCCCGGCACCCTGGCGCAGAACGTCACGTCGCAGCATCAGCTTTCTCCCGCGTTTCGCCGGAGATACGGGCCGGACGGCTTTCGGGATCAGTCGAGGGGCGTTGGCGCCGGCAGCTCACCCAGACGTGATTCGATCTGCGCCGCGTCCGGCTGGGCCGACTGGGCGCCAATGGCGAGACAGGAGAGCCCGGCGGCGAGGCTGGCGCGGTGCAGCGCTTCGGGCAGCGAGCGGCCCTGGTCGAGTGCCGCCGCCAGCACACCGACGAAGGCGTCGCCGGCGCCGGTGGTGTCGACGGGCTCGATCGCCAGGCTGCCGACCCGCCAGCCGCCCTCGGGGCCCACCGCAATTGCCCCCTCGGCACCCAGCGTCACGACGCAGACGAGATCGTGCTCCCTGGCCAGCCGGCGGGCGAGGGCCAGCGGATCACCCGCCGCGTCGCCGGCCGCCATTTGCGCCTCGATCTCGTTGACGATGAGGAAGTCGAGCGTGTCCAGGAGGCCCGCCGGCAGGGGGCCGGCAGGGGCCAGGTTCAAGAGCGTGCGCGCGCCTTTCGCCTTGCCGCGCGCCAGCACGGCGGCGGTCTCGCTCATCCGGATCTCGTTCTGGCAGAGGAGCGTGGTCGAGGGGCCGAGGAGGGCATCCTCGACCTGACCGGCATGGGTGTCGAGATTGGCGCCGCTGGCGACGATGATCGCGTTCTCGCCCTTCGCATCGACGCCGATCACCGCGATCGCTGTGGGGCGGTCGGAGCTGGCGAGGCCGCTCGTGTCGATGCCGGCCTCGACGAGGAGGTTGCGGACCACCGGCCCGTAGGCGTCGTCGCCGAGATGGCCGACGAAGCGGGTCGCGGCACCGGCCTTGGCGGCGGCGGCGGCCTGGTTCGAGCCCTTGCCGCCCGGTGCCATGGCGTAGGACGGGCAGAGCACGGTCTCGCCGGGGGCGGGCAGCTTCTCGACCTTGAACAGGAGATCCGCATTCACCGAGCCCAGGATCACCAGCATCGTCGCCCTCCCCGATCACCACGTTCGGCCCGATATGCGGCCTGCGCCCCGCCCTGTCCAGCCGCCCGGCTCAGCCGGGAAGCGCCTGCAGCAAGTCCGGCAAGGGTGCTGGGCGGCCGAAGAAGTAGCCCTGCGCCTCGTTGCAGGCGAGCTCGTCGAGGAAGGCGAGCTGGGCGTCCTTCTCGACCCCTTCGGCGGTGGTCTGCTTGGCCAGCGCCGTGCTCAGCCCGACGATGGCACGGACGATCGCCTGGGCACCCTGGTCCCGGTCGAGCATGTCGACGAAGGAACGGTCGATCTTGATCCGGTCGAATGGAAAGCGATTGATGTAGCTGAGCGAGGAATAGCCGGTGCCGAAATCGTCGATCGAGAGATGCACGCCGAGCCCGGCGAGACTGGCGAGTCGGCGGCCCAGCATCGGCAAAGACGGGTCGAGGAAGAGGTTCTCGGTGACCTCGAGCTCGATGCGGTCGGCTGCCAGAGCGTGCCGGGCCAGCGTGCCACGGACGAAATCGACGAACCCTACATCGCGCTTGAGCTGCACCACCGAGACGTTGATGGAGACCTGCAGGCCGCGATCGCGGAGATCCGGCCCCGCGAGATCGGCGCAGGCCCGCTCGACGACCCAGCGGCCGAGCTCGACGATCGAGCCGGTTTCCTCCGCGAGCCCGATGAAGCGCGCCGGCGGCAGCAGGCCCTCCTCCGGATGGCGCCAGCGCACCAGTGATTCCAGCCCCACCGGCTTGCGCTCCTGGAGATCGATCCGCGGCTGATAGTGCAGCTCGAGCGCGTCCTGGAGGATCGCGTCGCGCAGCGCCGCATCGAGCAGCAGGCCGTCGCCGGCTTCGCCGTGCAGCTCGGCATCGAAGGTGACCACCTGGTCGCGGCCGTCCCGCTTCGCCCGGTACATGGCGGAGTCGGCGCGCCGGAGCAGGCTGTCGGGAACATCGCCGTCGTCGGGAAAGATGGCGACGCCGAAGCTCGCCCGAACCGGCAGCGGTCGCCCGCCCACCATGACCGGGCGGGCGAAGGCGCTGCGATAGCGGGCGACCGCGGTCGCCACCTCGGCGCGGCTGTTGAGGCCGTCCAGCACCAGCACGAACTCGTCGCCGCCGATCCGGCCGACCGTGTCGGTTGAGCGGCCGAGCAGGCGAAAGCGTGCGGCGACCTCGACCAGCACCGCGTCACCGACCGCATGGCCGAGCGCATCGTTGATGCTCTTCAGCCGATCGACATCGAGGAAGACCACGGCGACGCGGTTGCCGGCGCGCCGTGCCCGGTCCAGCGCGCCGGTGAGGCGATCCGTCAGGAGATGCCGGTTGGGCAGCCCGGTCAGGCTGTCATGGGTCGCCCGGAAGGCCACCTCGTCGAGCAGCCGCTGCTCATCCGTGATGTCGTTGAGCGCCATGACGAGACGCGAGCCCGCCTGCGGCCCGAAGCGGCGGGCCGTGGCGCGCACCGAGCGCTGGCGCCCGTCCGCCGCCGTCAGGCGGATCGCCCCGAGCGCCTCGCTGCCGCGCGCGGGCCGGGCCAGCTGGGCGGCGAGCAGCGCCGGCGTCGGCGGCTCCGGATCCTCGGCTGTTCGCCGGGCGAGCTCGGCGACCGGCGGCGCCAGCTCGGCGAGCGGCAGACCGACCAGCGTCTCGGAGGCACGGCCGAAGAGCCTGGCCGCCGCCGGGTTGGCATAGTCGACCACGCCAGCCTCGTCCGTGGTCAGCACCGCGTCCGCCACGTGGGTCAGGGCGGCATGGGCCAGGCTGCGTTCCACCTGGACGCGCCGCAGGCGCAGCACCGTCTGGCCCAGCCGGGCCAGGATCAGATAGCCGAGCAGGGTCGCCGTGACCGAGGCGAAGGGCAGCATCAGCTTCGAGAGCAAGAGGGCGCCGATACCGGTGCAGAGCGGCAGCAGCGGCACGATGAGCAGTGCCGGGGGCGCCAGCGCCGGACGGCGCCAGCCCGCGAGCAGCCAGGGCAGGAACGCGCCGCCGGCGAGGAGGGCCGCTGCCAGCTCGGGCCAGCGGAACGGGGCGATGGTCCGGCCCTGCAGCAGGGCCTCCACGGCCAGCGCCTGGAAGTCGATGGGCGGGGCGGCGCCGAGGCCGGTGCCTATCCGGACCGGAGCGGCCAGTCCGCGCGCGGTGACCCCGACGAGCACGGCGGCACCGCCAAGCAACGGCGCACGCTCGCCTTGCAGGACGTCGATGGCGGAGTAGCGGCGCAACCGCCACGGGTCGGCCGCGACCGGCACCAGCGCCTCGCCATCCTCGACCCAGTCGAAGAGGATCCCTGACGGTTCGCCATTGCGGAAGGTGGCACGCGTGGCGACCTGCGGCAGCATCTGGCGCTCCACCGCCACGGCGAAAGCCGGCCAGAAGGCGTCGCCGACGCCGGCGGCGAGCTGCAGCCGGCGCAGCCGGTCATCGGCGTCCGGCCGGAGATGGGAGTGGCCGAGGGCACGGGCCAGCTCCGGCAGGCGGCCGAACGGCAGGAGCTCGACCGGCGGCTGGCCGGCCGTCGGCGCCTCGGCCACCACCGGCAGCACGACATTGCCGGCCCGGGCGATGGCCGCGTCTAGTGCCAGATCACCCGCCGGATCGTCGACCGACGGCTCGGCGAAGAGCACGTCATAGCCGATGACCCGCGCTCCGGCAGCGGCGAGCCGGTCGATCAGCCGGGCGTGCACCCGCCGCGGCCAGGGCCATGGCCCGACCCGCTCGAGGCTCCGCCGGTCGATCTGGACGACGGCGACACGGTCGCTGCGCGGTCCGGTGAGCCAGGGCTGCAGCGCGTCATAGGCCGCTGCATCGAGCATGTCGCCCGGCCCGAGGCGGACGACCAGAGCCGCGAGCACAGTCGCCAGGATGGCGAATCCCAGGCGGCGGGGAACCGGAACACCCCCGTCAGGCACCATCTCAAAGCAGCAGGAACAGAAGTGCGAACGGCACGAGCAGGACTGGCCACCAGCGGCTCGGCTCGACCGTGATGCGTTGCGGCGTCGAGTACGTCGAGACGTAGCCGTCGGCCTCGATGATCTGGGCGCGGAACCAGTAGTCGCCCGGCGGCAGACCTGGCACGACCAGCGCTGCCTCCTCGCCGACCGCCTCGTGGCGCGGCTCGGCGAAATCGGCCTTGTCGGCGATCTGGAAGCGGACGCGCTGGCCCGGCTCGAGCGAGGCGAGGCGGATGGTCAACCGGCCGCTCTCCGTCTCGAGGTCGTCGATCGCCGGGTCGGCCGGCGGGTCGACCCGCTCGAAGCTCCAGACGTCGCTCCACGGCCCCACCTCGCCCGCCTCGTCGACGGTGCGCAAACGCCAGTGCCAGGTGCCGAGCGCCAGGTCGGCCTCTGGCGTGAAGCTCGCCCCGGTCAGGTCCGTGGCACGGATCACCGGCTCGGCGAAGTCGGCGCTCATCGCCAGCTCGAGGCGAACGCTTGCCGCGTCGAGCGGCACCGACCAGCCGAACTGCGGTCGCGGCTCGCGCACCTTGCCCTCGCGCTGCGGGCTCAGGGGTGTCGGCGGCTCCGGCCGGGCGTCGACCGCAAGCTGCCAGATCCGGTCGAGGCCCTCGAGCCCGTCCGCCTCGATGCCGCGCAAGCGGGCCAGATAACTGCCATCGGCGACCTCCAGCCGGGCCGATTGGCCGGCCGGCACGATCAGGTCGGTCACCGGCTGCTCGAAGCGATCGTCGTGGGCGAGCGTCAGGCGGAAGCTCCGGGCACCGGCAAGCGGCGGCATGGGCAGCCGGAGCGGCAGGCGCTCGAGGCGGTCCGGCAGATCGGCGGGATCCGGCGGCGGCAGCAGCTGCCGCGGCGGCTCGGGCGCCGAGCCCTGCCGCGTCACCGTGCCCATGCCGGCGCCGACGCTGCGGGCGGTCGACAGTGCCGCGACCCGCACATTGCCGGTCAGCACCTCGGTGGCGCTGCGCTCCTCCGCCTCGTCCAGGCCGACGCGCAGATCAGTACCGCGCACCGAGCTTACCGCCGGCGGCGTCCATACCTCGAAGACGGAGCCGGCACCGACGGCCGGCTCGACCCTGGTCTCGAGGCGGCCCCGCTCGAGCCTGAGTCGCGTGTCCACCATGCCGGTGCGGCGATACTCGCTCAGCCGGTCCAACTCCAGCCGGGCGGACTCGCCGAGCAGCACGCGCGAGCCGTCGGCGAAGGCGATGACGGCGCTGGCATCGGCCCCGGTCTCGAGCACGTCACCCGCCTCGAGCCGCATGTCCGTCATCGGTGCCGGGCGGGTCTCGCCGCGACTGAGCACCACGCTGCCCTGGAAGGTCTCGAGCACCGCCGCGGCCGGCTGCAGACGCAGCCAGGCGAGCGGGATCGAGAGGCGGGTGCCGGGCGGGATCGAGCGCGGCTGATCGACGCCGTTGAGCGCCTGCAGGGCCGGCCACTGCCGCCAGTCGGCGAGATAGCGGCGCGACAGGTTCCAGATATTGTCGCCGGGCCGCACGGTGTACCGCCATACCGGGCCCGGGTCGGCCGTTGCCGCCACGGGTGTCGGCGTCACCTGGGCGGCGGTCGGCATCGATGAGAGAAGGCAGGCGAGGGCGACGAGAGCCCCGCGGATGAACCCGAATGACCCCACGCAGACCGCTCGACTCAATGAGGTCCACCTCAAGCAATTGTTGAAAGCAGGCCGCTTTCGCGCCAATCCCGATCGTTCGCCTTAAAATGACAAGGAATGAAGAGGTTTTCTACCCTCGATTAGACGGCAGCGCATCGGGCACGAAAAAGGGCGCCGGAACAAGTCCGGCGCCCTCCTTCGCGTGCGGTTGGTTCGGGTCGGGCTCAGCGCTTCGAGAACTGGAAGCTGCGCCTTGCCTTGGCCTTGCCGTACTTCTTGCGCTCGACCTCGCGCGCGTCGCGGGTCAGGAAGCCGCCATGCTTGAGAGCCGGGCGAAGCGCCGGCTCGTAGGCGATCAGCGCCCTCGCGACGCCGTGCCGCACGGCACCGGCCTGACCGGACAGGCCACCGCCGGCCACGGTGCAGACGATGTCGTACTGCTGCAGCCGGTTGATACTCGCCAGCGGCTGGTTGATCACCATCTGCTGCGTCGGCCGGGCGAAATAGGCCGGCATGTCCTTGCCGTTGACCGTGAAGCGGCCGCTGCCGGGCTTCACCCAGACCCGGGCCGCCGACTCCTTGCGGCGCCCCGTGGCGTAGGCGCGGCCGTACTTGTCGATCTTCGGCTGGGCGACCTCGACCTCCGGCTCGGCAGCCATGCCCGGCCGCAGCTTCGAGAGGTCCTGAAAGGAGGAGACGGTGTCAGCCATGCGCGGTTCCGAGCTTGCTGTTCTTCGGGTTCAGGGCGGCGAAGTCGAGCGTCTTGGGGCTCTGGCCCGCATGCGGGTGTTCGCCGCCGGCGTAGATGTGGAGCTTGCGCATGACCTGCCGGCCGAGCGGACCACGCGGCACCATGCGCTCCACCGCCTTCTCGATCACCCGGGCCGGGAAGCGGCCGTCGAGCACCTTCTCGGCGGTGGTCTCCTTGATGCCGCCCGGATAGCCGGTGTGGCGGTAGTAGGTCTTCTGGGTGCGCTTGTTGCCGGTCAGGACGACCTTCTCGGCATTCAGCACGACGATGTGGTCGCCACAGTCCATGTGCGGCGTGAACATCGCCTTGTGCTTGCCGCGCAGCCGGTTGGCGACCAGCACGGCGAGCCGGCCGAGGACCAGCCCTTCGGCGTCGATCACGAACCAGTCCCGTTTGATGTCGGCGGGCTTGGCGGAATAGGTCTTCATGAAGCTGCTCACGAGGCTGCGCCGCGCCATGGGAACGAGCCCCCTGGCGGGCGGACGGCCGAAGCTGTCGGACAACAGAAATCGAGCGAGCACCGGGGGCACCCGCCGACAACGGCGCCATGTAGGTGAGGAGACCCGTCGCTGTCAACGGTCAATCGGCGGCAACCGGCGCCAGAGCCAGGCATAGGCGGTGACGAAAACCACGGCTGCCAGCACCATGGCCAACCTGAGGCCGAAGAGCTCGGCCGCCGTGCCGACCGCCAGGGCACCCAGCGCCGGGACGCTGCGGAAGACGAGGCCGAAGAGGCTCATCACCCGGCCCCGGAGCTCCGGCTCGACCCCCAGCTGCACGGCTGTGTGCATCGCCACGCCGCAGGCGGTCAGGGTGAAGCCGAAACCGGCGATGAGCGGCACGGCAAGGACGAAGCCGGGGCTGAGCGCGAAGAGCGTGGCAAAGGCGGTGACGGCGAGCAGCAGCAGCAGCGTGCGACGCAGGTCGAAGGCGTCGGCGCGGAGCGCCACCCAGATGCCCCCCACCACGGCACCCAGCCCCATCGCGGCGCTGAGCACCGCCAGCCCCTCGACGCCACGCTCGAAGACCCCGCCGGCGAAGCCGGGAAGCAGCTCGCCGAGCGGCCGGACGGTGAGCGAGAGGGCGATGAAGAAGGCGAAGAGCGGCGCCAGCACGGCGCTGCCACGGACATGCGCGATGCCCTCGAGGAAGGCGCGCGCCGCGCCCTGCCAGGCACCCGGCCGCACACTCTCGTTGAGCACGAGGCGGGGCAGGACGAAGAGGATCGGCACGTAGGTCAACGCATTGACGAGCAGCGCCGCCGGCACCCCCGACGAAAAGATCGCCCGCGCGGCGGGCGAGTGGAT
>CAZGUW010000156.1:0-10838 GCA_964528705.1 uncultured Geminicoccaceae bacterium
ATCGGCCGGGCTACCTCCTGCGCAGCCGTTCCGGGAGGTACCCATGAAGTCAGCACTCGCCGATATCCGCATTCTCGACCTGACCCGGATTCTTGCCGGCCCGACCTGCACCCAGCTGCTCGGCGACCTCGGCTGCGATGTGCTGAAGATCGAGAAGCCGGGGGCGGGTGACGACACGCGCAAGTGGGGCCCGCCCTATGCCCCGGCCAAAGGCGGCGGCGACACCAACGAGAGCGCCTACTACCTCGCCGCCAACCGCAACAAGCGCTCGGTGGCGATCGACATCGCGACCACCGAGGGCCAGGGCCTCATCCGCTCCCTGCTCGCGAGCTCCGACGTGCTGGCACAGAACTTCAAGGCCGGCACACTCGCCCGCTACGGGCTCGATTACGCCTCGCTGAAGGACGAGTTCCCGGGCCTCGTCTACTGCTCGATCAGCGGCTTCGGCCAGACCGGCCCCTACGCCGACCGCGCCGGCTACGACTACCTGGCGCAGGGCTATGGCGGGATCATGAGCCTGACCGGTGCGCCGGACGGCGAGCCGATGAAGGTCGGCATCGGCATCGCCGACATCATGTGCGGCATGTACGCCTCGAGCGCCATCCTGGCCGCCCTGCACCACAAGGCGCGCACCGGCGAGGGCCAGCATATCGACCTCGCCCTGCTCGACACCCAGGTCGCCTGGCTCGCCAACGAGGCGGTCAACTACCTGCTCTCCGGCAAGGTGCCGGAGCGGCTCGGCAACGAGCACCCGAACATCGTCCCCTACAAGCGCTTCGACACGGCCGACGGCGAGGTGGTGCTGGCCGCCGGCAACGACGCCCAGTTCCGCCGCTTCTGCCGCTTCGCCGGAGCCGAGGAGCTGGCCGACGACCCGCGCTTCGCCGGCAACCCCGACCGCGTGCGCAACCGCACCGCCCTCTATGCCCTGCTCGTCCCGCTCTTCCGGCAGAAGACGACGACCGTCTGGGTGGAGGGCCTGACGGCGCTCGGCGTGCCCTGCGGCCCGGTCAACGACCTCGCCCAGGTCTTCGCCGACCCGCAGATCCAGCACCGCGAGATGCAGATCGACATGCCGCATCCGCAGACCGCCTCGGGCACCGTGCCGCTGCTCGGCAACCCCATCAAGATGTCGGCGACGCCGCCGGCCTATGCCAAGGCACCGCCCTATCTCGGCCAGCATACCGACGAGGTGCTGCGCGAACTCCTGGCCCTCGACGAGGCCGAGCTCGACCGGCTGCGCCGCCAAGGGGTGATCGGCTGAGCGCCGGCCGCTGGCTGGACGCCGCGCGGATGACGCTCTAGAATCAACTTCATACGGTCCAGAAACCGGTTGCACCGACTACCTTCGGTAGTAGGGGAACGCGATGGGCGGGAGCTCCTTCTGGCCGGCGCTGGCTGCCCTGGCCATCGCCTGCAACGCGCAGAGCGCCGAGCTGCGGATCGCCGCGCTCGACACGCCCGAGCTTCGCGCCGTGCAGGACCTGTCGGGCGAATGGGAGACCGCGACCGGGCATCGTTTGGCCTGGACCTTCCTCGACGCGCCGGCGATCGACGAGCTCGTGCGGCTGCGGGCAGGCGAAGGTGAGGCTGGCGAGCGCCTGGACATCGCCACCCTCGGCCCCCTGCAGCTCGGCACGTGGCCCTATCAGGGCTGGCTCCTGCCGCTGGCGGATGACGATGGCGGCGCGACCTGGGGTGCGCCGCTGCGCTCCGAGACCGCCCTCACCTACTACCGGGCCGACCTCCTCGCTGCGCGGGGAATGCCCATGCCCGAGCAGCCGGAACTCGACGATCTCGTGACACTCGCAGCCGAGCTCGATGCACCCGAGGCGGGACGTGCCGGCATCTGCCTCGCCGGAGCACCCGGCCCCGCCGAGAACCTCGCCGTCATCGGCCTCCTCGCCAGCGCCATCGGCGATGCCCCACCAACACCCGCTGCGCTGGAAGACCCGGACGGCAGCTGGCACGCGGCACTCGTCCGCCATACCGACCTGCTGGTCGAGCACGGCCCGCCGGATGCCGGTGCACTGGGCAACGCCGACCTCGCCCGTCGCTTCTCCGCCGGCGAGTGCGCCATCTGGGTCGGCCCGAGCGGGGCCCTCGGGTCGCTGGCCGCGGCCTCGGCAACCGATCCGACGGCCTGGCTCGGGGTCGCCCTGCCGCCCGGCGACCCGCGGGACGGCAGCATCGGCTGGCGGCGCGACGTCAGCTTCGCCTTGCCGGTCGAGGCCCCGCATCCGGACGTCGCCCGGGACTTCATCGCCTGGGCGACCTCCGCCACCGTGCTGGAACGGGCCGCGCCCTCGGCACCAGAGCCGTTCGCGGCAACGCTGAATCTGGCGCTGGACCGGGCCGTGCCCGCCGGCTTCGAGACGCTGCACGGCGAGCTTGCCCGCGATCCCGTGCCGGTGGTCGACGAGATCGGCCAGGTGCTTGCCGCCCCGCTCGCGGGTGAGATGACCGTCGACGCGGCCCTGGCGGTGGCGGCCGGGCTGCTCGACCGCCTCGTTCCCGCGCCGGCGACGGCCAATGGCGGCAGCGGCCCCACGCGCGAAGTACCGTCCCTGGTCCGCGCCTCCAGGCTCTTCGCCGGCCCCGGCCAGTACCCGCCCGAGGCGTTCGCGGCCTACGGCATCCTGGCGTTCCCGTCCCGCGCCACGAGCGCCGACCTCGAGCGCCACCAGATGCTGTGCGAGGCCTATGTGGCGAATCTGCCGCGCACCGACGAGCTCGGCCTGCCGGTCGAGCAGCAGATGGTCACTGTCTGGCCGCTGACCGAGGACAAGATCGCGGACGAGCTGAATCGCGCGTCGGGCGGTTCGCCCTGCGAGACGGCCATCCGCAACTACGGCCTGCCGGTGGCGCTGCAGGCGATCCGCGATGTCGGCCGGGCGCGGCTCCGCCCGCTGGGCCGCGGGCCCGTGCTGCTTGCCTGGTCACCCGCCGCCGGCAAGGGCGACCCCGAGGCCGTCGTGCTGATCGCCAACCTTTCGGACGTCACGACGGCCGAGCAGGCCGCCGCCCTCTTCGCCCTCTGGCGGCAGGACATCGAGGCCAATCCGGAGCTCTGGAACAAGGGCTGGGACATCGAGGCGCTGCGCACCGGCATCCGCCTCTGGGTCGACCGCGTCGGCTCGCAGATCTTCGCCGTCCTCGGCGCCTGAGCCGTGGGCAAGTGGGTCGCCTTCGTCATCCAGCTCGGCCCGGCCGGCATCGTCGCCATGCTGCTGGCGCTTGCCGCCGTGTGGTGGGTGGCACCGACCACCGGCGGCGGCACGCTCCTGCTCCTGCTCATCGTCTTCGCCGTCGCCATCGTGCTGCTCGAGGCGCTGCGCAAGCTGACCCGCCGCCTCCGGCGGCCCGCCCCACCGGTAGCCGAGCCAGCGGTCGACGACGCGCCGGAGCCCGAACCGGCCGGGAACCCGGCGGATTCGCCGCCTCACTCATGAACTCGGGTAGGGTGCTCGAAGACGATGCAGTCGATGCCCCAGATCGTGAGCCGCTCGGCCTCGCGGCAGCCGAGTCTGCGCGCCAGAAGCTGCGACGGCTCGTTGCCGAGCGCTATGACGCTGATCAGCCTCGCGGGCTGCAGATGCTCCCTGACCACGGCCCGGGCCGCCCGCGCGGCCTCCTGGGCGAGCCCCTGCCCCCACCACGCCCGGCCGAGCGTCCAGGCGATCTCCAGGGCCGGCCATTCGAGCGGGTAATACCCGCCGACCCGGCCGACCAGGGCACCGCTCGCCCGGTCCTCGACCAGCCAGGGCCCGTAGCCGCGCATGTGCCAGTGGCCGATCAGCCAGCCGAGCGAGCGGTAGACTTCGGCGCGGTCGGCGAGCTCGGCGCCGCCGATGAAGCGGTTGACCTCGGGATCGGCGAGCATGTCCGCATAGGCCGGGAAGTCCTCGGCGCGTGGCAGGCGCAGACGAAGCCGCTCGGTCTCGAGCGTCTCGGGCACCAGGAACGACCGACGCATGGGCCCTCCTTCCTTCACGGTCAGGCGGCCGGCTGGTTAGCGCATTCAGGATGCCATCGATAGGCGTGATGCCGGCTTTCAGCGCCGGTCCCGGAAGAACTCCCTGAGCAGCTCGGCGGCGGCCGCCTCGGACATCCCGCCATAGACCTCGGGGCGGTGGTGGCAGGATGTGCTCTGGAAGATGCGCGGCCCGTTCTCGACGCCGCCACCCTTGGGATCGTAGGCGCCGAAATACAGCCGGCGGAGCCGGGCGAAGGCGATCGCCTGGGCGCACATCGGGCAGGGCTCGAGCGTGACATAGAGATCGCAGTCGACGAGCCGCGGGCTGCCCAGGCTCCGGGCCGCGGCTCTGATCGCCAGGATCTCGGCATGGGCGGTCGGATCCTTGTGGCACTCGACGAGATTGTGGGCGGTCGCCAGCACGCGGCCCGTGGCGTCCACCACGACGGCGCCGACCGGCACCTCCCCCTGGGCGGCGGCCCGGCCGGCGGCCTCGAGGGCGAGCTGCATCGGCCGGGGCGCACCCGGGCCGGTGCCGGTCATTGCCCGGGCACGGCGAAGGTCACGCTGAAATTGCTCGCCGCCTCCGGCGGATCCTCGAGCAGCAGCTCGAAGCGGGTCGAGGCGCCATCCGCAAGCGTCTGCTGCGGCACCTCCACCAGATGGACGGCGACCTCGTCGCGCGCGGCATCGAGGAGCGCGATGCGCACCGGCGGGACGCCACGCTCGGCACCGGAGACGTTCACCACGTCACCGGCGATCCGCAGCGTGTCGCTCGCGCCGACCGCAGCGGGATCCACCGCGTCGAGCCGCTCGGAGACGACACCGCGCAGCTCGAGCCCGATCTCGCGGGTGACGGGCAGGCCCATTCGCTGGTAGATGGGGCCGGCCTCCGGCACGAGGGCGACGACCTCGTTGCGGCCGAGGACGAGACCGGTGAGGATCAGCAGGATCAGCAGCACACCGAGCCAGCCCACCGTCGCCCCGGTCGAGCTCGCGGCCTTCTGCCCGGGCCGCGCCTCGGCGGGCGGCAGCGGCGGCGCATCGTCGAGCGGTGGCGGCGGCACTTCGGGCTCGGCCGGGGCCGGCGGCTCGTGCCCGACGAACCAGCGATGCCCGCAGGCCGTGCAGCGAACCATGCGGCCGTCGGCCCCCAGGCTTTCGGGCGGGATCGTGTAGCGCGTGGCGCAGGAAGGACAGGTGATGATCATCGCTCAGTGCTTGGCAGCCCGGGATGTCCCCCATATAACGCATGAGTTGAGGTCAATGTGAAGCGATTAAACGAATCGTGCATTGCTGCCACGCGGCTTGACCAGCCGACGGAGTGAATTTGACCGGCACTGCGGCCACCATCCTGCAACTCGACGGCGTCGACCTGCGCTACGGCGATACGCCTCCCGTCCTGCATGGCATCGACCTCACGCTCCAGGCAGGCAGCTTCCATTTCCTGAGCGGCCCCTCCGGTGCCGGCAAGACCTCGCTGCTGCGCCTCATCAGCCTCTCGCACCCGCCATCCCGGGGTACGGTCCGCGTTTTCGGCCGTGAGCTCGACAAGATCAACCGCGAAGAGCTCGCCGCACTCCGCCAGCGCATCGGCGTGGTGTTCCAGGATTTTCGCCTGCTCGATCACCTCTCGGCCTTCGACAATGTCGCCCTGCCGTTGCGGATCGGCGGCGCCAACGAGGACCAGACGGCACGCTTCGTCGCCGACATGCTCGGCTGGCTCGGGCTCGGCGACCGGCTCGAGGCGCGGCCGGCCGAGCTCTCCATGGGCCAGCGCCAGCTCGTCTGCATCGCCCGCGCCGTGGTCGCCAAGCCCCGCCTGCTGCTCGCCGACGAGCCGACGAGCAACATCGACGCGAAAAATGCCGAGCGGCTCATGAACCTCTTCATCCAGCTGCACCGGCTCGGCACCGCCGTGGTGATCGCCACGCACAGCGCCGAGCTCCTGCGCCGCTACACCTATGCGGTGCTGCACATTTCCCACGGCCGGCTCACCGTGCCGCGCCCGCCGGTCGATCCGGCCTCCCGCGGGACCCGCTGAGCGATGCGCAACCCCGATCTCGACCTGCCGCTCGAGACGACCGCCTTCGGTCGCTTCCTGCTCTGGCTGACGGCCGGCCTCGTCCTCCTCTGCGTCCTCGCCTTCGCCGTCGCCGCCATCGCCGACGCCCAGCTCGCCGCACTCCGGCAGGAGCCGCGCATCGTCACCGTGGCCCTGCCGCCGAACCCCGAAGCCCGTGCGGCCCGCCGCGAGGTTGACGATGTGCTGGCGCATGTCCAGGCCCTGCCGGGCGTCGCCTATGCCAGCCTGATCGACGAGGCGGCTTTCGGGGCGCTGGTCGACGACCTCCTCGTGGACGACACCACCGAGGATGCCGCCGATAAGGCGACGGGTGGCCTCTTCGGCGCCCGCATGCCCCTGCCGCGCCTCATCGACATCGCCTTCAACCCCGGTGCCGAGATCGATCTCATGGCCCTCGACGAGGCCATTTCCGCCCTCGTCCCCGGCGCCACGCTCGGCGATTCCGGCCAGATCGAGCGCAGCCGGGAGCGGCTCGCGGTGCTGTTCAGGGGCGTGGCAGCATCGTTCGGCCTGCTGCTGCTCGGCGTCATCGTCATCGTCGTCGTCTGGCTCACCCGGGCCGGGCTCGAGGCGCACCGGCAGACCATCGACCTGCTGCGGCAGATGGGAGCTGGCGACCGCTACCTCGCCCGCCAGTTCGAGCAGCACGCCCTGACGAAGGCGCTCCGCGGCGCGCTGCTCGGCTTCGTCGTCGCGATCTCCGTCGTCGTCGTCGTGATCTACGCACCGACCTTGATGGGCGACCTGCCGCTCGCCACCCATGAGCTGGCCCCGGTCCACTGGGTGCTGCTCGCCATGGTGCCGGTGGTGGCGGCCCTCCTCGCCACGCTCGTCGCCCGGCTCACCGCCCAACACGGACTGGCGCGGCTCCGCTGAGCGTGCGATGGGGAGAGACCCGCCCCACGCCACTGCCGGAGCCAGCCGCCTTGCCGGTCGTCCGTTCGCTGCTCTTCAACATCTGGTTCTGGTCCTGGACCGTTCTCGCGGCCCTCGCGATCCTGCCCTTCGCCGCCTTCGTCACGGCCGGACAGATGCGGCGCTACGCGGCCTTCTGGATGCGGGGCATTCACCTCGGCATGCGGCTCCTGGTCGGACTCAGCCACCGCGTCCAGGGCCTGGAGCACCTGCCGCCCGGCCCCTGCATCATCGCCAGCAAGCACCAGTCGGCCTTCGAGACGCTGGCCTACCATCCGATCCGGCCGGACCTGGTGATCGGCCTCAAGGAGGAGCTGACCCGCATCCCGGTCTTCGGCTGGTACCTCAGGATCGCGAAGAACATCGCCATCGACCGGGGCGGGGCCGCCAAGGCCATGCGCTCCCTCGTGCGCGGCGCCGAGGCGGCGGTCGCCGACGGCCTGTCGATCCTGCTCTTTCCCGAAGGCCATCGCCAGCCGCCCGGTGCTGCGCCCGACTACAAGCCCGGGGTCGCCGCGGTCTACAAGGCGGCGAACGTTCCGGTCGTGCCCGTGGCCCTCGATTCGGGCCGCTTCTGGCCGCGGCGCAGCTTCGTCAAGCGGCCGGGGGTGATCACGCTCCGCTTCCTCGAGCCGATCCCGCCCGGCCTCGACCGGCAGACCTTCATGCACCTCCTCGAGGAGCGCACCGAGACCGCCTGCAACGAGCTCCTGGCCGGGCCCGCTCAGGCCTGATCCGCCGTCTCCGCCTCGAGCGCTGCCGCGACAGCCTCGAGCGCCGGGTCCTGCACCGCCATCTCGCGCAGATGGGCGACCGTGGCGAGCACGTAGTCGGCGTTCGCCCCGCCCCTGCCCCGGCCCTGCCGGACGAAGCGCAGCACCTCGGCGAGCGGCAGGTCGCCGGCGAACTGGACGTGGTCGGGCCGGGCCAGGTAGCTCCAGGCCTCGACCTTCCGCCCGTCGCCGAGCGCGAGCTCCAGGCGGCGGCGTTCGTAGACGTCGGTGACGAGCTCCCGCCCGTCGAGATAGGCCAGCGTCTCGGCCTCGTGCGCCGCCTCGACCGCCAGCGCCCGGCCGAAGCAGGCGCGACCCGGTGCCAGGCCCAGGACGAGGCCCGGCCGCTCCGGCGTGCCGCGCCAGACCCAAGAGTAGACACAGAGGCTGCGGTGGTAGCCGTGCAGCAGCGCCGGCGCCGAGGCGGCCGGCAAAAAGCCCGGGTTCCACATCAGGGAGCCATAGGCGAAGAACCACACCCGCGCCGGCAGGGGGGCCGCACTCATCTCACGCCGTCCCGTCTCAGGGCTTGCTCGCCAGCGGGTCCTCGGGCTGGCGGACATAGGCCTGACCCGCCTCGACCACGCCGCGGCGGATCGCCCGGGTGCGGGTGAAGAGGTCGAAGAGCGCCTCGCCCTCGCCCCAGCGGATCGACCGCTGCAGCGCCACCAGGTCCTCGGTGAAGCGGCCGAGCATCTCGAGCACCGCTTCCCGGTTGTTGAGGAAGACGTCGCGCCACATGGTGGGGTCGGAGCCGGCGATGCGGGTGAAGTCGGTGAAGCCGCCGGCGGCGTACTTGAAGACCTCGGTCCGCGCCTGCTCCTCGAGGTCGGCGACCGTGCCGACGATGGTGTAGGCGATCAGATGCGGCAGATGCGAGGTGATGGCGAGCACCTTGTCGTGGTGCTCCGGCGTCATCACGTCGACCAGCGAGCCGGCCACCTCCCAGAGCTCCCTGACCCGCTCGACCGAGGCCGGGTCGGCATCCTCGAGCGGCGTCAGGATGCAGCGGCGCTGCCGGAAGAGCGAGGCGAAGGCCGCATCCGGCCCGGAATGCTCGGTGCCGGCGACCGGATGGCCGGGGACGAAGTGCTGCGGCGCCGGCAGATGCGGGCGGACGTCCTGGACGATCTGCGCCTTGACCGAGCCGACATCGGTGACGATGGCCGCAGGGCCGAGGCTGCCGCCGATCGCCGCCGCGAGTGCGCCCATGCTGCCGGGCGGCGTGCCCAGCACCACGAGATCCGCCCCCCGCACCGCCGCCGCCGGGTCGTTGGTGGCGGTATCACAGAGCCCGAGCTCGAGGGCGCGGTCCAGCGTCTCCTGGCGCCGGGACGCGGCGACGATCTCGCCGGCGAGGCCCTCCTTTTGCAGCACCCGGGCGAGCGAGCCGTTGATCAGCCCGATGCCGATCAGCGCCACGCGCGAGAAGGGCTTCATGTCGGCGCACTCCGGATGAACCGCCCGAGCGAGGCGACGAGCGCCCGGTTCTCGTCCTCGCGCCCGATCGTGATCCGCAGGCAGTGCGGCAGGCCATAGGCCGCCATCTGGCGCGGGATCAGGCCGTCCGCCTCGAGATGGGCATTGGCCGCCGCGGCGTCGCGACCGGGCCCGGCCGGGAATTCGACGAGCAGGAAATTGCCGACGCTCGGATGGACGAGGAGCCCGAGCCCCTCGAGCTCGGCCTTGAGCCAAGGCAGCCACGTCGCGTTGTGGGCCCGCGCCCGCTGCTCGTGGGCGACATCCTCGAGGGCGGCGATCCCCGCCTCCTGCGCCGGCAGCGCCACGTTGAAGGGGCCGCGCAGCCGGTTGATTACGTCGACCACGGCGGGCGGGCCGTAGAGCCAGCCGAGCCGCAGCGCCGCGAGCCCGTAGAGCTTGGAGAAGGTCCGCGTCATGACGACGTTGGGCTCGTTCGTGGCGAGCTCCTGGCCGCTGTCGTAGTCCGGGACCTCGACGAACTCGGCATAGGCCGCGTCGATGACGAGCAGCACGTCCGCCGGCAGGCCGGCATGCAGCCGACGCAGCTCGTCGCCGGAAAGGTAGCTGCCCGTCGGGTTGTTGGGATTGGCGATGAAGACGATGCGCGTGCGGCTGGTGAGCCGGGCGAGCAGCGCGTCCACGTCGGCCCTGAGCTCCCGCTCGGGCGCCGCCACTGGCGTCGCGCCGACGCCGAGTGCCGAGAGCCGGTACATGAGGAAGCCGTGCTCGGTGAAGAGCACCTCCTCGCCCGGTCCGGCATAGGCGCGGGCCAGAAGCGCGATCAGCTCGTCCGATCCGGCACCGCAAACCAGCCGCGCCGGATCGAGGTTGTGACGCCGGGCCAGCGCCGCGCGGAGCGCCTCCGAGCCGCCCTCGGGATAGCGATGCAGCCGCTCGCCCGCCGCCTTGAAGGCCTCGACCGCCAGCGGGCTCGGGCCGATGGCGCTCTCGTTGGCCGAGAGTTTGGCCGCCGGCCGGCCGCTGCCGATCTCGGCCCTGCCGCCCTGGTAGGCCTGGATCTCGAGAATGCCGGGCCGCGGCCGCGGCGCTGTGCTTGCCATCACGCAAAGACCCGCGCTTGGAGTAGGTGGGGAAGTGTGGTTTCCGGCCGCTCAGGCGTCGCCGTCGGACGGATCCGCGATGCCGCCGAGGGGGCGTGGATAGCTGCCGAGCACATCGAGGCGCAAGAGCCTCTCCCGCAACGGCGCGAAGGCCTGGCCGAGCCCGGCCACCACCGCCTCGCCCATGCCCGCCACCTCGGCGAGGAAGAAGGCGCTCTCGGGCTGCAGGTCCTGCAGGGCCACGAGCGAGACGAGGTCGACACCGCCCGCGGCGATCAGGTCGCGCAGCCGGGCCCGGCTGAGGTCGAGGTCGGTCTCGATCGCGACCAGCGTCAGATCGGCGCCGGACGGCTCGGCGAGGAGGCCGCCCAGCACCAGGGCACCCGGCACGAGGTCGCCGGTCCCGGGCTCGCCGGTCTCCGGGTCGACGGGACAGAAAGGCAGGCGGCTGACCACGCGCAGCGGGCTGTCGATCAGGGTCGGCGTGACCCGCCGCCACCAGTAGCTGTCCTCGGTGGGCGCCGGCACGACCAGGAGCTCGGCCT